>NZ_JBHXRV010000002.1:243043-330615 GCF_042716745.1 Streptomyces sp. NPDC058663
TTTTTTTTTTTTTTTTTGGGGTGGGGTGGTTTTTTTTTTTTTTATATGACCCCGGCTCCACCCCCCACTCTTACCGGGGGGGGGGCCACCCCCGGCCCCCCCCACCCCCACCACCAGGGACCACCACCATGACCAGCACCGCCCCCACCGACCCCGCCACCTCGATCCCCGGCTTCACCGGCCACTTCGCCTGGGTCGACCCGTACGACCTGATCGTCGACCCCTACAACCACCGCCGCCACCACGAGGAAGGCCAGGCAGACGGCACCGAACCGGACCCGGACCTCATCGCGTCCGTCGAAGAGGTCGGCGTGCAGTCCCTTCTGCTGCTGCGCCCCCAGACCGGCGACAACGAAGGCCGTCTCGGCATCGTCTTCGGGCAGCGCCGCAACAGGGCCGCCGTCCTCGCCGCGGACAAGGCCAAGGCCGAAGGCCGCCCCTACCGGCTGGTCCCCGCCCTCATCCGCGACGACCTCACCGGGGTCGACGACCAGGCCCTGACCCTGTCCGTCCTGGAGAACAAGCACCGCCAGGACGCACACGCCCGCGACTACATCGACGCCGCCCGCCAGCTCTCCCTCATGGACCTCCCGCCGGCCGTACGCGACAAGCACGCCCGCACCATCGGCATCACCACCGCACAGATGGCCGCCGCCGACAAGGCCGCCCAGCTCACCGACGCCCGTCTGAAGGAGGGCATCAACGCCGACTTCGACCTCCTGGAGCTGGCCGACTTCCAGGAAGTGGAGACCGTCGCCGAAGCCCACCGCAAGCTCACCCTCGCCAAGCGCCGCGATCAGGCCGACGGCTGGGCCGGGGGGAACTGGGCGCACACCATGGCCGAGCTGCGCGAGCGCAAGGCCGAGACGGCACGCCGGGTACAGCTCCTCGCCGAACTCACCGCGTCCGGGGTCACGCTCCTGGACTGGAAGTGGAGCTGGCGCGACAGCCCCGCCCGCCCCCTGGAAGACCTCCTCTCCCAGCTCGGCACACCCCTCACCGCCGACGTCCACGCCCGCTGCCCCGGCCACGCCGCCGCCCTCCACCCCCGCGAGCCGGACGTGACGTGGCTGTGCGCCGACTACAAGAAGCACCAGCACGAACTTCCCGGCGCCGACGGCACTACCGACGCCAAGGCCAAGGAACTCGCGAAGGAAGCCCGCCGCAAGGTCATCCGCTACAACAAGGCGTGGCGCTCGGCCCGAGAGGTCCGCCAGGAGTTCATCACCGCCCTGTGCGACAAGCCCGGCGACGCCCCGGACGACATGTGGGCGCTGATCCTCGACGTCATCACCGGCACCTCACACGAATACTCCCGCTACCTCACCCGCCACCGCACCGACCTGATGTCCCGCTTCCTCAAGGTCGAGGACCCCAACCACGACCTCACCCAGTGGAACCGGGTGTCCAAGCCATTCCAGCCGCTCATCAACCGCACCGGCAGGACGAGGCGTTGGCGGCTGCTCTTCGCCCAGGTCGCGGCGATGTTCGAGCACGAACACATGAGTGACCGGCACTGGGACATCCCCGACCGGGCCACCGCCGTGTGGCTCGAACTCCTGAAGAACCACGGCTACGCGCTCAGTGAGATCGAAACCGAAATCCTCGCCAAGCGCCGGGAGATGGACGACGCAGCCCGCAAGGCCGAGGACGAACGAAGCGCCACAGCCACCGAAGCCGAAGCCGCCTGACCTTCACCTCGCCACCGGGGCGGCCCCGCGCACGACGCCGGGCCGCCCCTCACCACCACCGGAGAACAGCGCCATGCACCAGCCCACCCGCACCGACATTCTGAACGTCCTCACCGCCCACGACCACCCCATGCAGCGGTTCGACCTCGCCCTGCGCACCCTGTGGACCACCGGCTACGACCCGCAGGCCTACCAGCACATCCGCGACATCAACACCGCCCACGTGTCCGCCACCACCCGCCTCATCGACACCATGCGCGCCGAAGGCACCCTGGTCCTCCAGACCGCCAACACGTGGCGCTCACTCCTGGGAACAAAGCACTTCACCACTACTTCCCTGCATCACCGCAGCGGCTACTACTGGTACGCCACCCCCAAGCAGTACGCCCTCTGGGGTGGGCAGGCCGACGAGAACCGGGCCCGCATCGACCGCATCCGTGCCCGCCTGAGCGCAGCAGCTCTGCCCACCCTGTTTACCGATTCCGTCACCTGGGACGAGACCGGCAACGAGGTCGAGGACACCAGCCCGCAGGCGGTGCGGACGCACCACAGCATCGTCACCGCAGAAGGCCTCGTCGTAGCCGAAGTCGACTGCAACCACGACCCCGAGGAATGCGTGGACCAGGCGCAGGCCGACGAGGACCGAAGGCTCGGAGCTGCCGCGGCTGCACTGCTCACCGAAGCCGCCTCCGACCTCGCCTTCCTCCTGTCCCTCCTGGACAACCAGAACGCGGCGGACGCGAAGTGACGAACAGCACCCACGGCACGGGGACCTGGCTCCGCCCGGAGTTCATCGGTCGCGAGAACGAGCTGATCCACCTCAGCGCAGCCGCGAAACTCATAGGCGTCGTCCGTGCCACCGTCTCCAACTGGGCAGCCCGGCACGAGGACTTCCCGAAGATCGCGTTGCTGACCGGGACTCACGCGAAGCCGGTGAAGTTCGTTCCCCGGCAAGAGTTCCTGGACTTCGCCGCCGAGCGGATGAAGCCCCGACAGTACGGGCCGGCGGCCGGGCGGGAGCGGAGGCCGCGAGCGGAGATCAGGGCGGCCCAGGTGGAACACCATCGGCGTCAGGTGGAACGGCTGACCGCACTGAGGACGGTGCAGGCCAAGCAGCTCGCCAAGACCACGAAGGCCCTGAAGGTCTCCCGGGCCAGGCTGGAGGCGGCGCAGGCGGGGTTGGCCGCCGAGGTGGAGGCGGTGCGGTCCGCAGTCGCACGAGGGCTGTACGACTGACCTGGTGAAAGGCATCGGGGAGGTTGACCCTCCCCGCACCCCTAGTAGAATGTAGATAACAAGGGAGGGGGCACCACCCCCTCCCACCCCACCCACAGAAAGAACCCCATGCCCCAGCCCCAGGAACGCACCATCACCGCCGGCGGCACCGCTCACCATCCGCACCACCAACCGCACCACCCTCGACCTCTACGTCACCGCACAAGCCGACGTCGTCGTACGAGCCCCCCACGGCACCACCGACACCGAAGCCATCGACCTCGCCAAACGCCGACGCGCCTGGATCTACCGCCGCCTCACCCACATAGCCGAAACCACCCCCGCGAACCCGACCCTCCACCTCGCACAAGGTGAGACCTTCCACCTCTTCGGCCACCCCCACAAGCTCCGCATCATCCCCGACAGCCCCGACAGCAAGCCCGCCACCAGATTCCACTTCACCCCCAACCGCAGCGAGATCCACCTCCACCGCAGCCACGCCCTCAACCCCGACAAAGCACGACGAACCCTCACACGCTTCTACGCCGAACAAGGCCAAAAATGGCTGAAAAATCACGGAGCACACATCACCCGTATCACCCAAAACCCTGCAATAAAGCTCACCACCTCAACTCGCCTCCGCACCACCTGGACCACCCGCCACCCCACCCACGGCGTCACCCTCCACTGGGCAACCGCCCAACTCTCCACCCCCCTCCTCCGCGAACTCATCCACCGCACCCTCGGCCTCCACACCATCGCCGACACCCAAGAACTGGACCATTCCCTCATCAACCTGTGGACCGGCAGCCTCACCACAGCCACACCCATCCCCACCCCCGCCACGCCCGGCGACCACTGCCCCGACTGCCTGACACCACCCCACACCTTCCACGCCGACCACTGCGACATAGCCCGCTGCGCCCTCACCGGGGGGCAGCGGTACAACTGCCACCCCGACTGCAACACCATCTGGACCGGCAAGTACCCCGGCCAGGAAGAATGCGAGGAGTACGGCTTCTACTGGCGCATGGGCCCCAACGGATACGAACAGTGCAACGCCGACGACCCCGGCGCCGACCACGACTTCAACCGCCTCTACGCGCTGTGCACCTGGGACATCGCCACACAGCGGATGTTCCTCCCCGCCTGAGCAGCACACGCCCCCGTCCCAGGCCGCCAGACGGGGCCAGCCGTCCTCCGCTGGGACGACTTTGCGCGACCGCCTGACAGCGGAGCGGCTGTCCCGGTAAATCTGTCCCCGTGACTGACTCCGCAGAGGACGGCGAGACCGCCTCCCCCACCGCCGAGACCGCCCCGGCCACCGCGGGCATAAAGAGCCGCTACGAGAAACACAAGCCGAAGATCCGCGCCGTCGGCGGAGTCCTCATCACCATCGGCGGAGCGATCCTTACCGTCATGGCACGTGAAGCCCTCGCCAGGGAGGCCAACCGCGTCGAAGAACCGGCCCTCAACGAGGGCCAGTGGCCCACCGGCCTCGACGCCTCCCCGGAACCCACGCAGGCCGAAGACCCCCAGCCAGCCGGGGACGAGAAGCGTAAGTCCCCCGTCAGGCACACGGTCAGACAGTTCGAGAGGACACTCAGGGACGGTCGCGTCATCACCATTCCGGAGCACGAGCGGGGCAGCGAGGAAGCGGCCTGAACCCGGAAGAAGTACCGCGCTCCTGCCAACTGTCCGGTTTCGTAGGCGCTGCATAGGCACCGCTTAGCCCTGACGAGAACGAAGTGATTGCGGCACTCCTCGAAACGTTTCGCCGGCATGACCAGCACGTCTGTTGCCGATGGGGCATAGCTCCCGAGCTCGGACCCTCTGCGGGGGACGAGCGGGGGACGGAGGGGGACGCGGGGGACAGGCGGGGGACAGAAGGGCGCAGACGGATCAGGGAAGCTCGGGACAGGAAGGGCCAGGGGAGGGCTGCCGCGATTGCCTCATCGAGGTCACGCAACGTCCCTGACCTGCTATTTCACGCGGCTTCCGGTCTCGACCGGACACGTCTCCCACGCTGATCCCGCAGGGCCGAAAGCCCTCCTGGAAGGGTGAAACCATACATGGATGGGCCGTGTGCCCTGAGGGTCGCTCTCCTAAAGCTGGTGTCGCAGGTTCGAATCCTGCCGGGGGCACGGACGCGAAGCCCCCCGGACGTGATCGTCCGGGGGGCTTCGTGGTGTCCGGGGGGTGCGGTGCGCGCGGGGTCAGGAGGCCCTGCGCACCGCCGCCGCCTTGCGGGCCGCTGCCAGCTCCGCCGACTCGCGGCGGCCCCGGGAGGGGGCCGGGGAGCGGCGGGCCCGGGCGGGGCGGCTGCGGGACTCGGTGTCGGCGGCGGCCTTGGGAGCGCGGAGCGGCACGCCCGAGGGGGCCTGGGCGCCGGTGATGCGGGAGAGTTCGGCGTCGCCGGAGCGGACCGAGGCCGTCTGCGGGGTGACACCGGCCTCGCGCAGCAGCCGGGAGAAGTCGCGGCGCTGGCCGGGGGTGACCAGGGTGACGACGCGGCCGGACTCGCCGGCCCGGGCGGTACGGCCGCCGCGGTGGAGGTAGTCCTTGGGGTCGGTGGGGGGGTCCACGTTGACCACGAGGTCGAGATTGTCGATGTGGATGCCGCGGGCGGCGACGTTGGTGGCGACCAGGACGGTGACTTCGCCGGTCTTGAAGCGGTCGAGCGTACGGGTGCGCAGCGGCTGCGACTTGCCGCCGTGCAGGGCCGCCGCGCGGACGCCGCTGGCGAGCAGGTCGGTGGTGAGGCGGTCCACCGCGTGCTTGGTGTCCAGGAACATCAGGACACGCCCGTCGCGGGCCGCGATCTCGATGGTGGTGGCGTGCTTGTCGGCGCCGTGCACCTCGAGGACGTGGTGCTCCATGGTGACGACCGCGCCGGCGGAGGGGTCGACGGAGTGGACGACCGGGTCGGACAGGAACGTGCGCACCAGTTTGTCGACATTGCGGTCGAGGGTGGCGGAGAAGAGCATTGTCTGGCCGTCGGGGCGGACCTGCTGCAGGAGTTCGTTGACGTCGGGCATGAAGCCCATGTCGCCCATCTGGTCCGCCTCGTCGAGCACGGTGATGCGGACCTGGTCGAGGCGGCAGTCGCGGCGTTCGATGAGGTCCTTGAGGCGGCCGGGGGTGGCGACGACGATGTCCGCGCCGCGTCGCAGCGCCGAGGACTGCCGGCCGATGGACATGCCGCCGACGACGGTGGCCGTGCTCAGCCGCAGGGCCGTCGCGTACGGCGCGAGTGCGTCCGTCACCTGCTGCGCGAGTTCACGCGTCGGTACGAGGACCATGGCGAGCGGCGCCTTGGGCTGTGCCCTGCGTCCGTACGCCGCCGTACGCACGAGCATCGCGAGCCCGAAGGCGAGGGTCTTGCCGGAGCCGGTGCGTCCACGGCCCAGTACGTCGCGCCCGGCGAGGGAGTTGGGGAGCGTCGCGGCCTGGATCGGGAACGGCTCGGTGACGCCCTGGGTGACCAGCGCCCGCTGCACGCTCTCCGGCATGTCCAGCTCGGTGAAGGCCGTGACCGGGGGCAGGGCGGGGGTGACGGTGACCGGGAGGGCGAATTCGCCCTTCAGGGCTACCGGGCGGCGCGAACGCCCTCCGGTGCCGGAACCGGAGCGGTTGCCCGAGGTGGAGCCGGAGCGGTTGCCGCCGGCGTATCCGCCACCCGTACGGCCGCCGGAGCCGCGCTGGGCGGAGCCGCTACCACTTCCACTGCCATTTCCACGCTTTCCGGCACTGGTGTCGCGATTTCCACCGAAGCGGGCATAGTTCGTACTCAGGGGATTCCTCCTCGATACCGGCACGTATCGAGGAAATCCCGGACCCGCAGAGGGGCCGCATTTCAAGAACGAGCCGAAATGAATGAAACGCAAAGATGGCCCGGGAACTCGGGCCGTACTCGTTGTAACAACGAGCGGCCCCGGTTCATTCCCGGGCGCAAAAACGGGCTGGGACCTGCACCCGAGGTGCAGGTCCCAGCCGCGCTGTCACCGCTGATCAGGCACGGAGCCGATGATCAGGCGGGGACGATGTTCTCCGCCTGCGGGCCCTTCTGGCCCTGCGTGACGTCGAAGTTCACCTTCTGGCCTTCCTGGAGCTCACGGAAGCCAGAGGTGGCGATGTTCGAGTAGTGGGCGAAGACGTCGGCGCCGCCGCCGTCCTGCTCAATGAAGCCGAAGCCCTTTTCCGAGTTGAACCACTTCACGGTACCAGTAGCCATGTCAAATCTCCTTCGGGGTAAAAACCCGGAGAACACACACTGTGCGTGTTCCACGTCGCGCGATGATGACCCCGTCCGGGAGAAAAGCACCGGAAATACAAAAGAAAAGTGCGCCCACCGGAAAACGCTCGTATTCCGAGGAGAGCACTTGTAAGTCTTTTCGGGAACCACAACTGCAACTGCGAATAACCGTAGCATGCCGAGGGCATTCCGGCACGGCGAGTATTCACCTGACTCCGCTCGGGTCGCTCCGGCGCGTGCGCACCGGGGCTCCGGGGTGGAGTGCGGTGGGAAGGTACCCCGGTGATCCGGGCGGTAACCGCCTCCGCCCGAAAATTTTCCCGGTACGGCGTGGCGCGGCGCAACCCCCGGCGTGGCGCGGCGCAGCACGACCCGGCGTGGCGCGGCCTGGCGTGCCGTAACGCGCCCCCGCTCGGCGCGGCCCGGCGCGGCACGACCCGGCGCGGCGTGGCGTAACACGACCAGCTCGGCGCGGTTCGGCCCGGCGTGGCGCGGCCCGAGGCGCCGGGAAGCGGGGACGCCGGGCGGGCCGGTGGTCCGGCCCGCCCGGCGTGCCGCACCGGATCCCCTGCTCCCGCCACCGGCCGCTCCCACCGGCGGCGTACCCGGCCTCAGCCCAGCCGCTGGAGCTTCGCGCCGAAGCCCGGTTCCACCAGGTCGGACTTGAGCGCCACCGGTGCCTGGACCTGGCCGGGGCCGGTGCCGACGGTGACCTGACCGACCACGTCCCCGGCCTTCGCCGTGTGCGGCACCGTCTTGCCCGCCGCGGGGCCGGCCGCCAGGTCCACCTTGAGGCCGGGCCAGCCGACCGCCTTGAGGTCCTGCGTCGCGACGACCGGGGTCCGTCCGCCGAGCCCGTCGTCCACGTACCCGACGACATCGCCCTTCTTGACCACCTGCGCCGAGGTCACGACCTCCTGCGCCTTCTTGATCAGCTTCAGGCTGTCGAAGATCGCCTTGTCCAGCTTGTCGTTGAGGATGGCGCCGGTGGTCTGGTTCATCACCGCGCCGATGATCCGGCGTTCCTTGCCGTCGATGATCGTGCTCGCCGTAAACAGCAGGTTGCCGCCCGCCGGGGTCGTCGAGCCCGTCTTGATGCCGTTCACGCCCGGGCTCAGCAAGATCTTGTTGTTGTTGTAGATCTTGCCCGGCAGCCCCGGGATCTCGACCTCCGGCATGTCCACGATCTCGCGGAACACGTCGTTCTTCATCACTGCCCGGCCCAGCTTGATCTGGTCGACCGGCGTGCTCACCGTGCCCTTGTCGAAGCCGCTGGAGTCGGTGTACTTGGTGTTGGTCATGCCGAGGTCCTTGGCGGCGGCGTTCATCTTCTCGAGGAACTTCTCCTCGGAACCCGCGTCCCAACGCCCCAGCAGCCGCGCCACGTTGTTGCCCGACGGGATCATGAGCATCATCAGCATCTGGCGCTGCGTGAACTCCTGACCCTTCTTGATCTTCGCCGTGGACTCGTCGCCCTTCTTGCCGTCATCCTCGGCAGGCTGGTCGACGGTGATCTTCGGGCCGTTCTCCTTGCCCTTGATCGGGTGGTCCTTGAGGATCACGTACGCCGTCATGGCCTTGGCCATGCTCGCGATCGGCTTGGGCTGCTGCGCGCCCTCCGTGCCCATGCTGCCGACGCCCTCGACCTCGATCGCCGACTGGCCCTCGCCGGGCCACGGCATCTTGAGGCTGCCGCCCTCGAAGGTGTACGAGGGCGAAGCGGTGAGCGCGACCCTCGGATCGGGCAGCGGGCGGAACATCTGAACGGCCGCGAAGACCACCAGCAGGAGCAGGACCAGCGGGGTCCAGATCTTGAACCGGCGCACCGTCGTCCGTACCGGGGTCTCCGGCGGGGCGGGCTTGTTGGTCAGCTCGGCGAGCAGGTCGAGCGGCGGCTTGGGCGGCAGCGGCTGCTGCTTGGTCCGCTCCGCCTCCGGAATCCCGCCGGTGGCGGCGGCCTGTGCCCCCGCGGCACTCCCCGTACCGGCCCCGGCCTGGGGCAGCGGCGCACCGGGGCGCCCCTGCTGCGCGCCCGTCGCCCCGCTCGTCCCCGTCGCACCGGGCCGGCGCGGCGGAGCGGGCGGCCGTACGCCGTCGGGCTTGAGCGGTACGAAGGTGCTGGTGCGCTCCGTGTCCGACTCGGGCCTGGCCACCTTGGAACTCGGGCCGCCCTTGGGCGCCCTGGGCGCCTGCGGGTCGGTGGGCGGCAGCTTGAGCATCGCCGTCGGCTGGTCGACCTCGGACGCGGAGGGACGCACGGTCGTGAAGACGGCGGTGGCCTGGTCGATGCCCTTGCCGTCGCTGCCTCCGTCGCCCTCGTCCGAGGCCTTGCCACTGGTCCCGCTCCGCGCACCGGCGGGCTTGGCTCCGGCAGGCTTGGGCTCTGCGGACTTCGGGGCCACGACCTCCGGGGCCGCAGCCTTCGGGCCCGCGGCCTTCGGACCCGCGGCCTTCGGGCCAGCGGACTCGGCCTCTGCGGCATCCTCGTCATCGGGTACGGGGTCGCCGGCGGCAGCCGCGGCCGACGGCTGGGCGTCGGCGGGGCTGCCGCTGCTGCCGGAGGGGTTGGCTCCGGCGTTCTTCGTCCCCTTGGCGCCTGCCACCTCGGAGGAACGGTCCTGCTCGCCTCCGTCGGCCTCACGGACCGCACGGGCGGCGCGGGCGCCCGAGAACGCGGCAGCGGCGATGGCGGCGGATGTCGCCGCGCTGGACTCCCCCTCGGCTGACTCCGAGTCCGAGTCCGAGTCCGAGTCCGAGGCCGAGGCCGAGTCCGAGGCCGAGCGCGAGTTCAGGCCCGAGTCCGCATCGGCGTCGGTGCCTGCGTCCGCGTCCGACTTCGCGTTCCGCTTGCGGGATTCCGGGGTGCTCGGAGCGTCCGCGGGCCCGCGGCCCCCGGCACCGTCCGTGCCCTCGGGGTCCGTACCGGTTCCGGTCTCCGCCTCGGGGTCGTCCGTCGTGGCGACCCAGGCAGCGACGGCCTCACGCAGCCGGGAGTCGCCCGGCTCGGAGCCCTCGGAGCCCTCGGAGACCCCGGAGCCCCCGGAGCCCTCGGAGACCCCAGAGCCCTCGGCGGCCGCGGCCGCCGGCCCGGATTCCGGCCCGTCGTCGTCCTGGGAGCGGGATTCCGTTTCGGGCTCGGGCAGTTCGTCGGCACCGGGAGCGGTCCCGGATTCCGGCACCCCGCCCGATTCCGCTTCCGCCCCGGAGTCCGATCGCGATGCCGCCCCGGAGTCCGGTGCCGGTTCGGTGGCGTCCTTCGCCCCGGCCTCCCGCTCGCCGGCGGGCCCCTCCGCGGCCCTCGGCCGGGTTCTGAAGATGCCGGTCGGCTGGTCCACCCGCTGGGTGTCCCGGCCGGCGGTGTCGGCGGATTCCGCGTCCGCCGCCCCGTGGGAAACCTCGTCGGGGGCGCCGTCGGCCGACCCCCCGGACGCGTCCGGCTTCGCCTCCGGTGCAACCGGCTTCGACGCCTGGGGCGTCCTCTCACGGAACACCGCGAGCCGGGGATCTCGTTCGCCCGCCGTCTCCCCCGACGACTTCCGCTGCTCCGACCTGCCGGGGGACTCGCCCGCCACCGATGCCTCCTCAACGCGTACGTCTACGCCACCACACCGCAACGGGGCCCGCCCCCGTTGTCCGATCCATGAACCAGTGTCCTGCTACGAGCACCGGACCCACGTGCTAGACGAGAACGACATACCTACTGGTTCCCGCTCAAAGCACCCAGGCACCCTCGACAGATGAATGTGAGAGGGGTCACCCTGTCATTCATCCACGCGGGGAGGCATGGATGGGCAGGAGCCGAAGAACAATTCCGGAGGAGCTTCTGTTGCTCGCTCTGGACCCGGCAACGGGTACCACAGCGCAGCCGCAGTCGCTCGACCTCGGCCTGGCCGGGGCACAGCTAGTGGAGCTGGCTCTGGCAGGACGGATAGCCCCTGACGGGGATCGTATCGCCGTGGTGATGCCACGGCCGACCGGAGATCCGACACTGGACTCCGCACTGGAACTGCTGCGCCGTCGCGGCAGCCCGGTCCGGGCCGTCCACTGGATCGGCGGGCCCCGGCTGGGGCTGCGCCAGATCTACCTCGCGCACCTGGAGCGGTGCGGCATGGTGCATGCCGTATCGGGTCAGATGTGCGGGGTGCTGCCGACGACTCGCTACCAAGCGACGGAAACGGCAATCAGCCGGGACATCCGTGCCCGGCTGGACAGTGCGATCCGCACCGGCGTACCGCCGGACCCGCGGACCGCGGCGCTCGCCGCGCTGGCCCACGCGGTCGGACTCGGCAAGCACCTGTACCCCGGCAACGAGGGCCGGTCGTCCAGATCCCGCCTGCGGGACCTGATTCGGCACGACCCCATGGGCGGACTCGTGGCACACGCCGTGATGGACGTCCAGAACGGCGTGGCCGCCGCGCCGCGCCGTGCCGCACCCGGCACCTCCGCCGCTCCGGGCACCCCGGGGCCCGGCGGGGGCGGCGGAGCACGGCATGCCACTTCGGTGCCCGTGCAGCCGCACCGCGGCAGCATGGCCCGGGCCGCGGCGCACTGAAACACGCACGCGCACGGAAACACGCATTCCCACAGAAACACGCACCACAGGCAGAAACACGCACCACAGGATCGCCGCACCGAAGTCCCCAAGACCCGGTTCGGGAGCCGCAGCACACGCGCGGGGCAGTGGACCGGCCGTCGGGACGAGGGCCGGGCCGCCGCCCCGCGCGTCTTTCCCCCACCGGCATGCCAGGGGCCGCAGCCCGTACCGGCTGCCGTCGCGGGCGTGTCGTACGCGTGCCCGTCGCACCACCCTGTGTGGCCGTTTACCCGCGCGGCCAGGCCAGTTGGTGGCAGTCTGCTGAACAGTAGACAAGCGCAGCACGCAGCCGGAGGTGCAGTTTCCGTGGCGTCCCCCAATGTCAATCCCACCGTCAGGCGACGCCGACTTGGCCAGGAGTTGCGTCGCCTCCGAGAGCTCAAAGGCATGACGGCGGAAGGCGTCGCCGAGCGGCTCCTGGTCTCCCAGTCCAAGATCAGCCGGCTGGAGAACGGCCGTCGCAGCATCAGCCCCCGCGACGTGCGGGACCTGTGCGGGGTCTACGAGGTGGAGGACCCGAGGGTCGTTGAGTCGCTGATGCAGATGGCCAAGGACTCACGCCAGCAGGGCTGGTGGCACGCCTTCGGCGACATCCCGTACAGCGTCTACATCGGTCTGGAGACCGACGCCGACAACCTGCGCGTGTACGAGCCCCAGGTCGTGCCCGGGCTGCTCCAGACGCCGCAGTACGCGGAGGCGGTCATCGCCGGCGCGCTGCCCGAGAACCCGCCCGAGGAGTGGGCGAAGCGGGTGGGCGTCCGGTTGCGCCGGCAGGAGCGCATCACCACCAGCACCTCCCCGCTGCGCCTGTGGGCGGTGATCGACGAGGCGGCACTGCGCCGGGTCGTCGGCGACCGGCACCTCATGCTGGCGCAGCTGGAGCACCTTCAGGAGCTGGCCCGGCTGCCCCATGTGACCATCCAGGTGCTGCCGTTCAGGGCGGGTGCCCACACCGGGCTCAGCGGGCACTACGCGATCCTGGAGTTCCCCGAGACGACCGACTCCAGCGTGGTCTACATCGAGGGCGTGACGAGCGACCTCTATCTGGAGAAGACGCCCGACGTGCAGAAGTACACCGGCATGTACGAGCACCTGCGCGCGAAGGCACTGAGCGTCGAGGACTCGCACCTCTTCATCGAGAAGATCGCCAAGGAGTACGCAAGCGCCGAACACGAAGGCTGAAACCGGCACCGTGCACGAGGAACGAGAGCGCCCTCCGCGAGGGACGGCGACGCGACATCGGCCCCGTCCGGCTGAGGCCGCGCACCGTACACCCTCTGCATGCGCTGGTGGAAGACCCACCGGTATATGCCATCCGGTCGAGTGAACGCCCGCTGTGGGCAGTCGAGTTCCGGCGTAGCGTCGATCACGCCAAGCAAGAACGTTGGCAGCTCACAACGACTGGTGAAGGCGGAACGGACATGGCAATTCTCAAGGGCGCGACGGCCGAGTGGACGAAGTCCTCGTACTCCGGCGGAAACGGCGCGTGTGTCGAAGTGAAGTCTCCGGTACTGCACGCCATCGACGTACGGGACTCCAAGGCACCGGAGGGTCCCTCGATCTCCTTCGTCCCGGGGTCGTGGACGTCGTTCATCGCCGAGGTCGGCCAGGGAACCTTCGGCCGCTGAGACCGTGTGCGTCGCGCCCGCGGACCCCGCGCACGTCGCGCACGCCCAAGCACCACCCCGGAGCCCTCTCGACCGGCCCGCCGTCCTGGCCGAGGGGGCTTTCTCCACGCCCCGGCGCGACCTCCGGCCGCCACTCGTCGGCCGGAGCTTCCCTGGCCCACTCCGGTCGCCTCCGGTCGCCTCCGCCTAGCGCAGTTCGTCGACGTACCGGTCCGTCCCCACCACGGTGGGGATGAACGGGGCCAGCAGTTCCATCCGGCCGAGCCCCGCGACCGCCACGGCGTCGCCGAGCCCGCCGAAGCGTTCCTCCCACCGCTCGCGCGGGTCCTCCTCCAGGAACCACAGCAGCGTCAGCCGGGTGCCGACTCCTTCGACCTGCTTGACGTACGTCATCCGGTCTCCGGGCAGCGGGGTCGGGCGGAAGACGGTGACCATCGCCGTGGTCGACCCGGCGAGCTGCTCGGGCAGGTGCGAGGAGCGCAGCCACTCGGCCAGTTCGTCCCGCTGCCCGGGGCTCCGCGCGTCGATGACCTCCAGTACCAGTCCGCGGTACGGGTGGTCCAGGGCGTGGAAGTCGCGGGGCCCCGCCGCCCCGTCGCGGTAGACGGTCATCACGTGGTCCTGGAACGCGGTGAAGACATGGGTGCGGGCCTGGTGGACGCGGCCGTCCCGGTTGAGCCGCTTGTTGATGCCGACGGTCCACTTCATGTGCTCGTCGTAGCGGCCCTCGGTGATCCAGTACGTACTGAGGTAGCACCCGGCGGTGACCGGGTCCGCGACGGCCGAGGCGGCGGGTCTGCGCAGCAGTTGGAGGTCGCGGGTGGCCACCCAGCGGCGTCCCGCGTACATCCAGGGCATGGCCATGGCGCCCGCCATGAAGTGGTCGTCCTCGTACCAGCGGTTGTAGGCGTACTCCTGGCCGGGGTGCGGTTCGACCATGGTGATCAGCGCGTGTCCCGGCCGCACCCCGTACGGTCCGACGGCCGCCAGCTCCGCGTACACCTCGCTCCGGGTGTCCTCGCTCACGACGCCACCTCCCTTCCGTGTCACGGACGATGCCCCTACTCTGACGCCCCGTCAGACATTCGGCCAGGGTCCGGAGGCAACCGCATGGGGCTCCTCGAGGGAAAGACCGTCGTCGTGTCGGGGGTCGGTGCGGGGCTCGGTAGGCAGGTGGCCGCCGCGGTGCTGCGCGACGGCGGGAACGCCGTGCTCGGCGCCCGGTCGCAGGCCCGGCTCGCCAAGACCGCCGCCGAGCTCGACCCGGACGGCGCCCGCACCGCCCATCTGCCGGCCGACATCACCGACGAGCGGAGCTGCGAGCGGCTGGCGGCGCTGGCCGTGGAGCGGTTCGGCCGTCTCGACTCGATCGTGCACGTCGCGGCGTACGACACCCACTTCGGCGGGCTGCGGGACGCCGACTTCGACGCCTGGCAGCAGGTCCTGGACGTCAATCTGCTCGGCACGCTGCGGATGACCCGTGCCTGTCTGCCCGCCCTGAAGGAGCGCGGCGGCTCCGTCGTGTGCATCGGTACGCAGTCGGCGATCGCCAGCCCGAGCGAGGTCGAACAGGCGGCGTACGCGGCGTCGAAGGGGGCGCTGACCTCGGCGATGTACTCGTTGGCGCGCGAGCTGGGCCCGTTCCGGATCCGGGTCAACACGGTGCTGCCCGGCTGGATGTGGGGCCCGCCTGTACAGGGGTTCGTGGCGTACGCGGCGCAGGCCGAGGGCGTGCCGGAGGCGCGGGTACGGGAGCGGCTCGACGCGCGGATGGCGCTGCCGGAGATGGCGACGGACGGGGACGTCGCCGACGCGGTGGTCTTCTTCGCCTCGGACCGGGCGCGCTCGATCACGGGGCAGCAGCTGCTGGTGAACGCGGGCGAGCTGATGCGCTGAGCGGTACGGGCCGGGAGACCGCCGGGGTCCTCGTACGGCACCCGGAGCGCTGCCGGCTCCCGGACCGCTGCCGGGTCAGGCGCGCGGGTCCTCGGCGGGCACCCGGAGCACTGCCTGCTCCCGGACCGCTGCCGGGTCAGGCGCGCGGGTCCTCGGCGGGCACCCGGACCGCTGCCCCGTCAGGCGCGCGGGTATCTGGCCAGCCAGCCCGGTGCGCTCGCGGTGGGGCCGTGCAGGGCGGGACCCTGGGTCATCTCCATCGCGAAGTCGTCGGCGAGTGCGAGCACGGTCGGCCGGCCCTCCACTTCCACGACCCAGCCGGGCGGCAGCGCCGTCTCGCCGTGCAGGGCGCCGAGCAGGGCCCCGCACAGGGCGCCGGTGGTGGCGGACGCCCCGTCGTGGTTGACGGCGAGGCGCAGCCCGTGCCGGATGTCCTCGCCGACGAGCGCGCAGTACAGGGCCACCGCGAGCACCCCCTCGGGGGTGCGGGCGTCGCCGAGCGCGGCCACCCGCTCAGGGGTCGGTGTGCCTTGCCGTACGGCGTCCAGCGCGGCGTGCAGGGCGTCGGTGACGGGCTGGTGGCCGGGGCGGGCGGCCAGCAGGGCGAGGGCGCGCTGGACGGCGGCGGCGGGGCCCTCGCCCCTGGCCAGTCCGTGCACGAGGACGGCGAGCGCTCCGGCGGCGAGGGTGGAGGCGGGGCTTCCGTGGGTCTGAGCGGCGCATTCCGTCGCGAGCTGGAGAACGAGCTGCGGCTCCCAGCCGACGAGCAGGCCGAAGGGGGCGGAGCGGGCGACGGCGGCCGGGTCGGTGGAGTCCGGGTTCTTCGGGTGGTCGAGGGTGCCCATCACCGGGTCGCGGAGGGCGAGCAGGCATTCACGGCCGGGTGACCTGCGGACGTACAGCCACTCCTCGCGGGCCAGCCAGCCGTCCTCGGCGCGGCGTTCGTCGGGGCCCCAGTCGTGCTGGGTGGCGGACCAGCGCAGATGGGCGCGGTGGACGTCGGTGGGCGGGTGCCAGGCACCGGTGTCGCGGCGGACCTGGGCCCGTATGAGCCCGTCGACGGTGAAGAGGGTGAGCTGGGTGACGGCGGTGACCGCGCCCCTCCTGCCGTGGGCGGGTGCCAGGTCGAGCACTCCGGCGGACCCGTACGTCGCGCGTACGTCGCTCAGCGTCAGCTGGTCGACCGGGGCGCCGAGCGCGTCCCCGATGGCTCCGCCGAGCAGTGCGCCGCGGACCCGGCTGCGGAAGTCCTGCTGCTCGGCGCGGCCCCAGAGGGGTGTCGCGGAGCCGGCAGTGTCGGCGGGGGCGGCTGTACTGCTCATGGCGCGACACGCTACTCGATGGGCATCCGAACGACTTGTGGCTCCTCAGGTCCCTTACAGGTCCCAAAGAGCCACAAGTGGGTCGGCTATGGACATTTACGGTCGATCGGTCGGGCCACCAGTCGGCCCACCGCCCGGGGCAGCCGATCAGTCGGCCGTCCGGTCGGTCCGTGACCGGGATCCGGCCGTCCGGTCGGTCCGTGGCCGGATCCGCCCCTCCGGTCAGGCCGTGACCCGGATCCGGCCGTCCGGTCAGTCCGTGACCGGGATCTGGCCGTTCGGCGTGCCCGCGGCGGCGGGCTGCCCGGGCACCCGGGGGCCGCTCTGCCCCTTGGCGGCGATTCCCTTCAGCAGCTCCGCGAGGTCGACGCCGGTGGTGGAGCTGAGCAGCTCCAAGCCCTGGGCCACGTTGTCGGTGACCGTGCGGGAGAGCTGGGAGGCCCCGTCCGTGGAGATCACCGTCATCTTGTCGATGGCGCTGAGCGGTTCGGCCGCCTTGGCGACCACCTGCGGCAGTGCCTCGACGAGCATCTGGATCACGGCCGCGTCGCCGTACTGCGCGAACGCGTCCGCCTTCTTGCGCATCGCCTCCGCCTCCGCCGCACCCTTGGCGGCGATCGCGGCGGCCTCGGACTCGCCCTCGATACGGACGGCCGCGGCGAGTGCGGCACGGCGCAGCTTCTCGCCCTCACCGGTGAGCCGGGAGCGCTCGGCGTCCGCCTCGGCCTCCTTGACCTGGCTGACCTTGCGCGCTTCTGCCTCCTGTTCGGCCTGGTAGCGGGCGGCGTCGGCGGGCTTGCGGACCTTGGTGTCGAGTTCGCGGTCGGTCAGGGCGGCCTGCCGCTGGGCGACCTTCTCCTGCTCGGCGAGCACTTCCTGCTGGCGGGCGGCGTCGGCGAGCGGGCCGGCGGCGTTCGCCTTGGCGGCGGCGGCCTCGGTCTCGACGCGGATCTCGGCCTGCTTCAGATAGAACGTCCGTTCCGCGATGGCGATCTCCTCGGCCGCCTTCAGCCGGGCCTGCTCGGAGGCCCGCTTGGCGATGGCCTCGGCGATGTCGGCCTCCTGGCGGGCGCGGGCGGCCTCGGGCCGGCCCAGGTCCTCCAGGTAGGAGCCCTCGGTGGTGATGTCCTGGATCTGGAAGGCGTCCAGGATCAGGCCCTGCCCGGAGAGGCTGGCCTCGGCCTCCTCGGCGACCTGCCCGGCGAACGCGGCCCGGTCCCTGATGATGTCCTCGACCGACATCCGGCCCACGATGGCGCGCAGCGCACCCGAGAGCACTTCCTGGGTGAAGCCGACGATGCCGCTCTGCTGCTTGAGGAAGCGCTGGGCGGCGGCCCTGATCGCGTCCTCGTTGCCGCCGACCTTGACGATGGCGACGCCTTCGAGGTTGGCCTTCACCCCGCGCAGGGTGACCGCGCCGCGCACGGCGATCGGGATGTGCCTGCTGGACAGGTCGAGGGTGAACTTCTGCTGGACGAACGGGACGACGAAGACGCCGCCGCCCACCACGACCTTCTGGCCGCTGTTGTCGGTCATGGTCCGGCCGGTGACCGGATCGGTGGACTTCTTGCCGCGCCGGCCGGTGATGATGAACGCCTCGCTCGGCCCGGCGACCTTGTAGCGGGTGACGACGACGAGGCCGAGCAGGACGAGGAGTACGACGACTCCGGCGACCGCGAGGACAACTGGGCTCATGGGCAAATCCCTCAGGGTGGTGGTGCGGTGGTGTGCGTGAAGGAGGGGTTGGTGGGAAAAGCGCCGCGCCGGGGAGCGTGCGGTCCTTCGGGGGCGCGACTCAGCGTTCGACGGGGCGTACGGAGACCGAGGTGGACGACAGCGTCGCCTCCACCCACACCTCCGCGCCCCGGGCCACCGGGGTCTCGCTCTTCGCCGCGTACTTCACCGGCTGGCCGGCCAGGCGCACCAGCACTTCGCCGTACCCGCCGGCCGGGATGGCGGTGACGACCGACGCCGACGTGCCGACGAGGTCTTCCCCGCGCGGGGTCGCATCGGTCTGGTCCCGCATCAGTGCGCGGGTGAACTTCCAGGTCAGCCAGGCAGCACCGACCCCGGTCACGGCGCCGACCCCCGTCGCGGCGCCGGCACCGAGGCCGGTGGTACCCAGCGTGATCGCACCGCCGAAACCGAGCATCGCGAGGAATCCGGCGACGACCGGCAGGGAGATCAGCCCGTCGAACAGCCCCTCCAGTGCGGAGAAGCCGCCGAACAGTCCCTCCAGCAGCCCGTCGAGGACCAGCGCGAGGACCAGGAGCACCAGACCCGCGATGCCGAGCCCGAGGAACAGTGACATTCCCACTCCTTCCCCCGTGTGCGCCCGCCCGTCGACGTACCGGAAGAGTCGCACACCGCACTGACATTCGTCATTGCCGGACTCCGGCAGTCTTTACGCGTTCTTGATGCCGGGCGTCCGTGCTCTGCGGCAGACCGAAGGGGCGTCGCCGCACCTGCGACGACGCCCCTTTCCCTGCCGTTGGTTCCGCCGGGGTGACGGCCTTTCAGTCGCCCAGCACGGGGAGCAGTTCCGGAAGATGCCCGTCCGAGGCGCGCGCGGTGGCGACGCGCTCCTCGGGCACGTCCTCGTACAGCGTCGTACGGGGGCGGGAGGGCCGGCCCGCCGCTTCGGCGATCGCGATCAGGTCCTGGATGGAGCGGTAGGAGCCGTAACTCGATCCGGCCATCCGGGAGATGGTCTCCTCCATCAGCGTGCCGCCGAGGTCGTTGGCCCCGGAGCGCAGCATCTCGGCGGCGCCCTCGGCCCCCAGCTTGACCCAGCTGGTCTGGATGTTGGTGATGTAAGGGTGGAGCAGCAGGCGGGCCATGGCGGTGACGGCCCGGTTGTCGCGGACCGTCGGACCCGGGCGGGCGATCCCGGCCAGGTACACGGGCGCGTTGGTGTGGATGAAGGGCAGCGTCACGAACTCCGTGAAGCCGGCCACGTTGTTGGCCAGGGCGGCCTGCTGGATGCGCACCAGCGTGCGCAGGTGGCCGAGCCAGTGGCGGGGCTGGTCCACATGCCCGTACATCATCGTGGACGAGGACCGCAGTCCGACCTCGTGCGCGGTCTGGATGACGTCGGTCCACTCGGCCGTCGGCAGCTTGCCCTTGGTAAGGATCCAGCGGACCTCGTCGTCGAGGATCTCGGCGGCGGTGCCGGGAATCGACCCGAGTCCGGCCTCCTTGGCGGCGAGGAGCCACTCGCGGAACGAAAGCCCGGTCCTGGTCGCCCCGTTGACGACCTCCATGGGCGAGAAGGCGTGCACGTGCATGTCCGGCACCCGCTCCTTCACCGCGCGTGCGATGTCGAAGTAGGCGGTGCCCGGCAGGTCGGGGTGGATGCCGCCCTGCATGCACACCTCGACGGCGCCGACGTCCCAGGCCTGGGCGGCCCGGTCGGCGACCTGGTCCAGCGAGAGGGTGTAGGCGTCGGCGTCGGTGCGCCGCTGGGCGAAGGCGCAGAACCGGCAGCCGGTGTAGCAGACGTTGGTGAAGTTGATGTTCCTGGTGACGATGTAGGTGACGTCGTCACCGACCACGTCCCTGCGCAGGGCGTCGGCGATCCGGCAGAGCGCGTCGAGCGCGGGTCCTTCCGCGTGCAGCAGCGTCAGCGCCTGCGCGTCCGTGAGCTTCGTCGGGTCGTCGGCCGCCTGCGTCAGCGCCGCCTTCACCTCGCCGTCGATGCGGCTGATGTCGCCGACGATCTGCGAGGGCACCATCCCGGGCGCCGCCGCCTCGCGCAGCGCCTCCCAGTCGCCGTACACCGCGTCGAAGTCCTCGCGGCGGTCGCCGGTGCGTCCCTGGGTGTCGATGGTGCGGTGCAGGTCGGTGCGCCCGGCTGCCGTGAACGCCTCGTCGGGCTCCTGCCAGGGCAGGCCGGCGGGGGTGGCGTCCTCGCGGGCGAGCCCGGTGGCGGGGTCCGCGAGCGCGGTCACGTGCGGCAGCAGCCGGGGGTCCAGCCACGGCTCGCCCCGCTGGATGAACTCGGGGTAGATGGTGAGCCGTTCGCGCAGGTCGAAGCCCGCGGCGCGGGTCCGCTCGGCGAGCTGGTCGATGTGCGGCCAGGGGCGCTCGGGGTTGACGTGGTCCGGGGTGAGCGGGGAGACACCGCCCCAGTCGTCGATGCCCGCGCCGATGATCAGCGCGTACTCCTCGTCGACGAGGTTCGGCGGGGCCTGGATGCGGGCGGACGGGCCGAGGATGTGCCGGGCGACGGCGATGGCCGCGGCCAGCTCCTCCAGTTCGGCGTCCGGCATCCGGCCCATCGCGGTGCCGGGCTTGGCACGGAAGTTCTGGACGATGACTTCCTGGATGCCGTGGTACGCCCTGGCTGTCCTGCGCAGCGCGAACAGGGAGTCGGCGCGCTCCTCGTAGTTCTCGCCGATGCCGATGAGGATGCCGGTGGTGAAGGGGACGTTGGAGCGTCCCGCGTCCTCGATGGCCCGCAGCCGGACCGCGGGCTCCTTGTCCGGGGAGCCGTGGTGCGGGCCGCCGGGCTCGCTCCACAGCCGGGTCGCGGTCGTCTCCAGCATCATGCCCATCGAGGGCGCGACCGGCTTGAGCCGCTGGAGCTCGGTCCACGTCATGACGCCGGGGTTGAGGTGCGGCAGCAGACCGGTCTCCTCGAGGACCCGGATCGCCATGGCCCGCACGTAGGCGAGGGTGTCGTCGTACCCCTCCGCCTCCAGCCACTCACGGGCCTCGGGCCACCGCTCCTCGGGCCGGTCGCCGAGCGTGAACAGTGCTTCCTTGCAGCCCATTTCCGCACCGGCGCGGGCGATCTCCAGCACCTCGTCCGGCGACAGGTACATGCCGTGCCCGGCCCGGCGCAGCTTCCCGGGCACGGTGACGAAGGTGCAGTAGTGGCACTTGTCGCGGCAGAGCCGGGTGAGCGGGATGAAGACCTTCTTGGAGTACGTGATGACGCCCGGCCGCCCCACGGCTTCGAGTCCCGCGTCGCGCACGCGTGCCGCCGACGCGCAGAGGTCGGTGAGCTGCTCGCCGCGTGCCTGGAGGAGGACGGCGGCCTCGCCGGCGTCGAGGGCGACGCCGTCCCGGGCACGTTTGAGGGCGCGGCGCATGGAGTTCTCGGTCGGGGGCGTGCCGGCAGGTCCGGTGGGCTGCGCTGCGGAGCTCGTCATCCCCCGAGGATACGTTCGAGGTGCGCGTGACATTCGGGGCGCGGGGGCGTTAGACGGGCCACACCCCCCACCCCGCAGGAGCCTCGCATGCCCGGTCGTTTCGCCACCGCCGTCCTTCCGCTGCTGGCCGTGCTCGGCACGGTGTCGCCCGCCGGTCCGCCCGCCGACTCCGGTGGGGGCGGGGAGGATCGCCTCACCCTGACCGTCGCGCGGACCGGAGTCCCCGGCCGGGACGGCACGTACGAGCTGCGCTGCCACCCGTCGGGCGGCAGCCACCGCGAGCCGGGGCGCGCCTGCGCGCACCTGGACGGGGCGACGGTGTGGGGCAGGGGCCCGTTCGCCCCGGTGCCGCCGGACTCGGTCTGCACGGGTCAGTACGGCGGTCCGGCGACCGCCCACGTCACGGGCACGTGGGCGGGCCGCCCGGTGGACGCGCGCTTCAGCCGGACGGACGGCTGCGAGATGGCCCGCTGGGACGCACTGGTGCCGTTCCTGCCGGCGACGGCGGGCGCGTACGCGGGTCCGGTGATGTAGCCGACAGGGGGCGCGTACGCGGGACCGGTGAGGTAGCGGGCCCGCGGTACCCCTGCGGGCGCCTCAGAGGTACGGCACCCCCTGCGGCCGCCTCAGAGGTACGGCGCGTACGCGTCCAGTGTGCGCAGTACCTCGTCCTCCCCGGCGGGCGGCAGCTGGAGCACCACCTCTTCGATGCCCAACTGCGCGTAGTGCGCCAGCTTGCCGGGGCTCGGCAGTACCGCGTACGGCACGACCTGGAGGTCCTTGGGGTCGCGCCCCGCCTCCTCCCACACCCCGCGCAGCACCGGGACGGCTTCGCCCAGACCGCGCCCGCCGATGGGCAGCCAGCCGTCCGCGTAGTCCGTGATGTGGTCGAACAGCTTGGGCCCCGCGGCCCCGCCGACGAGCACGCGCGGAGCGCCGCCCTTCGGCTTGGGGTGTGCCTCGCTGGCCTCGACCGACCCGAACTCGCCCTCGTACGCGGTCGGCTGCTCGCTCCACAGGGCGCGCATCAGCGCGATCCGCTCGCGCGCCCGCTCACGCCTGGTGGTCCACTGCACGCCGTGGTCGGCGGCCTCCTCCCGGTTCCAGCCGAAGCCGACGCCGAGGGTGAACCGGCCGCCGGACAGGTGGTCGAGAGTGGCGATCTGCTTGGCCAGGTCGATCGGGTCGTGCTGGGCGACCAGCGTGATCCCGGTGCCGAGGCCGAGCCGTTCGGTGACGGCCGCCGCCTGGCCGAGTGCCACGAACGGGTCGAGGGTCCGTCCGTACTCGCGCGGCAGGTCACCGCCCGCCGGGTAGGGCGAGTGGCGGCTGACCGGGATGTGGGTGTGTTCGGGCAGGTAGAGCCCGGCGAAACCGCGCTGTTCCAGCTCCTTCGCCAGCCGTACCGGGGTGATCGTCTCGTCCGTCAGGAAGACGGTGACCGCGATCCGCATACAACCTCCTGTGTCGGGTGCCTGTCGGCCGTCACACGCTAGGGCGTACGGTGCCGAAAGCCGAGAGGTCCACGGGGGCCCGGCACGGACGGGGAAGGGCGCGACACCATGCGCATGAGTACCAGGACCACCACATTCCTGCTGGCGGGCACGCTGCTCCTTGGAGCGCCGGCGATGTCACTGTCCTCGGCCGCGGCGGCGACGCCCCGGTCGGTGACGGTGAGCGCGGCCGGTGCGTCCGGGGCGTCGACGGCGGTGCTGACGGCGGCCGGTGTCGGCAGCGGTGTCGCCGCCGCCGGCGCGCAGGCGCAGACGGGCGCCGCCGAGACCGCCGTCACCTCGAAGTCCAAGCCCAAGAAGAAGAAAAAGAAGAAGGGCTTCGGTATCGGGCTCATCATCGGTCTGGTCTTCGGTGTGCTCGCACTGATCGTGCTGGTGCTGGTCATCCTGTGGCTGGTCCGCCGCAACCGCCGCACCACCTAGGAGCGGCAGAGTCCCGGGCCATGACGCGATCCGATGTCCCGGCCGAGTCCGCCGCTCCCGGTCCGACGAGCCGCCGCGCCCTGTTCACGGCGGGTGCGGCGGCCGCGCTCACGCTCGGGACGGTGAGCTTCGCGCGGGCGGAGGCGGGGAGCGGTCCGGGCGGTGCCGCTTCGGGTGGCTCCTCCGTCGGCCCCTCCGGCGCCCCTTCCGACGCCTCTTCCGGCGCCCCGATGAGCCGGACGGTGACCGGGACGCTGCCGCCGGGGGCACCGGACTTCGTCCACCTGCCCTTCGAAGTACCGCGCGGGATCCGCGAGCTGCGCGTCTCCTACGGTTACGCACGTCCGCCCGCCCCGCCGGGGACGCCGGGCAACGCCCTCGACCTCGGGGTCTTCGACGAGCGGGGCACGGCGCTGGGCGGCCGGGGGTTCAGGGGCTGGTCGGGCGGGGCGCGCACGGAGTTCTTCATCCGGGGCGACGCGGCGACCCCCGGTTACTTGCCGGGCCCGGTCCGCCCCGGCACCTGGCACGTGGCGCTGGCGCCGTACACGGTGGCGCCCGAGGGCCTGCCGTACACCGTGACGATCACGCTCGTACCGGGGCCGACGGCGCCCACGCCGCGGCCGGTGTACCCGCCGGAGCGGGCGGCGGGCAGGGGGCGGGCCTGGTACCGCGGCGACTGCCACCTCCACTCCGTGCACTCGGGCGGCAAGCGCACTCCGGCCGAGATCGCCGCTCTGGCGCGGGAGGCGGGGCTGGACTTCCTCGCCACGACCGAGCACAACACTCCCTCCTCGCACGCGCACTGGGCCGGACTGGGAGGTGACGACCTGCTGGTCCTGACCGGCGAGGAGGTCACCACCCGCAACGGCCACGTCCTGGCGCTCGGCACCGCGCCAGGAACGCACATCGACTGGCGGTACCGGGCCGGGGACAACCGCTTCGGGCGGTTCGCCCGGGAGATCCGGCGGGCGGGCGGCCTGGTGGTACCAGCCCATCCGCATGCCTCGTGTCTGGGCTGCGGCTGGCAGTTCGGCTTCGCCGAAGCGGACGCGGTGGAGGTGTGGAACGGGCCGTACACGCCGGACGACGAGGTGTCCTTGCAGGCGTGGGACAAGACGCTGGGCGCGGGCGGGCGGTGGGTGCCCGCCATGGGCAGCAGCGACGCGCACCGGGACCCGGACCGGGTGGGGCACCCGCAGACGGTCGTCCTGGCGGACGATCTGTCGCGGACGGCGGTACTGGCGGGAATCCGGGCCGGCCGGTCGTACGTCGCCGCGTCCTCGGCGGTGTCGCTCTCGCTGAGTGTGACCGGGCCGCGGGGGGAGTCGGCCACGCTCGGCGGGCGGCTGGCGGTGGCGGACGACGCCGTGGTGACGGTCCGGCTGTCCGTCACCGGTGCGGCGGCGGACGCGACCACGCACCTGGTGACGGACCAGGGGACGGTGCGTACGGGGGCGGGGGACGGGGTGTCCTGGGTGACGAGGGCGTCGTACGTGAGGTATGTGCGGGCGGAGGTGCGGGGGGCGGTGGGGGGCCAGGGGGGTCAGGGGATGCCGGGGGCTCTGGTGGCCTTCACCAATCCGGTGTTCGTGGGGGTGGGGCGGTAGGGCCGGGGGGGTACGGAGGTGCAGGTGGGGCGGGGTGCATTGTGCGGCATCGCCGGGGGCCGCCCCCTTGCCCGCCCGTTCCGCCCCCGGGGGGCGGCCCCGCCGCCCAAGGGGGCTGGGGGGTGGGGTGCGGGCGGCCCCGCCGCCTCACGGGACGGGGTATTCAGGGCGGCCCCGCCGGCCGAGGGGGCTGGGTCAGTCCTGGACCGTCAGGGGCGGGGTGTCCTTCTTGAGGATTTCGCCGCGGAAGAAGGCGGGGCTGCGGCGTTGCATGGCCAGCATGATCAGGAAGCCGACCAGGAGCAGGCCTACGCCGATCACGAAGACCGAGCCGACGCCGAAGACGGAGGAGCCGCTGCCGTAGGCCGGGTCCCACATGTCGAAGAGGGTCTTGCCGAAGACGGCGGTCAGGAGCGCCCCGCCGAGGAGCGGGAAGACGCCCTTGAAGAAGGCGTCGCGCACCGACTTCGTGAGGTCGCGCCGGAAGTACCAGGCGCAGGCGAAGGACGTCAGCGCGTAGTAGAAGCAGATCATGAGCCCGAGCGCGTAGATCGTGTCGACCAGGACGTGCTCGCTGACCAGGGTCATCACCGTGTAGAAGATGCCGGTCGCCACGCCCGCGTGGACGGTCGCGCGGCCCGGGCTCTTGAAGCGGGGGTGCACGCGGGAGTACGAGGACGGCAGGGCCTCGTACGCGGCCATCGCCAGGACCGTACGGGCGACCGGGATGAAGGTGGTCTGGAGGCTGGCGGTGGCGGAGGCGAGGACGGCGACGAAGAGCAGGATGCCGAGGACGGGGCCCATGACGGGACCCGCGAGGGCGGCGAAGACGTTGTCGGAGGTCTCAGGGTTGCCGAGGCCCAGGCCCTTGTCGCCGGAGCCGACGGCCATCTGGGCGGCGACGGCGGTGGCCAGGTAGGAGCCGACGAGGACGACCATCGCGATGAGGGCGGCCCGGCCGGGCGTCTTCTCGCTGCCGGAGGTCTCCTCGTTGGCGGTCAGGCAGGCGTCCCAGCCCCAGTACATGAAGATCGACAGCGAGAGGCCCGCGGTGAAGGCGGCGAAGGAGCCGACCGAGAACGGGTTGAACCAGGACCAGGAGAAGTCGAGGCCGCCCGCGAACTCGGGCAGGCCGCTGCCCGCTTTACCGAACGCCATCACGACGAACAGCGCGAGCACGACGAGCTGGAGGCCGACGAGGGCGTACTGGACGCCCTTGGTGGCGGTCATGCCCCGGTAGCTGACCAGGGTCGCCAGGGCGATCAGGGCGAGGCAGGTCAGGATGTGGACCGGTTTGCTGTCGTCGAGTGCGGCGATCGCCTCGTTGCCGGTGAGCTCGCCCGCCAGGAGCCAGAAGTACGAGGTGGCGACGCCGGCCAGATTCGACAGGACGATGATCGTCGCCACCACCAGGCCCCAGCCGCACATCCAGCCGAGCCGGGGCCCGAAGGCCTTCACCGTCCAGGTGAAGGAGGTGCCGCAGTCCGGCATCACCCTGTTGAGCTCCCGGTACGCGAAGGCGACCAGCAGCATCGGCAGGAACCCGGCGAGGAAGATCGCGGGCATCTGCAACCCGACCTCGCCGGCCGTGGAGCCGAGCGTGGAGGTCAGGCAGTAGACGGGGGCGACGGTGGAGATGCCGATGACGGCGCTGCCGAACAGACCGACGGAATTACCGCCAAGGCCCTTACTGCGTACGCCTTCGCCGGACGTGTGAAGGCCAGCCCCCTCGGGGACGCGCCTTACCGGGTCTCCGGCCTGCGGCTTCGTTTCCACCTGAGTCATGAACAGGACGTTAAGTCCTGCGGTTTCCACATCCGGAGGGAGAAAGTCCGGTTCTGACTCCTTGAGTTGAAGGGGACAAATCCCTCACTGACCAAGGAAGTTCAGGTGAAGTGGGAGCGTACACCTTCCGAACATCGAGAAACTCGCCTTCACTGCACTGTGCGCAAACCGCAGGTCCGTCCGTTTTGCCCCGGTTCTAAATTTTCCCGTCCGGGTCCGGGCGCATGCGTCGGGGAGCCGCCCCGAGGGTGCCTATCCCGCCCACACCACCGCCTGCACCTCGCTGTACGCCCGCAGCGCGTAGGAGCCGACGTCCCGGCCCACACCGCTCTGTTTGAAGCCGCCGAACGGGGCCTCCATGTTGCGCCCGATGCTGTTGATGCCGACGCCGCCCGCGCGCAGCCGCCGTGCGACCCGGAAGGCGCGGGCCACGTCTCCGGACCAGACGTAGTCGATCAGCCCGTACTCGCTGTCGTTGGCGAGCGCGATGCCTTCCTCCTCGTCGTCGAAGGGCACGACCACGACCACCGGGCCGAAGATCTCCTCGCGGACGATCCGCATGTCGGGCGTGCAGTCGGCGAAGAGGGTGGGCGCGACGTAGAAGCCGGTGGGCGGACCTGCCGGGCGCTGACCGCCCGCGACCAGCCGGGCGCCCTCCTTCTTCCCCAGCTCGATGTACGACTCGACCCGGTCGCGGTGCGCGGCCGAGATCAGCGGTCCGACGACGGTGGCGGGGTCCCTCGGGTCCCCCACCGGCAGGTACCCGACGTACGCCCGCAGCTTGTCCAGCAGGGCCTCGTACACCGGCCGCTGTACGAGAGCCCTGGTCGGTGCCGTGCAGATCTGGCCGCTGTAGAAGGAGAACGTGGTGCCGATCCCCCGCACCGCCGAGTCCAGGTCCGCGTCCTCGAAGACGAGCGCGGCCCCTTTTCCGCCGAGCTCCATCAGCTGCCGTTTCATGCCGCGCCCGCAGACCTCCGCGATGCGCCGGCCCACCTGCGTACTGCCGGTGAAGCTGACCATGTCGACGGAAGGCGAGTCGACGGCCGCCTCGCCGACCTCGGCCGCCGCCCCGTTGACCACATTGACCACCCCCGGCGGAACGCCCGCCTCCAGCAGCGCCTCGGCCATCCGGAAGACGGACAGCGGATCCTGCGGGGCCGGTTTGACCAGGACGGTGTTGCCCATGGCGAGCGCGGGCGCGATCTTGCCGGAGGGGTTGGCCCAGGGGTTGTTGTACGAGGTGATGCAGGTGACCACGCCGACCGGCTGGCGCACCTCCAGCGCGCCGAACACGCCGGCCTTCCCCATCGGGCCCGCCTCGTTGATCTGCGGCGGAATCGCGGTCTCCGTCGGCTCCAGGGCGCCCTTGGCGTACCGCCTGAAGCGCGCTTCGCCGACCGCGACCTGCATGCCGCGCGCCGTGCCGGTGGTGGCGCCGGTCTCGGCCTGGGCGAGCAGGGCGTACGGGGCGGCCTCGCGCCGGATGATGTCGGCGGCCCGGTCGAGCAGGGCCGCACGCTCCTCGGGCCGGGTCCTGGACCAGCCTGCGAAGGCGTCCCGGGCGGCGTCGGCGGCGTCGTACACCTGCTGCCTGCTCGCTTCGGGGGCGAGTCCGACGACCTCTTCGGTGGCGGGGTCGATCACCTCGTAGTGGCCCCCGGCGGGCTCGACCCACTCGCCGCCGATCAGCAGTTTCTGGGTGCTTCTCATGCGGTGCTCACCGTCCTGGTCCTCTGGGTGCCGCTCATGCGGTGCTCACCGTCCTGGTGTCGCGGCCCGAGCGCAGCACCGTGCCCGGCACGGCTCCCGTCACCCGGTCCTCGCGTATCGTCTCGACGCCGTTGACGCGGACGCTCACGATGCCGAGCGCCTTGGAGTCGAGGCGGGGGCTGTCGCCGGGCAGGTCGTGGACAAGGGTGGCGGGAGCCGCGCCGATCCGCTCCGGGTCGAAGAGGACGAGGTCGGCGTGGAAGCCCTCCTCGATGCGCCCCCGCTCGCGCAGCCCGAACAGCTGGGCGGGGTCGTCGGTCAGCATCTTCACCGCCGCCTCGACCCCCACCAGCTTGCGTCCGCGCAGGCAGTCGCCGAGGAAGCGGGTGGTGTACGGGGCCCCGCACATCCGGTCCAGGTGGGCGCCCGCGTCGGAGCCGCCCAGCAGGACGTCCTCGTGGGCCCAGGTCTCGCGGCGCAGGGCCCAGGAGGCGGGGTCGTTGTCGGTCGGCATGGGCCACAGGACGGTGCGCAGGTCGTCGTGGGCACAGATCTCGACGAGGCAGGCGAACGGGTCCTGGCCGCGCTCGGCCGCGATGTCGTTGACGACGCGTCCGCCGACGCCCTCGTTCTCCTTGCTGTACGTGTCGCCGATGACGTACCGCCCGAAGTCGGCGAGGCGGCGGAAGACCCCGGCCTCCTTCGAGTCGGCGCGCCGCAGCATCTCGGTGCGGACGCCGGGGTCGCGGAGTTTCGCGATCCGCTCGGGGACGGGGAGGGAGAGGATCTCGCCCCAGCCGGGGATGAGGTTGAGGGCGCAGAAGGTTCCCAGCGACATGTTCATGGGGGTGAGGATCGGCATGGTGAGCGCGACGATCCGGCCCCCTGCCTTGCGGGCGCGCTCGCTGGCGGCGAGCTGGCGGGGCACGCGTTCGGGGACGGCGGCGTCGATGGTGAGGACGTTCCAGTTGAGGGGGCGTCCTGCGGCCGCACTCATCTCCACGAGCAGCTCGATCTCGTCGTCGTCGAACTGGTCGAGGCAGCCCGCGACGATGGCCTCGATCTGGGTGCCTTCGTGCGCGCCGACGGCCTTGCTGAGGGCGAGGAGTTCGGAGGGCGGCGCGTGCCGGGAGGCGACGGGCCTGCCGTCGCCGTCGGAGTGCGTGGAGGACTGGGTGGTGGAGAACCCCCAGGCCCCGGCGTCCATGGCTTCGTGCAACAGCCTTACGATCTCGCCGAGTTCGGCGTCGGTGGGCGCACGCCCCGAGACTGCGTCGGCACCCATGACGTAACGGCGCAGCGCGCAATGCCCCACCATGAAGCCCGCGTTGACGGCGGTCCGCCCCTCGAGGGCGTCGAGGTACTCGCCGAACGAGGACCAGTTCCAGGGCGCCCCTTCCTCAAGGGCGATCAGGGACATCCCCTCCACCTTGGACATCATGCGGCGGGTGTAGTCGGCGTCCTCGGGTCGGCCGGGGTGCAGCGGCGCGAGGGTGAACCCGCAGTTGCCGCCCGCGACGGTGGTGACGCCGTGATTGAGGGAGGGGGTGGCGTACGGGTCCCAGAAGAGCTGGGCGTCGTAGTGGGTGTGCGGGTCGACGAAACCGGGAGCGAGCACGAGGCCGGTGGCGTCCTCACTGGTCACGGCGGCCTCGGTAACGGTCCCCGGCTCGGCGACGACAGCGATGCGCCCGTCCCGGATGCCGAGGTCGGCGGGGCGGGAGGGGGTGCCGGTGCCGTCGATGAGGGTGGCGTTGCGGATGAGGTGATCGAGCATGGCGGTCCCTTCTGGGGGCGGGTTTCGTTCCCTCGCGCGAGGGGGGGTGCGGTGGGGCGGGGTGCAGGAAGCGAAGCAGGGGTGCTGCGCCCCGGGGCGTACGAGGCGGGGGCTCCGCCCCGGGCCCCGGGTGGCAGCCCGGCCACGGCCGGAGGTTCTCCGCAGACCCGATGTAGCTGGCCGCGCCCGCGCGGCGGAGCCGCACAGTGACACAGCCCCGCGCCCCTTGAGTACTCAGGGGCGCGGGGAACTGCGCGAGCAACCACCCACGCACCCGCAGGCAAAACACCAGCCCCGCGGCAAGCGGTTCAGGGAAGGGGCGGGGAGGGGCAACAGCCCGCCGCAGGCGCGGCACGCCGAATCAGCACAGCCCGCCGCAGGCACGGCAAGCCGCCCCGGCCCGTGCCGCCCGCACCTTCGGCGCCCCGGACAGGCGCCCCGGACACCCCGCCCCGTGGGAATCGGGAACTCACCCCCGGCGGGGGCCAGGGGGCCCCGCAAGGGCCCCCTCAAGCCACCTGTCCCCGCATCCGCGAAGTCCTGTGCACCGGATCCGTGTCGATCCGAGGAATCACATGCTCCCCGATCAGCCGAATCGTGTTCATGGTGTCCTCGGGCGACACCCCGATCGGCAGCCCGAAGGAGAGCTGGTCCGCCCCCGCCTGGTCCCACCTCTTGCACTGTGTCAGCACCTCGTCCGGGTCACCGCAGATCATCAGCTCCTCCGCGATGAGCAGCTCGATGATCTCCTCGGTGTACTCCGGCAGCAGTTCGGGCCACTGCGGGATGCCCTCCGGGCGGGGGAAGGTGTCGTGGTAGCGGAACAGCAGCGACTGCAGGTAGTTGAGCCCGCCGCTCACCGCCACCTGCACCGCCTTCTCGTGCGTCTCCGCGCAGATGGCCGTCGACGTCACCATGACGTTGTCGTTGACGAACGCCCCGACAGGCTCCGCGTCCTTCACCGCGTTCTTGTACGACTCGACGACCCACTCCATGTCGGAGACCTTCTGGACGCTGAAGCCCAGCACCCCGAGCCCCTTCTGCCCCGCCATCGCGTACGAGGACGGCGAGCCGGCCGCGTACCACATGGCCGGGTGCCCCTTCCCGTACGGCTTGGGCAGGATCTTGCGCGGCGGCAGCGACCAGTGCTTGCCCTGGAAGCCGACGTACTCGTCCTGCAGCCACATCTTGGGGAACTCGGCGATCGTCTCCTCCCAGATCTCCTTGGTGTGGTTCATGTCGGTGATGCCCGGCATGAAGCCGAGGATCTCGTGCGATCCGGCGCCCCGCCCGCTCCCGAACTCGAAGCGTCCGCCGCTGAGGTGGTCCAGCATGGCGACCTTCTCGGCCACCTTCACCGGGTGGTTCACCGGGGCCAGGGGGTTGAAGATGCCCGAGCCGAGGTGGATGCGTTCCGTCGCGTGCGCCAGGTAGCCGAGGAACACGTCGTTCGCGGACAGGTGCGAGTACTCCTCCAGGAAGTGGTGCTCGGAGGCCCAGGCGTACTTGAACCCCGACTTGTCCGCCTGGATGACGTACTCGGTCTCCTCGATCAGAGCCTTGTGCTCTGCCTCGGGGTCGACCTTGGCGCGCGCGGCGGGCACGTAACCCTGTACGAAGAGACCGAACTCCACGGAACTTCACCGTCCTTGGGGTGTCGAGTGGTGCACCACTCTGCTTCTGACGCATCGTCAGATTCGGATAGGGCCGACTGTTCCACCGGCGCGGTACGCCGTCAATGCCTGATGCCCCGTCAGATATGGCTACCCGGGGCTACGGCTGCCCGGAGCTCCCCGGCGCGCTCCGGACTCAGACGACGCTCACGCCCGCCAGCCACCCGCCGTCGATCACGAAGGGCTGTCCGGTGATGTACGAGGAGTCGTCCCCGGTCAGGAAGAGGACCAGTTTGGCGACCTCCTCGGGCAGGCCGATCCGGCCGAGCGGAACCAGCTTCTTGTAGAGCCCGGCGACGGCGGCCCGCGACTCCTCCGGGTCCACGCCCGGGTCGAGCACGGACGGGTTGGTCATGGGGGTGTCGACGGCCCCGGGACACACGGCGTTGACGCGGATACCCTTCGCTGCAAGCTCCATCGCGGCGACACGGGTCAGGCCGAGGATGGCGTGCTTGGTGGCGGCGTACGCGCCCACGTAGGCCATGCCGGTGAGTGCCGTGTAGGAGGCCGTGTTGACGATGGTGCCGCCGCCGGCCGCCTCGATCTCCGGGGCGAGGGTGCGGATGCCGAGGAAGGCGCCCACCTGGTTGACCTGGATGATCTGCTGGAACTCCTCCAGCGGGGTGTTCACGAGCTCGTTGAAGCGCAGGATGCCCGCGTTGTTGACCAGCCCGTCGATCTTCCCGAAGGTGTCCGTGGCGACGGTCACGGCGGCCGCCCAGTCCTCCTCGCGGCTCACATCGAGACGGACGTAGCGGGCCACGTCCTCGCCGAGCTCCTTCGCCAGCGCCTCTCCCTGGTCGTCCAGCACGTCACCGAGCACGACCTTCGCGCCCTCCGCGGCGAACAGCCTGGCCTCCTGCTCGCCCTGTCCGCGCGCGGCTCCGGTGATGACGACGACGCGTCCGTCGAGCTTGCCCATGAGCGGGTACCTCCTACGAGTCGGCTACTGGTCGAGGTGCGGGGCATCACAGGGCGTGCGTGATCACTACTGGTCGAGGTGCGGGGCCATCACAGGGAACGCGTGCTCACTACTGATCGAGGTGCGGGGCCACTTCCGCGGCGAAGGCCGTCATCTGGTCGATGAGTTCGTCGCGGCTGCGGCTGCGGAACCGCACCTGGACCTGGTGCACACCCATCGCCCCGTACGCGCGCAGCGACTCGGCGAGGGCCTCGGGCTTGCCACTGAGAGTGCGCCGCCCGACGTCCCAGCCCGCGTCGCCGACGTACAGGGGCTCGACGATGGCACCGATCTCGATGGGCTCCTCCACCCCGGCCTCCTCGCGCAGCCGCAGCAACTTGGCTATTTGCGCCGGAAGTTGCTCGCGCGGGTCGCCCTGGGGCAGCCAGCCGTCACCCCGTACGGCGGCCCGGCGCACGGCGGCGGGAGAGGACCCGCCGACCCACACCGGCACCCGCTCCCGCGCCGGGCGGGGCAGCTGTCCGAGCCCGCTGAAGGCGTACCGCTCCCCCGCGAACTCGGGGAACTCCTCAGGACCGAGCGCGGCGCGCAGTGCGTCGATCGACTCGTTGAGCACCGCCCCCCGCCCGGGGAAGTCGGCGCCGAGCACGTCGAACTCCTCGCGTACGTGACCGGCGCCGACCCCCAGGATCAGCCGCCCGCCGCTGAGGTGGTCGAGGGTGGCGTACTGCTTGGCCAGCGCGAGAGGATGCCGCAACCCCAACACAGCTACGTGCGTGAGGAGTTGCACCCGTTCCGTGGCGGCAGCGAGGTAGGCCAGGGTCGCCACCGGGTCGTGCCAGACCGTACTCATGCCCGCCGCGAGCCGGCGCGGTATCGCGACGTGGTCGCAGCAGGCGAGGTACGCGAACCCGTTCCGGTCGGCGGCCCCGGCCACCTCCACCAGGTCGGCGGGACCGGCCCCGGCCTCCCACTCCTCGGCGTAGATGCGGCTCTGCGACTGGACAGGAAGCTGCATCCCGTACGACAGCCGCCCTTCGGGCAGGACTCGAACCATGGGGACCCCTCGCCGGGTGTCGTCCGACACGAGATGACGCCCGGTCATACTCGTACCTGACGACCCGTCAGGCAAGGGGCCCGGGGGTGCCGGCTGTTTCCACGTCCGCCGGCACGGGGCCCGGGGGTGCCGGCTGTTTCCACGTCCGCCGGCACGGCGGTGATCGCCCACCCGCTACTTGCGGAGCTGCTTCTCCGGCCACTCGTCCGGCTGCCGCTCCAGCGTCCTGTCGCGCCGCCCGGGCCGCACGCCCGCCTTCTCTGCCGCCGTCTGGAGTGACTGGAGGACAAGCAGCATGATGCCGATGTCGTCCAGATAGACGGGGTCGGGGATCAGGTCGACCGGGCTGAGCAGGTAGATCAGCGCACCCCAGAACACGAACTTGTTCTCCACCGGGATTCCGGCATCGGTGAGCAGCTTGCGCGCCTTCACCATCTTCACCAGGACCACCACGGCTCCCACGATGGTCGCGAGGGCGAGCACCCCCACCACGATCAGCAGGATCGTCATCCCGTCACTCATGTCGCACTCCTTGCGTCGGCGGACGGCACCCCTCTGCTACCCGTGTACCCGAACGGAGCCGTCGCTCCCCGTCCACACGCCGGACAAAACGAGACACAACTCACGAATCTCTACCGCGCAGACCTCCTCGCCCCCGCCCCTCCGCGCGAGGACCTCGCACTCCAGCCCACCCACCTCGAGGTAACCACCCACTATTTAGTGCGTACTTGAGGCGCTCCGGCATCGATACGAAGCTGAAGGCAGCCCACTCGGGCACTTACTTCGCCCACTCGGGCACTTACTTCGCCCGCTCGGGCACTTATCCTCAAGGAGCACCTGTGAGCAGCAAGGCACCCGTGACCGTTCTCGGCCTCGGTCTGATGGGTTCGGCCCTGGCGGACGCGCTCGTCACGGCCGGGCACCCGGTCACCGTGTGGAACCGCACCCCCTCGAAGGCGGACGCGCTGGTGGCGCGCGGGGCGGTACGCGCGGACTCGGTTCGCGAGGCGATCGAGGCGAGCCCGCTGGTGATCGCCTGTCTCCTCGACTACGACACGCAGCGCGCCCTGCTCGATCCCGTCGCGGGCGCCCTGCACGGTCGCACCCTGGTCAGTCTCACCAACGGTTCGCCCGCCCAGGCCCGCGACACCGAGGCGTGGGCGCGGGCGCTCGGCGCGTCGTACCTGGACGGCGGCATCATGGCGATCCCGTCGATGATCGCGGGCCCGGGGGCGTTCATCCTCTACAGCGGCGCCCAGGACCCCTTCGACGCGCACCGCCCGACGCTGGAGGCGCTGGCCGAGGCGAAGTACCTGGGCACGGACGTGGGCACGGCTGCGCTGTACGACCTGGCACTGCTCGGCGGCATGGACATGATGTTCGCGGGCTTCTTCCACTCGGTGGCGGTGGCCACCTCCCACAAGGGCACGACGGCGTCCGGCTTCACGGAGCTCTTCGTGAGCTGGCTGACGAGCATGGTCGCCGCCACGCCCATGATGGCCGCCGACATCGACTCCGACGGCCCCCCGGCCTACGAGCAGACCCTCGACCTGGTCCTTTCGGCCGCCCGCAACATGGGAGCCGCGTCCCGCGAGGCGGGTGTGCGCACGGACTGGTTCGACGGCCAGGTGGCGGAACTGGAGTCCCGCATCGCGGCGGGCCACACGACCTACACGGCGAAGGAAGCGGTGCGGCTGCTGCGGGTGACGGAGGAGGGGTGAGGGGGCTCCTCCGGCGTTCGGCCCGACGAACGGGGCGGGCGGCTCCCGAGGGAGCCGCCCGCACAGCGAACCCCCCTCCCGCGTAGTAACTTGTACTACATGGAAACCACGGCTCGGGAGTTCAACCAGAAAGCGTCGCAGATACTCGCTGCGGCGGCACGAGGCGAGACCGTTACGGTCACGAAGAACGGCGTTGCCGTTGCGCGGGTCGTCCCCATCGACGAGGAGCCCGTCCCGCCCTACCCCACCGACCCCATGGGCGACCTCCTCCTCCCCGACCTCGGGCTGCCGGACCTCGGCGACGACGAGATCGAGGACACACTCAGGGGGATGGGGGCGCCCTCGTGATTGCCATCGCCGACACCAATGCCCTCTACCGCCTCCTTGACCCTCGTCTCACGGGGCACGAAGCACACAGGAGAGGGCTGGCTGAAGTCAGCCACCTCATCGTTTCACCGATGGTCCTGGCCGAGCTGGACTACCTGATCTCGACTCGGGCCGGAGTCGAGAAGGCTCTGGCGGCGGCTCGATTCATCGAGCGCTACACAGCTACCCGACGGTTCGAGGTACCGCCGGTCGCTACGCATCTGTCAGCCGCCATCGCGGTGGCCGAAGGCTACGCGGATGCCGACGGGGGCAAAGGCATTGGCCTGACGGATGCGATGAACGTGGCGTTGGCGGCCGCCTACGGCACCGACGTCATGTTCACCACGGACCGGCACTTCCGCATGGTCCGGCCGCTGACCGGCCACAAGGCGTTCCGGCTGCTGCCGGACGACCTGTAAGCGGCACCGGTACCCGTCCCACGGTGCCCCGTCAGCCCGTCCGTCGCGACGACACCATCCCTCGGCTGGCGGGGGCGAGCCCGCGGTAGGCGGTCACAAGCCCTTACTTCCGGTCCGCCATCCGTGCCATCCCCAGGTTCTGGCAGATGCGGGCGTCATCGCCGGGGAAGACCATGGCCCGTCCTTCGCGTACGCAGGCGACGAGCGGGGGAACTTTGCCCTCCCCGGGGCGGGCGACGGGGATGACCACCGGCTGCTTCGGCAAATCGGGGCCGGCCGGCCCCGCCGGGGTGATCAGCCCCGCCTCCCACAGGCTGGCACACCCTCGCAGGGCGGAATCGACGGTGAGCGTGGACGTTCGTCGCGATCCCCAGCAGCCAGGGCCGCACGCTCTCACCCTCGTCACGCAGCTTCTCGCGCCGCCGCCACGCCTCCAGGAAGGTCAGCGACACCACGTCCTGGGCCAGGGACCAGTCCCCGCACGACCGGACGGCATGGCGGTACACCAGCTGGGCGTGGTCGCGGAACAGCTCCCGGAACACCTCGGGGTCTCCCGCTCTGACGCGGTCGTGCACAGAAGACGTCACGTCAGGGGTTGTCCGCCCGCCGGGCGGGAGTTCCCGTGACCCGCGTCACACGGAGCAGCTCCGACGGTCCGGTCGGCCGCCCGATTGCTTGCGGTACTCACCGGGTGGCCACGGCACCCACGGCCGGGCCCGGCCCATTGCTCACCCCACCCGCCGCTCCAGCACCATTCCCGGCCAGCTTCCGACCGTGAACGGGGTGGTGGCGGTGAAGCCGTTGCGTGTGTAGAAGGCGACCAGTTCGCCTCCGCCACCCGCCCAGCAGTCGACCCGCAACAGGTCCACGCCCGCCCGGCGGGTCTCCTGCACGGCGTGGGCGAGCAGGGCCGCTCCGATGCCCTGCCCCGCGTGCTTGCGGTCGGTGACCAGGAGGCGGACGTACCGCTCGGGTTCTTCGGCCGTGGGGATGGCGGGGACCTGGGGGTTGGGGCCCGTGGCAAGTACGAGGGTGCCGACGGGGGTGCCGTCGAGTTCCGCGAGGTGCGGGGCGTTTTCGGTGGTGTAGCGCTGGACGCGCTCCACTCCGCCGGGCTTCTGGGAGTACGGCGTCGTCCCCCACTGTTCGGTGTTGCCGCGTGCGTTCATCCACGCCACCGCGCCGTCGAGCATGTCCAGGATGGCGGGCACGTCCGCCGGGGTGCCGGGGCGGATGTGGATGCCGGGTCTGCTGTCGTTCATGGCGGGCAGTTTAGGGGCGGCGGGGCGGTTCCGCCGGGGACGTCGCTCTGCCTCCAGGGGCGGCCGACCTGAGCAACCGGACATGAGTGACCGACAGTTGGGGCGGACGCGGCCGCTGTGATCCACGGTGGACGTCTCTACTCACAGCATGCTGTTCGCGCGACGGGTGGCGGGCCTCAACGGGGAGCGTGGAGCGGCACATGGTGTGGGGAGTGGGCGGTGCGGAGCTGCCCCAGCGCACCGGCCGGTACGTCGTGGAGCGGGAGCTCGGCGCGGGCGGCATGGGCACGGGTGTCTCGCGCGCTCCCGTGGCGGACGCATCACCTCAAGGGCGGCGGTGCTCTGCCTGTGGAGGCTGGCCAGCTGCCGGTGCAGGATGAGGCCCCGGGCCGGTGGGCCCAGTACTGCCGGGACGCTGGCCGATCGCGGCGAGCACGCGGGTCAGGACTTCCTGGACCTGGCCGAGGGCCGAGATCGTGGTCACCAGACCCTGGGGCCGGTAATGGTCGATGACCGGCGCCGTCTCGCTGCGATACACCTCCAGTCGCTTGCGAACGGTTGCCTCGCGGTCGTCGTCGCGCTGGTACAGCTCACCGCCACAGACGTCGCAGACTCCCGCCACGTCCGGCGGGCGGAAGTCGACGTGGAAGATGTGTTCGCGGTCCTGACGGCACAGCCGTCGTCCAGCGATCCGCCTGACAGCCTGGTCCTCGGAGATCTCCAGGGTGAGCACGGCGTCCAGTCGCGACTTCGAGTCGGCCAGGATGCCGTCCAGCGCCTTGGCCTGGGCAAGATTGCGAGGGAAGCCGTCCAGCAGGAATCCGTGTGCGGTGTCCGCACGGGCAAGGCGTTCTTCGATCACCCCGATCGTGACCGCGTCCGGTGCCAGAAGGCCGACGCCCATGTGCGTGCGGGCCTTCTGCCCGAGCTCGGTGCCCCGGTCGATGTGCTCACGAAACAGGTCACCGGTGGAGAGGTGCTCGATCGACAGGTGCGCGGCGAGGCGCACTGCTTGCGTGCCCTTGCCGGCTCCGGGCGGCCCGATCAGGAGGATGCGCATCGATGAGGTGTCCCTTCGTCGTGCGTGGCCGTCAAGTCGCCCCGGACACAGGATCGCCGCGCACCGACGGCATCGCCCATCCGGCAGGCCGCCCCATGGGGGGTGGGGACAACCCAACCATGCGACCTCGCCGCGGTGAAGTTGATATGCGTCCGGCTCGTCCCGATCCTGCGCCACCGCGGCCGTCCGACGGACGGCCGTGTTCGAGCAGCCGCTCTTTACGGGCCGATCCGTACGCGCACGGTCTTGCCGCAGTGCTCCCGCAGGCACCAGGTGATCTCGCCGCCGAGGGCCCGAACGAGGCGCAGTCCCCGCCCGGCCTCGGCATCTCCAGCACGTCCTGGCCAGCCGACGCGCTCGGCGACTACTGGACCGGTTCGGGTGAACATTCCCAAACGGGCACACCGCGTGGCTAGTTGATGTACTACCGTCATCGCGTCATCACCCTCCGCGTGCGGTACGGCGCGTAGGGCGGCCCCCGTCGGTGCTACCAACACCAAGCGAGGGCCTCACCACAGACGCTCAGGCAAGGAGCTCCCGCGATGTTTCTGCATGCTATCCCGCCCTCCCGGGCCTTCACCAAGGTGCCCAACGCGCTTTTCCTGCGCACCACCCTGGACATCGAGGCCCGCTTTCTCCTCGCGTACCTGGGCGGACTCAAGCCCGCCGAGCAGCATGCGCCCTTGCAGGTGCTCGCCACCAAGCTCGGCATGAAGGGCACCGTCTTCAAGCGGGTCAAGAAGCAGCTCATCCAGCACGGATACGTGTACGACCACCGCGCTCAGGGCGCGAAGGGGCTGTGGTTCACCGAGCAGTGGGTGAGCACCGTCCCCCTGACCAAGGGCGAGTTCCACGCCCTGCGGTCCGAGCAGGCCTCTCCGGGTGTCCGGTATCCGACCGTCGGTGAGCCGGGGGGTCCGTCCGTCGGCCGCTCTACCGGTACTTCCCAGACCAACAGCAACAACACTTCCCCCACCCGCCCACCCCAAGACCCGGCGGGGATGGCGGAAACGGCAGGAGCGGCTGCGCCGACCGCTCGCGGGGCGAGCACCCCGCAGGGCGCGTCCGGGGGCGCGGACCCCGAGCCCCACTTCGCCCTCGCGGAACGCATCCTCAGAGACCTGCGTACCGTCCGCGGCGACCTCGTACTCAGCTTCCGCAACATCCGCTATCTCGCGGGCACCGTCGCCGAACAGCTTCAACAAGGGCTCCCCGCCTGGGAGATCCACCACGCCCTCACCCACGCGCTCCCCGGTGACCCGATCCTGAACGCCGCAGGATTCGTCACCCACCGCCTCCGAAAGAACGTCCCCGACCCGGCCGGGCTCGCCGCCTCAGCCGACGGGGCCGGAGGACAGTCCGCGGTGGCACCCGCACCCGAACCCGCACCCGCCCCGGTCCGCCGGGCCATCGTCGAGTGCCGGGGGCCGGGACGCCCCGGCGAGCACGTCTTCCGGCCCGTCGCCGAGGAGACCTTCTGCGAGCCGTGCCGCCGCGCCCACCCCCGCCTCGCCGCCTTCGCGGAACAGGAACACGGCGGCCACTGGGCCCCACTGTCCAGCCCGAGCGCTACGGAGCCTCCGTTCTGAGCGGGGCCACCCCCTACCCGCGGCCACCCCCGGCCCCCCGCCACAGCCCCTCCCCCGTCAGGTCCAGCAGCTCGATCGCGTTGCCGCGCACGATCGCTTCGACCACCGACGGTTCCAGGTGGCCCATCTGGGACTCGCCGACCTCCTTCGACTTCGGCCACGTCGAGTCCGAGTGCGGGTAGTCCGTTTCGTACAGGACGTTGCCGACGCCTATCGAGTCCAGGTTCTTCAGGCCGAACGCGTCGTCGAAGAAGCAGCCGAAGACGTGGTCGGTGAAGAGTTCGGACGGGGGGCGGTGGACCTTGTCCGCCACGCCGCCCCAGCCCCTGTTCTCCTCCCACACCACGTCCGCGCGTTCCAGGATGTACGGGATCCAGCCGATCTGCCCCTCCGCGTACATGATCCGCAGGCCGGGGAAGCGCTCGAACTTGCCGCTCATCAGCCAGTCGACCATCGAGAAGCAGCAGTTGGCGAAGGTGATGGTGGAGCCGACGGCGGGCGGGGCGTCCGCCGAGGTGGACGGCATCTTGGAGGACGAGCCGATGTGCATGGCGATGACCGTGCCCGTCTCCGAGCAGGCCTCCAGGAACGGGTCCCACTCGTCGGTGTGGATGGACGGCAGGCCCAGGTGCGGCGGGATCTCCGAGAACGCGACCGCCCGCACGCCCCTCTCCGCGTTGCGGCGTACCTCCGCCGCCGCCAGGTGGGCGTCCCAGAGCGGGACGAGGGTCAGGGGGATCAGCCGGCCCCGCGCTTCGGGACCGCACCACTCCTCCACCATCCAGTCGTTGTACGCCCGCACGCCCAGCAGGCCCAGTTCGCGGTCCTTGGCCTCGGTGAACGTCTGGCCGCAGAAGCGCGGGAAGGTGGGGAAGCAGACCGCCGACTGGACGTGGTTGACGTCCATGTCGGCCAGGCGGTCAGGGACCGAGAAGGACCCCGGGCGCATCTGCTCGTACGTGATGACTTCGAGCTTGATCTCGTCCCTGGAGTAGCCGACGGCCGTATCCAGCCGGGTGAGCGGGCGGTGCAGGTCCTCGTACACCCACCAGTCGCCGACGGGGCCGTCGTCACCCTTCTCCCCCATGACCGGGGCGAACTTGCCGCCGAGGAACGTCATTTCCTTCAGAGGGGCGCGGACGATGCGCGGACCCACGTCGCGGTACTTGCGCGGGAGCCGGTCCTGCCAGACGCCGGGAGGCTCCACCGTGTGGTCGTCCACCGAGATGATCTTCGGGAAGCTGTCCATGTGTGTCTCCACCCATCTCCGTCAGCAACGTCCGCCAGCAACGCCCGTCACGCTACCGCCGATCTGACGATCCGTCAGGTGGGGGTGGCTGCACTTTCTGCGCACGGGGCGCACGGGGCGCACACCGAATGCTTCCGCTCGGCCCCGAATATTGAGCTTCCTCTGAGGTTTGCGTACTGACGCGCCCCGCATGCGCAAGGCAGACTGACCGGTGCTGACCGGTTCCGCACACATGCGACAAGGGGCGGTACGGGGCTCGGAGGAAATGGTTCCGTACGGCGGTTCGGCAAAGGTCCGGCGGTGTTCGGCAAGGTCCGGATGCGCCCGGCAACGGTTCGGCGGGGTCCGGCACACGCCGGACAGGGCGGCTCGGCAAGGGCGAGGGGGAGTGCGATGGACGACGGCATGTCGGAGGGTTCCGGGGGGACCGGAGGGGCTGGACCCGAGGCCGTGGCGGCTTCCGGGGGGAGCGGGGCCGCAGTGGCTTCCGGCAGGCCTGAGGCCACAGTGCCTTCCGGCAGGCCCGGGGCCGCAGTGGCTTCCGGGGGCGCGGTGGCTTCCGGGGGCGCGGCGCCCGCCACCGCCCCGCCCGCCGGGGTCCGCTTCAGCCTGCTCGGGCCCGTCCGCGCCTGGCGGGACGGCGAACCCGTGGCCGCCGGATCGCCCCAGCAGCGCGCCCTGCTCGCCCTGCTCCTGCTGCGCGACGGGCGCACCGCCACCGCCGCCGAGCTCATCGACGGGATCTGGGGCGACGAGCCGCCCTCGCAGGCGCTGTCCGCGTTGCGCACGTACGCCTCCCGGCTGCGCAAGGCGCTCGGCGCAGACGTCCTGGTGAGCGAGTCGGGCGGGTACGCGATCCGGCCCGTCGCCGGCGCGCTGGACCTGGGGGTGGCCCAGGAACTGGCCGCCGACGCCGAGAAGGCGCGGGCGTCGGGGGACCGCTGCCTGGCGCGGACCCTGTACGGCAAGGCCCTCGGGCTGTGGGACGGCGAGGCGCTGGCCTCCGTACCCGGGCCCTACGCGGAGTCGCAGCGGGTCCGGCTCGAGGAATGGTTCCTCCAGCTCACCGAGGTGCGGCTCGACCTGGATCTGGAGGTCGGCTGCCACTCCGAGGCCGTACCGGAGCTGACCGCCCTGACCGCAGCCCACCCGCTGCGCGAACGGCTGCGGGAGCTCCTGATGCTCGCGCTCTACCGGTGCGGGCGGCAGGCCGAGGCGCTGGCCGTCTACACCGACACCCGGCGGCTGCTCGCCGACGAGCTGGGGGTCGATCCGAGGGCGGAGCTGTCCCGGCTCCAGCAGCGGATCCTGGCGGCCGACGCGGAGCTGGCCCAGCCCGCCGAGCCGGCCACCACGGCCGCACCCGCGACCGTACGCCCCGCCCAACTCCCGGCTTCTATACCGGACTTCACGGGCCGGGCCGCGTTCGTACGGGAGCTGAGCGAGCGGCTCGCCCACGCCGGGACCAGCGTGATGGCGGTCTCCGCGCTGGCCGGCATCGGCGGGGTCGGCAAGACGACCCTCGCGGTGCACGTGGCGCACGCGGCGCGGCCGCACTTCCCGGACGGGCAGCTGTACGTGGACCTCCAGGGGGCGGGCGGGCGCCCCGCCGAGCCCGAGACGGTGCTGGGCGCGTTCCTCCGCGCCCTGGGCACCCCGGACTCGGCGATACCCGAGTCCCCCGACGAGCGGGCCGCGCTCTACCGCTCGACGCTGGACGGCCGCCGGGTCCTCGTACTCCTCGACAACGCCCGGGACGCCTCCCAGGTCAGACCGCTGCTGCCGGGAACCGAGGGCTGTGCCGCGCTCGTCACCGCGCGGACCCGGATGGTGGACCTGGCAGGGGCGCACCTGGTCGACCTGGACGTGATGTCGCCGGAGGAGGCGCTCCAGCTGTTCACCCGCATAGTGGGCGAGGAGCGGGTACGGGCGGAACGCGAGGCCGTGCTGGACGTGGTCGGCGCGTGCGGGTTCCTGCCGCTGGCCATCCGCATCGCGGCGGCCCGGCTGGCCGCGCGGCGGACCTGGACCGTCTCCGTACTGGCGACGAAGCTGGCGGACGAGCGGCGCCGGCTGGACGAGCTCCAGGCCGGGGACCTGGCGGTGAAGGCCACCTTCGAGCTGGGCTACGGGCAGCTGGAGCCCGCCCAGGCACGGGCGTTCCGGCTGCTGGGGCTCGCGGACGGCCCGGACATCTCGCTGGCGGCGGCGGCCGCCGTGGTGGGGCTGCCGGTGCACGAGACCGAGGACCTGCTGGAGGCGCTGGTCGACACCTCCCTCCTGGAGTCGGCGGCCCCGGGCCGCTACCGCTTCCACGACCTCGTACGCCTCTACGCGCGTGCGTGCGCGGAACGGGACGAACAGCAGCCGGAGGAAAGGCAACTGGCTCTCTCGCGGCTGCTGGACTTCTATCTGGCGACGGCGGCGGGCGTGTACGCGCTGGAACGGCCGGGCGACCGCCTGGTGGACCACCTCGCCGAAACCGCCTACCCGGGTCTGACCTTCGCGGACCGCAGAGCGGGCGAGGACTGGCTCTACGCGGAGGCGGACCCCCTGCTGGCGTGCGCGCGCCAGGCGGCGGGGGCGGAACTGCCCGCGGGGGGCGGGGCGTTGCGGCGGGCCGCCGATCTGCTGTGGGCCGCGCTCGACCTGGGCGAGTCGGGTGCCAACGTCAAGCAGTTCGAGTCCACGGCGCGCGTGCTGCTCGCGGCGACCCGCACGGGCAGGGACCGGCAGGCACAGGCGAGGGCCCTGGTGGCGCTGACGCTCGTCCACCACGCTTCGGGCCGGTTCACCGAGGCGGACGAGGCGGCGGCGGAGGTGGTGCTGCTCTCGCCGGAGGACCAGGACCCGTTGCCCCGCTGCTGGGCCTCCAATGTGCGGGGCATCCTGGCGTACTACCAGAACCGTTTCCCCGACGGGGAAACGCACCTCAATGACGCGATCGCCAGCTTCCGCCGGGTCGGCGACCGGCCGGGCGAGGCCAGTGCCCTGTGCAACCTCTCCCGCAACCACCTCGCGACCGGACGCACGTCCAGCGCCGTCGCGCTCGCACAGCAGGGCATCGACATCTATGTCGGCATGGGGCACTCCCTGCGCGGCGCCAACGCACGCTACGCGCTGGGCATGGCGCTGACGCAGGACGGGCGGCACGACGAGGCGACGGACCAGCTCAACGAGAGCCTGGAGGTGTTCCGCAGCTGCCGGCAGCGGCTGTGGGAGGGCATGACCCTCTTCCGGCTCGCCGAGGTCGACCTCGCGGCCAGGCGGCCCGCCCCGGCGGCGGCGAAGGCCGAACAGGCGCTGTCGGTGCTGTACGACATCGGCGGTGAGTGGCGGCGTGCCAACGTGCTGAGCCTGCTGGGGCGCGCCCTGCACGCCGTGGGCCAGCCCGGCCGGGCCCAGGTGTGCTGGCGCGAGGCACTGAGCATTTTCGAGGCCTCGGGCTCGTCGGAGGCGGCGGAGGTGCACTCCCTGCTCGCCGCCGTCGCACAGTCGTCCTAGTCATTCATCGTTTGTTTATCGCCGTACGGCATCGTCGTTCCTGCCGCATCCGTCGCGTCGGGGGGCAGACGGGCAACGGCGACTCGACCCCACCGCTCGCACACCAATTTTCAGGAGAAGCCATGAGCGACGCCAAGCAGCCCGACGCCACGACGCAGGACCAGCACACCACGACCGAGCCGGTCAAGGTCCAGCGCGACCAGCACACGACGACGGAGCCGGCGAAGACCCAGGGCGACCAGCACACCACCTCGGAGCCGGCCAACTAGGACCGCACCACCGCACGGGGGACCCTCCCGGGGGGGGGGAACGGGGGACCTTCCCCGGGGGGGCACGGGGCACGGGGGTACGGCCGCGGCGGCGCGGAGGGGGAGCCGTCGCGGCCGTCGTGTTTCCCGTGCCCGGGAGCGGCGGGCACGGACCCCGCACCGTGTGACGTACGCGTGCGGATCCGACGCAACCAGGACCACCCTTTCCACCCTCCTCCCGTACGAGACAGCAGGATCAGCGCGCCACGAAACCCCAGGCCACAGGCCCTGGGCGTCAACCCCGGGCTCAGCCAGGGGCCGCCGGACCGCACGTCCCGCAAGACCGGAAGGACCGGAATGACCGCCCCACGACATGCCGCGACCGCCACCGCCCCCAGTGTCACCGAACCGGCGGCCGGCAAGATTTCCGGGCCCGTCTCCGCACCGCTCCTTCCGCGCCCGGACCGCAGCACCGCCGGGCTGCGTGCGGCGGTCGTGCGGCTGGTGCCGCGCCAGCTTCCGGAGATGGAGCGGCAGATGGAGGAGGCCCTGTCCCTCGCGGCCCGGACGGGCAGCCTCGCTCCGCTGACCAGGTTCCTGGAGACCTGGGCGGTCACGGTGGAGATAGCCCGCATACCGTCGGCGGCGGCCCGCCTGCGCGAGGCGGAACAGACGGCCCGCTCCGTCCGCCAGAACGACCCGGCGTGGCGCACGGCCATGGACACCATCGGCAGCCTCCAGTCGGCGGCCCGCGCGGCACTGGAGCTGTGACGGATCCCTTCGACCGGAGAGCGCCTCGGGCGGCGGGGGCACACGTCCGCCAGAGGGGCGCCTCCTCCTACAGCGGCACCACGCGCACCGTGGGCGGGCACAGTTTGGTCATGTCGTCCTCGTCGGAGGTGAAGAGGGCGACCCGGCCCCGCTGACGGCCGGCGATCACCGCGAGGGCCGCGTCGATCGCGTTCTTGTGACCGTGCAGACCGGTCTGGCGCAGCAGCCTGACCGCCTCCTCCGCGATCTCCTTCGTCACCGATTCCACGACGACACGGGACATCGTCCAGGACCAGGCAGGGATGCTGATCCTGTCGTGATAGGCCTCGATGAGGGTCATGGAGCTGGTGAGGACGGGCATCCTCCTCTCGTACGCCTCCGCGAGAATGCCCTTCATCGCGCTGTCGCCCCGAGCCGCCCTGGACAGCGCCTCGCAGTCCAGCACCACGCTGGTAGTGGTCATCAGGCGTCCGCCGATCGGTGATCCGGAGACTGGGGAGCCGGAGACTGTTGGCTCGGGGACTGGCGGTCCGAGGACTGGCGCCCCTCAGCCTCCCGCTCCTCGAACCATCGCTCGATGTCGTCGAACTCGGCCTTCGCCGCCGCCCGGGCCTCCGGCGTCACAGGCCCGTACTCCTTCTCCAGCCACGTCACCAGTTCACCCAACCGGTCGTTGTCCCTCTGCCGCTTCACGGCCTGCGTGACGTACGCGCTGAACGCCCCCGGGCCCACCTCGCTGCGGATCTCCTCCGCCAGCTCCTCGGGCAGGGTGACGGTGTACTTCTTGGTTGCCATACCAGCGACCATACCGCAGAGAACGTGACCCACGCCGCTTCGCAGGTCAGCTCCCCTCCCGCCCCCGCAGCTCCCCCTTCACCACCTTTCCGCTCGCGTTCCTCGGCAGTTCCGGTACGAACGCGACCTCCCTGGGGACCTTGAAGTTCGCCATTTCGCGGCGGGACCACGCGATGACGTCGTCCGCCGTGAGCGGGGTGCCCGGGCGGCGGACCACGAAGGCCTTGCCGACCTCGCCCAGGCGGGGGTCGGGGATGCCGACGACCGCGACGTCCGCGATCTGCGGGTGCAGGCCGAGGAGTTGCTCGATCTCGGCCGGGTACGCGTTGAAGCCGCCGACGATGTACATGTCCTTGATGCGGTCCGTGATGCGGAGGTTGCCCGCCTCGTCGAGGACGCCCACATCGCCCGTGCGGAGCCAGCCGTCGGGGGTGAGGGTGGCCGCGGTGGCCGACGGGTCCTCGTAGTAGCCCCGCATGACGTGGAAGCCGCGGACCAGGACCTCGCCCGGGGTGCCGGGCGGTGCCGGGGTGCCGTCGGGGGCCTCCACGCGTATCTCCGTGCCCGGGATCGCCCGTCCCGAGGTGGTCGCGACGGTCTCGGGGGCGTCGCCGCGGCGACACATGGAGACGATGCCGGAGGCCTCCGAGAGGCCGTACGCGGTGAGGACGGTGGCGATGGCGAGCTCCGAGCGGAGACGTTCGACGAGCTGGAGGGGGACCACCGCCGCCCCCGTGACGACCAGGCGCAGCGCGGAGAGGTCGTGGGCACCGCGGGAGGGGTGGTCCAGGAGTGACTGGTGGAGGGTCGGGGGGCCGGGAAGTACGGAGACGCGCTCGGCGGCGATGTTCGCCAGGACCGTGTCCACGTTGAAGACCGGCTGCGGGATCATCGTCGCACCCCTGGTCAGGCAGGCGATGATGCCCGCCTTGTAGCCGAAGGTGTGGAAGAAGGGGTTGACGATGAGGTAGCGGTCGCCCGCCCGCAGGCCCGCGAGGTCGGCCCAGATGTCGTACGCGCGCAGGGTCTGCTCATGGGTGATCACCGCGCCCTTGGGGCGGCCGGTGGTTCCGGAGGTGTAGATGAGGTCGGAGGGGGTGGAGGGGGAGATCTCGGCCGCCCGTGCGCGCACCGTGGCACCGCTCACCGATTCACCGCCGGCGAGGAAGTCCTTCCAGGTCAGGAAGGTTTCCGGGGCGCCGTCCTCGGCCAGGACCACCACATCGGTGAGGTCGGGCAGGCCGGGAAGGGGGCCGTCGCCGGGGCCCTCCGCAGCGGCCCGGCGCAGGGAGGCGACGTACGACGTGCCGAGGAACGTGCCGGTGACGAAAAGCAGTTTCGCGCGGGAGCTGCGGCAGATGTACGCCGCTTCCGTCCCCTTGAAGCGGGTGTTGAGGGGGACCAGGACCGCGCCCGCCGTGACCGCGCCGAGTGCGCTGACGATCCAGTCGAGGGTGTTGGGGGCCCAGACGGCCACCCGGTCGCCTCGCTCGATCCCGCGGGCGAGACAGGCGGCCGCCGCGCGCTCGACGCGCTCGCCGAGTTCCGCGTAGGAGACACGGGTGCGTCCCTCGACCACCGCCTCGCGCGCCCCGTACTCCGCGGCGGCCCGCCGGACCAGCTCCGGGATGGTGTTCCACCGCATCCGCTTGCCACTTCGCATCGCGAGCACTCCCTACCACCACTAGCTGACTATCCGTCAGATTAGCTGTAGCCTGACGCGCTGTCAGCAGTCAGGACGCTCGCGGAGGTGGCCCCGGACCATGACAGGACTCAAGGACGCGACGGCGATAGTGGGGATCGGGCAGACCGCCTTCGCCAAACAACTCCCGCAGAGCGAGAAGGAGTTGGCCTGCCGCGCGATTCTTGCCGCGCTCGACGACGCGGGGATCGACCCTTCCGAGGTCGACGGACTCGCCTCGTACACGATGGAGGAGACGGACGAGGTCGAGGTGGCGAAATCCTTCGGGGCGGGCGACCTGACCTTCTTCTCCAAGGTGGGCTTCGGGGGCGGCGGCTCGTGCGCGACCGTCGCACACCTCGCGTCCGCCATCGCCACCGGCCAGGCGAGCGTCGGGGTGGCGTGGCGTTCAAGGAAGCGGGGCAGCGGCCCAAGACCGTGGCGCAATACGGCGGTCCAGCTGCCGACCCCCGCCCAGTGGACCCGGCCCTTCGGGCTCCTGCGCCCGGCCGACGAGATCGGCATGCTGGCCCGCCGCTACATGCACGAGTACGGCGCCACCCGCGACCACCTCTTCAATGTGGCCCTGGCCTGCCGGAACCGGGCGAACCAGAATCCGGCCGCGATGATGTACGAACGGCCGCTGACCCGCGAGATGTACATGACCTCCCGCTGGATCAGCGAGCCGCTCTGCCTCTTCGACAACTGCCTGGAGACGGACGGCGCGCTGGCGTGCGTGCTCGTGAGCGCGGAACGCGCCAGGGACTGCCGCCGCAGACCGGTGTACGTGCACTCCGCTGCCCAGGGCCTGCCCGCCCAGCACCACGGGATGGTCAACTACTGGAACGACGACCCCCTCACGGGCCCCGCCTGGACGGCCGCCCGGCAGCTCTGGAAGCAGGCCGACTTCGGGGCCGGGGACGTGGACGTGGCGCAGATCTACGACGCCTTCACCCCGCTCATCCCGCTGTCCCTGGAGGGGTACGGGTTCTGCGGGCGCGGCGAGGGGGCCGCGTTCACCGAGGGCGGCGCGCTGGAGAGCGGCGGCCGGCTGCCGATCAACACCGGCGGCGGCGGGCTCAGCGAGGCGTACGTGCACGGCTTCAACCTCATCAACGAGGGCGTGAAGCAGCTGCGCGGCACGAGCACCGCCCAGGTCCCCGACGCCGCCACCTGCCTGGTCACGGCGGGCGAGGGCGTCCCCACGTCCGCACTGCTGCTGAGGAGCTGACCGCTGATGACCGCTGCCGACGAGGGCCTGCTGAACCCGGTCGCGGGCGAGGGCCTGCCGAGTCCTGTCGGGGGCGAGGGTCCGCCGAGACCTGTCGGGGGCGAGGGCCTGCTGGTTCCTGTCGCGGACGAGGGCCTGCTGGTTCCTGTCGCGGACGGCGACGGCGCCCCCTTCTGGGAGTACGCCGCGCGCCGCGAGCTCCGCGTCCAGTCCTGCGCGGACTGCCAGGAACTCCGCTTCCCGCCCCGGCCCTGCTGCCCGCACTGCCACTCGTTCGACTGCGAGTGGCGGCTGATGAGCGGCCGGGGCACGATCTGGTCGTACGTCGTCCCCCACCCGCCACTGCTGCCCGCGTACGCCGCCCAGGCCCCGTACAACGCGGTGATCGTGGAACTGGCGGAGGCCCCGCGCATCCGGCTCGTCGGGAACGTGGTCAGCGCCCCGGACGCCGCACTGGACTCCGTCGATCCGGGGCGGCTGCGGATCGGGGCGAAGGTGCACGTGACCTTCACACAATTGCCGGACGGCACCACGGTGCCGCGCTGGCTGCTGGAGCGGCCGTGAACGGGGCGGCCGGGAACGGGACGGCCTGGGACGGGATGGCTGGGAGCGCGCCACCCGGGGACGGGACGACCGGGAGCGCGCCGCCCGGGGTGCGGGTGGAGCGGGACAAGGAGAGCGGGGTCGCGGTCGTCACGCTGGACCGCCCGGCGAGGCTGAACGCGATCGACCTGGCCACGGCTGCCGAACTGGCAGCGGTGTGGCGGGAGTTCCGGTACGACGACACCGTACGGGCGGCAGTCCTCACCGGGGCGGGCGGCAAGGCCTTCTGCACCGGCATCGACCGCGACGCCGAGGTGCCGCAGCCGGCGTCCCCGTACTCCGTCGACGATCCGCTGCTGAAGATCGGCCCGAAGGCCAACGACCTCTGGAAGCCGGTGGTCGCGGCGGTGCGCGGGATGGCGTGCGGCGGGGCGTTCTACCTGCTGGGCGAGGCGGAGTTCGTGGTGGCGGGCGAGGGTGCGACCTTCTTCGACCCGCACACCACGTACGGGATGGTCAGCGCCTACGAGACGGCGCTGCTGGCCCAGCGGATGCCGTACGGGGAGATCGCCCGGATGGCGCTGCTCGGCACGGCCGAACGGATGTCGGCACGACGGGCGTACGAGGTCGGCCTCGTCTCCGAACTGACCCCGGACGGCGCCGAGCTGGCCGCCGCACTGCGGTCCGCAGAGGTGATCGCCACACATCCGACGGAGGCCGTACAGGGGACGGTGCGGGCGGTGTGGGCGACGAAGGAGGCGGCCCTGACCCAGGCCTTCGCCCAGGCGCCGCACCTGATCGCACTGGGGAACCTGCCTGCGGAGCGGCAGGCGGAGCTGTTCGACGGACGGAGGCAGGACTTCCGGATCCGCTGAGCACGCGCGCGTGGCGCGCATCGGGCAGGCAGCTCCTTCTCGCGGCGCGGGCCGGGTCGGGCGGGCGGCTCCTACGCGGTAGGTGGCCGCCCGCCTCCGTACTGTGCGTTGATCAGGAGCTGCTGCGGGTCACGTTGTTGACCTCGCAGCGGCCGCCCGCGGACTCGGTCGACTTCTTGACGTACGGGGCGGCGATGTCCCGTGTCTCGTTCTGGCCCGGGGCGACGAGGAGGATGCTCCCGGTGCGGGTGGCGAGGGTGGAGCCGCCCTTCGTGAACTTCACCGTGAACCGGTAGGTGTAGGTCTGCGAGGAGCTGCTGTTGGTGGCGGTGATGCGGGCCACCAGGCCGCGCGACGGGTCGTACTTGCAGTTGTCGATGCGCAGGTCGCGCGAGGCCTTGCCGCTGCCGCCGCCGACGCCGGGGACGGAGCCCGTGGTGGAGCCGCTGGACGAGCTGGAACTGTCGCTGCCGCCCGTGGTCGTGCTGGAACCGAAACCGCCGGTGGACGAGGAGTCGCCACTGGACGAGGAGTCGCCGCCGGAGGAGGAGCTGGAACTGGAGCTGGAGGAGCTGTCGCTGCCTCCGCTGGAGCTGCTGGAGCTGCTGGAACTGCTGCTGCCGCCGCAGCTGCCCCCGTTCGAGCCGCGTGCGCCGGTGAGCGCGACCACCACGACGCCGAAGACGGCCACTGCACGGACATGGCGGAGCTTCATATGTCCAACCCCCGTTGGTTTTGATGCGATGTGGAAAATTTCACCGGGAATAAGGATCCCGTAAGGACGTGTGCATGACACCCTAGCAGCGCCTGTCACCTGGCGGGACCCACGTCCCGCGCGTAGCGTCGAAGGCCCGGGAGCCTCGGCGGAGCGCGTGCGCGGGCCCCCGTAAGACCTCTGTGTGAGGAGCCCCTGATGGTCAGGAACGCCCTGGGTTCGGTCCTCGCCCTCGTGGGCGCGGCGACCGCGGTATGGAGTCCGTTCAACGCCTGGTACGACGGTCGCCACGGGCGCGACTACCGCATCGACGACCTCTTCAACGGGATCACAGACGCCAAGGCGGAGCTGGTCGGTTCCCTGCTGCTGCCGTTCGTTTTCGTGGCGCTGGTGACCGTGGTGGGGGTGCTGCTGCGCTCCCGGCTGCTGGTGGGTCTGGCGGGGCTGGTGGCGCTCGGCTTCACCGTCTTCTGGATGGTGCGGCAGGGGCAGGCCGCCAGCGGTCTGGCCGTCAACGCGGACGGGTCCGGGCTGGGAATGGGGGTCGCCGGCGCGCTGGGCGGCGGGGTGCTGATCCTGCTGGGAGCGGCACTGATGCGGGGGCGGCGGCGCCGGGCGAGGCGTGCGGGTACGCGGCGTGCCGCGCCCTACCCGCAGACGGAGGAGACGTACGCCCCGGACGCCTACCCTCCGGAGCAGGACACCCGGCGGGGGCCGGGGACATACGCGCCGGACGCCTACCCCCCGGAGCAGGACACCCGGCGCGACCCGGGACCGTACACCCCGGACACCTACCCCCCGGAGCAGGACACCCGGCGCGACCCGGGACCGTACACCCCGGACGCCTACCCCCCGGAGCAGGACACCCGGCGGGATACCTGGCGGGACTCGCGGCAGGACCCGCGGCAGGACCCGGGGGCGGAGACCCAGCAGGCCCCGATGCCCCCGCCGGACCACCCGGGACACCGCCCGGGGCACGACAGGCCGCTGTAGCCGGGGCCCGTGGGGCAGGGGGCTGCCCCACGGCCGGGGCCGCGCGCGTTACCTGGCCGTGCGCCCCGTCGCCGTACCCTTCACGGCGTCCAGCGCGTACACGCACCGGTCCTTGCTGCAGGCGTAGACGATGCCCGCCTCCGCCACCGGCGAGCCGGTGATCTCGCCGCCCGTCTTCAGCTTCCAGCGCAGCTGTCCGCCCGCCGCGTCCACCGTGTAGAGGCAGTGGTCGGCGGAGCCGAAGTGGACGCGGCCGTCCGCGACCACGGGGGCGCCGACCACCTCCCCGCCCGCCGCGAACCGCCACTTCGGGGTGCCGGTGACCGCGTCGAGGGTGTAGAGCGCGCTGCCGCTGCCCACGTGCACGTGCCCCGCGGCCACCAGCACCGGTTCGATCGACTGGCGCGACTCGGTGGCGATCCGCCAGCGGTCCTTGCCGGTGGAGGCGTCCAGGGCGTACACGGTGCCGAGGTAGTCGGCGAGGTAGACGCCACCGCCCGTGACCGCCGGCCCGGGGGCGAAGGCGGGGGCGGAGAGGAACACGGCCGGCGCCTCGAAGTGCCAGCGCACGTGCCCGGAGCCCTGGTCGACGGCGAGGACGCGCGTTCCCGCGGAGACGTAGACGTACCCGTCCTCCGCCGAGGTCACCCGGACCGGAACGCCCCCGCAGGACGCGGCGTCGCCGACGGGGTACGACCACCGCTCGATGCCGGAGCGGGCGTCCAGTGCCCGCAGCCGGGCGTCCTGCCACACGTACACCGTGTCGCCGTGCACCGCGGGCCCGGCCTCGGGGGTTTCGAAGTCGGTCTGGCCGCCGGAGACCTCCCACAGCTTCTGCCCGTTGGACGCCTCCCACGCCTGTACGCCGCCGCCGCGCGTGCCCGTGACGACGGTGCCGCGGGCCGCCTTGAGCGAGTACACCCAGGCGTCGGTCTGCAGGCGCCAGCGTTCGGAGCCGTCGGTCGCGTCCAGGGCGTACAGCGTCGGCCCGTCGGAGGCGTGGATGCGTCCGCCGGACACCGCCATGGCCCAGGCCACGTCCCGTGTCTTGAACTGGCGGCGGCCCGAGGCCACGTCCAGTGCGTGCACCTCGAAGGAGGTGACGTAGACGAGGTCACCGGCGACGGCGGGGGTCCCCCACACGTCGTTCGACATCCGGAACCGCCACGGCCGCCAGCCGGTGGGCGCGGGCCCCTCCGGCGGTGGGCCCGGGACGGCGGCGCCGTGCGCGGGGGGCTTGGCCGGTGCGGGTACGCCGTTCAGCCCGCCGGCCGGGCCGCCCGGCGGACGCACCCACCCGGTGGCCGGACCCACCGCCTCCGCCACGGCGGCAGCGGCGGCCGGTCCGCGTCCGTCGGCGACCCGGGGTCCTGGCCCGATCGGCACCTGCGCCCCGGCCAGCCGGACGGGGCCGTCCGCGCGGGACGGCGGGGGCGGCGAAGCGTGCCCGGTGCGGGGGTCGGCGGCCCAGTCGGTGCGCGGCGGCGGGTAGGGCGGCGGGTCCTGCGGGGGCGGCGGGGGCGGCGGTTCACGTCTGGCCGCCACGACGGCGGCGGCGCGTCCGCCGCCCCTGCGCTCCTCGATCATCGCGGTCGCCCGGGTGGGCAGCCAGGCCGACGCGGTGCCGCTGTCGTCGCCGCCGGAGGAGAAGAGGTGCGGGGCCAGCTGCGCCTGGAGGTCGGCCGGACTGGGGCGCAGCGGCGCTTCCATGCCCATGCAGGAGTCGATCAGCGGGCGGAGCTCGTCCGGGAGCCCTTCCAGGTCGGGGCCCTCGCGCAGCAGCATGAAGACGGTCTCGACCGGGTTCGCGCCGTGGAAGGGGGCGTGTCCGGTGGCGGCGAAGACAAGGGTGGAGCCGAGCGAGAAGATGTCGCTCGCCCCGGTGACGCTGCGGGAGTCCCTCGCCTGCTCGGGAGACATGTAGGCGGGGGTGCCGACGGCGACGTTCGTCATGGTCAGGCGGGTGTTGGAGACGCCGGACGCGATGCCGAAGTCGATGACGCGCGGTCCGTCCTCGACGACCAGGACGTTGGAGGGCTTGAGGTCGCGGTGGACCAGGCCGGCGCCGTGGATGGACTGGAGGGCCTCGGCGATGCCCGCCGCCAGCCAGCGCACGGCGTTCGCGGGCATCGGCCCGCACTCGTTCACTATTTCTTCGAGCGAGGGGGCGGGGACGTACGCCGTCGCCAGCCAGGGCACCGCCGCGCGCGGGTCGGCGTCGACCACGGCCGCCGTGTAGAAACCCGAGACCGCGCGGGCGGCCTCGACCTCCCGCGTGAAGCGGACCCGGAACAGCTGGTCCTCGGCGAGCTCCGTGCGTACCGTCTTGATCGCCACCCGGCGCCCGGACGCGGACCGCGCCAGGTAGACGAGCCCCATCCCGCCGGCGCCGAGCCGTCCCAGAACCTCGAACGGGCCGATCCGCCGCGGATCGTGCTGCGTCAGCTGCTCCACTTGCCTGCCACCTCCCCGTACACAGGCCGCAACGCACAGCCCCGTGCAGCGTCTCATCCGCTGGGCACCCCCAGCGGTGCGCTCCCCTGATTCTTGCTGTCTCCGGGCGCGGTGGCTAACCCGGGGGCGGAATGGAATGTTTCCCCCTAATTCACCACTTTCTCCCGATACACGGATTCCGGTCCTCCCCCTCTCGCTCCCGCATCCCGCACGTCCGCGGTGACGTGTTCTCCCGGTGACGTGTTCTCGCGGTGACGCGCTTCCCGGGTGACGCGCTTCCGCGATGACGCCCTCCCCCGGTTACCCCTTCGGCTCGGCGAGTACGGCGAAGACGGCACCCTGGTCATCGGCCGCGATCGCCATCCGCCCGTAGGGGATGTCGAAGGGCGGGTGCGTGACGCGGCCGCCCAGCCGCCGCACCTCGGCCGCGGTCCGGTCGCAGTCCTCGACGGCGAAGTACGAGAGGAAGTGCGGCGGCATCTCGGCGGGGAACGCCCCGCGGATGACGGACCGCCCGCCGATCATGGCCTTCTCGTCGCCGGGATCGCTGCCGGCCGGGGACCAGACCAGGTAGTCCGCCTCTCCGGACTCCTCGGAGAGATCGGTCCCCCGGAAGCCGAGCACCGACTCGTAGAAGGCGTCGACGCGCTCCTTGTCCGGCTCGCGCACGTACGCCTCCGTCCAGCAGAAGGAGCCCGGCTCGGCGGTCTTCTCGAAGCCGGGGTGCGTACCGGCCTGCCAGACGCCGAAGACCGCGCCGCCGGGGTCGGCGATCTGCGCCATGGTGCCGAAGGGGCCGACCTGCATCGCGTCCATGATGATCTGTCCGCCCGCCCTCTTGGCGCGGGCGACGAGCGCGACGGCGTCCGGGGTGGCGAAGTAGACGCCCCAGGCGGTGGGCATCCGGCCGTCGGACTTGGGGGCCAGGGCCGCCACGTTCTTCCGGCCCTCCCCCTCGCCCGAGTACGCCTGCGTGTAGTAGCCGTACTCCTTGTCGGCGGGATCCTCGAAGCTCCAGCCGAAGAGGGCCCCGTAGAAGCGCTTGCCGGCCTCGACATCGGGGAGCGTCGCGTCGATCCAGCAGGGCACGCCTTCTGCGAATGCGGTCATGGACCGATCCTTCCCGCTCACGGACATCCCTGCGCGGAGATATCCACCGATGTTGTCCACAGGCTGTTGATAACACTATTGGGGGATGCCACGGGGTGCCCGTCACGTACCGCCATCCGGTACGGGCCCGCGCCGGGCGCCGCCCGGCGCCCCGCGCACCGCTCACAACCGGCCGGGCGTAGCACCAACTCTGGCCGGAAACCCATTTGCACTCGCCGAATCGCGCTCCGATCACCCCTCGGTAAGCTGACGGCATGACAGGACAAGTACGCACCGTCGACGGCCGCGTGGCCGGTCGACGCGGTCAGGCGACGCGGCAGAAGCTGCTCGACTGCCTCAGTGAAATGCTCAGCTCGTCCCCCTACCGGGACGTCAAAGTCATCGATGTGGCCCGGAGGGCAGGCACTTCGCCCGCGACCTTCTACCAGTACTTCCCCGACGTCGAGGGCGCCGTCCTCGAAATCGCGGAGGAAATGGCAAAGGAGGGTGCCGGGTTGACCGAACTGGTCGCCGGCCGTTCCTGGGTCGGAAGGGCCGGCTGGCAGACCTCCGAGGCCCTGGTGGACGGGTTCCTCGACTTCTGGCGGAAGAACGACGCGATCCTGCGGGTCGTGGACCTCGGCGCCGCGGAGGGCGACAAGCGGTTCTACAAGATCCGCATGAAGATCCTGAACTCCGTCACCAACTCCCTTACGGATTCCGTGAAGGAGCTCCAGGCGAAGGGCAAGGTCGACAAGGACATCAGTCCGGCGGCGATGGCCGGTTCCCTGGTCGCGATGCTCGCGGCCGTGGCCTCGCACCAGAAGGGCTTCACCACCTGGGGCGTCAAGCAGGCCGAACTGCGGCCGAACCTGGCGCAATTGGTCCACTTGGGCATTACCGGCAAGAAGCCCACCAAATAGGTACCCGTACGCAAGGCGCGTCACCGAACGCGCAGGTACACGCGGGTACCCGTACCGGACGAACCCCACCAAGTCCTGTCACCCGATGGCGGATCACGCATGTGGTCCGCCATCGGCGTACCCGGGCACGGACGGGGGCCCTGGGGCGATTTTCGGGGCGGCCCGGCGGGGCGGCCCTCGGGGCGGCTCCGGGAAGGGGCCCAGGCGCGGCTCCGGCGGGGCGGTCCTCAGCGCCGTTCGATCCTGAAGAGGCGGATCTGCCGCTCGATGCGCTGCTGGTACGTGGCGTACGGCGGCCAGAAGGCGAGCACCTCGCGCCACACCAGCGCCCGCTCGTCCCCCGTGAGCAGCCGGGCCCGTACCGGGATGTCCCGGCCCTTCCAGTTGATGTCGGCCTCGGGGTGGGCGAGCAGGTTCGCGGTCCAGGCGGGGTGGCCGGGGCGGCCGAAGTTGGAGCCGATCAGGATCCAGGTCCCCGCTTCCGGTTCCGGCATGCAGGCGAGCGGCGTCACTCTCGGACGTCCGCTCTTCGCCCCGCGCGCCGTGAGGATCACACCGGGCAGCATCCGCGCGCTGAGCAGCACCTTTCCGCCGGTGAGCCGGTGCACGGCGCGGTCCACCAGCGGAATGACGTGCGGGGCGATCCGCGCGAACGTACGGGTGGAGGAAACCTTCCGGATCAGCTTCACGCCGGTGCTCGGTCCGTCGGTCGGTCCGGTGCTGGGTCCACCGCCTGGACCACTGCGCGGGCCGCTGCCCGGTGGGTTGCCCGGTGGGTTGCCCGGTCGGTTGCCCGGTCCGTTGCCCGGTCCGTTCGTCGCGGCCATCAGACGGCCTCCGCCCCTGTGTCGTCGTGGTGGTCGGTCCGCCGGGGAGCGCCGAAGACTCCGGCCCGGTCGGCGGCGTGCCCGCGCAGCCGGTGGACGGGGCCGAAGAGCAGCTCGTCGGCGGCCGCCCGTTTGAAGTAGAGGTGCGCGTCGTGCTCCCAGGTGACGCCGATTCCGCCGTGCAGCTGGATCGCCTCGGACGCGGCGGCGCGCAGTGCATCCAGCCCCTGCGCCAGCGCCAGCGCGCCCCCGCCGGCCGGGTCCCAGGCGGCGTAGTAGGCGGCCGAGCGGGCCGCCGCGACCTGGACGTACACGTCGGCCAGCCGGTGCTTGACCGCCTGGAAGGAGCCGATGGCCCGCCCGAACTGTTCGCGCGCCTTCACGTAGTCGACGGTCCGCTCCAGCGCACTGCTCGCGGCCCCGACGGCCTCGGCTGCGAGCACGGCGGCCGCCCCGCACCCGGCCTGGGCGAGCGCGCCCGGCACATCCGCCGCACTCGCAGCACTCACCGCAGCGGATGCACCCGCCGCACTCGCAGCAGTCGCCGCGCTCACCGCGTCCGCATCCGTGCCACCGAGCAATTCTGCTGGCACGTCCCGCAGTTGCAGAACCGCCTGCGGCCGGGTCTCGTCCAGTGATACCTGCCGCACCCGGGCGAGACCGACCGCGTTCGCCGCCCGTACGACGAAGAGCAGCGTCCGGCTCCGCGCGAAGCCGCCGGTGTGCGCGGCGACCAGCAGCAGGTCCGCGCTATGCCCGTCCAGCACCTGCTCCGCCTGCCCGTACAGCGCCCAGCCGTGCTCCGTGTGCCGCGCCTGCACACCCCCGGAGCGCCCGCCGCCGGCCCAGTCGTGAGTGGTGTTGTCCCCGGTCAGGCCCAGCGCCAGGGACAGTGCCCCGCCGGAGACGGCGAGCGTCGCGGAGGTCCGGCCCGCGGCGATGCCGGGCAGCAGGGCGGCGCGCTGGGCCTCGGTGCCCAGTGCCCGGATCAGCGGTGCGGCGAGCACGGAGGTGGCGAACAGCGGTGAGGGCAGCAGTGCCCGCCCGGTCTCCTCGCAGGCCAGGACGAGGTCCGTGAACGAGGCGCCCGTTCCGCCGCAGTCGGCGGGCAGCGCAAGTCCCGGCAGGCCCAGCTCCTCGGCGAGCTGCCGCCAGAGCCCGCGGTCGTACCCCTCGGCGGTCGCTGCGGCGGCCTTGACCTCGTCGGGCCCGCAGCGCTTGGTGAGCAGTTCGTGCAGGGTGCGGCGGACCTCGTCCTGTTCCGCGGTGAAGGCGGCGTCCATCCGGTGTGCTCCTCCCCTGATCTGACGGGGCGTCATGCTAGGGCGGCGGCTCCTCAATGCCCATAGCAACGCGCGCACTTGACCTTTTCGTGTGACAGATCTGATGTACCGTCAGATTCATGACCGCTGCCGCGCGCACCCCCCGTACCCGCCGACGGGAGTCCCAGGGCCGCAGGGTCGCCGTCGTGGGGGTGGCCCTCTCCGACTGCGGCCGGGTGGACGGGGCGACCCCGTACGCCCTGCACGCCCAGGCGGCCCGCCGCGCACTCGCCGACTCGGGCCTGGACCGGGGGGTGATCGACGGCTTTGCCTCCGCCGGGCTGGGCACGCTCGCCCCCATCGAGGTCGCGGAGTACCTGGGCCTCACGCCCCGCTGGGTGGACTCCACCTCGGTGGGCGGCGCCACCTGGGAGGTGATGGCCGCCCACGCCGCCGACGCCATCGCCGCGGGCCGGGCCAACGCGGTGCTGCTGGTGTACGGGTCGACGGCACGGGCGGACATCAGGGCGGGCCGCCGTACGTCGAACCTCTCCTTCGGCTCGCGCGGCCCCCTGCAGTTCGAGGTCCCGTACGGGCACACACTGGTGGCCAAGTACGCGATGGCCGCGCGCCGGCACATGCACGAGTACGGGACGACGCCGGAGCAGCTCGCCTCGGTGGCGGTGCAGGCGCGGGCGAACGCGGCGACGAACCCGGACGCCATGTTCCGTGAGCCGGTCACCGTGGACGAGGTCCTCGCGGGGCCGATGATCGCGGACCCCTTCACCAAGCTGCACTGCTGCATCCGGAGCGACGGCGGCTGCGCGGTGCTGCTGGTCGCCGAGGACCTCGTACCGGACACCGCGAAGGCGCCGGTGTGGGTGCTGGGCGCGGGTACCTCGGTCTCGCACACCACGATGTCCCAGTGGGCGGACTTCACGGTGTCCCCGGCGGCGGTGAGCGGCCGCATCGCCTACGAACAGGCCGGGCTGACCCCCGCCGACGTGGATGTGGCGGAGATCTACGACGCGTTCACCTATATGACGCTGGTGACGCTGGAGGACCTGGGATTCTGCGCGAAGGGCGAGGGCGGGGCCTTCGTCGAGAAGGGCCGGCTGCTGCGGGACGGCGAGCTGCCGGTGAACACGGACGGGGGCGGCCTGTCCGCCTGCCACCCCGGTATGCGGGGGCTGTTCCTGCTGGTGGAGGCGGTACGGCAGCTACGGGGCGAGGCGGGCGAGGGGCAGGTCCGCAAGGCGGGCGGACGGCTGCCGGAGGTGGCGATCGCCTCGGGGACGGGCGGGTGGTTCTGCTCGTCGGGGACGGTGCTGCTGGGGCGGTGAGGGGCCCCGGGCATGGGGGAGAGCGCGCTGGGGTGGGCAAAGGGCCGCCCGGGGCGGGCCCTACCGGGCACGGCGGCCCGGGGCGGCGGCACAATCGCGGCATGGCAACCCACGACGCATCCGCTGCATCCGACGCATCCGCGACGTCCGCCGATTCCGCTGCATCCGGCGCATCCGCGGCATCCGCCGACTCCGCGGCATCAACCGACTCCGCGACATCGGCCGCATCCGCAGCGGCCGACGAATCCGCAGCGGCCGACGAGTTCCGCGCGCTGTTGCGCACGCTCCGGGTCTGGGACGGCGTACCGCTCCCGGACTTCGACCCGGAATCGGCCCCCGACTCGCCGCTCCCGCTGTTCCGCGCCTGGCTGCGGGAGGCCGCAGCTGCGGGTCAGGTGGAGCCGCACACGATGAGCCTGGCCACCGCCGACCGGGAGGGCCGCCCTTCGGTCCGCACCGTGATGCTGCACAACGCCGATGAGGCCGGCTGGCACTTCGGCACCCACAGCACCAGCCGCAAGGGGCGCGAGCTGGCCGCCCGGCCGGACGCCGCGCTCGGCTTCTACTGGCCCGCGCTGGGCCGCCAGGTCCGCGTCGAGGGCCGGGTCGCCTCCGGCACTCCGCAGGACAGCGCGGCCGACCTGCACGCCCGCTCGACCGGGGCCCTGGCGGCGGCGCTCACGGGACGGATGAGCGAGGTGCTCGGCTCGCGGGAGGAACTGGCCGAGGCTTCGGAAGCCGCCTGGCAGCGGGCCCAGGACGAGCCCACCGCCATCTCGCCGACCTGGACGCTGTACGCCCTGGCCGCCACCGAAGTCGAGTTCTTCCAGGGGGACGCGCGCCGCCAGCACGTACGGCTGCGGTACCGGCGGGCGGACGCCGCGTCCGGCACGTGGGTGCGCGAACTGCTGTGGCCGTAGGCGGCCCCGGGGCGTGGGTGGGCGGCCGGGGGGGCGCGGGGGCGCTGCACGGTCCCAGGCAACTGGTGCGCCGCCCGGTCCCGCTGAGATCCGCTCCGCTACCTGATGCGGAACACCGGCACCGCGTACTGCGAGGCACCGCCCTCCCCCGGCCGGAACGTCACCTTCAGTTCCGCTCCCACCCGCAGTTCCGCCTCCGCGCAGTCGACGATCTCCGTCATCATCCGGGGCCCTTCCGCGAGGTCGACGACGGCGGCGACGTACGGTACGCGCCCGCCGAACGGCGGCAGGTCGTTGCGGTGCACGACGGACCACGTGTAGAGGACCGCGCGCCCGCCGGCCTGCTCCCAGTGCACGTCCTCGCTCCAGCAGTACGGGCAGAACTCGCGCGGATAGTGGTGCGCGCGTGCACAGGCCGCGCACCGGCGCAGCAGGAGCCGCCCGTCGGCCGCGGACTGCCAGTAAGGACGGGTGAAGGCGTCGATGTCGGGGGTGGCGGCGGTCGGGGGGACGGCCGCAGTGGACCCTGCCTCCCCCGGGCCGACCACAGTGGGCCCGGCCGCCCCGGGGGCGGGACCCGTGCGACCGGCCGCCGCGGGCCCGGCCGCTCCCGGGCCGGGAGCCGTAGGACCGTCCGTCGGCTTCGTCATCAGAAGAGTCCGATCGCGTGGTCGAGGGACCAGGTCTGCCAGGACATGGCGAAGAGGGCGACCAGGGAGATCAGCGCCATCATCGCGTTCTGCCCCTGCTCGGCCCAGTCGTGGATCATCAGGACGAGGTAGAGGAGGTTGAGCAGGAGGCCGCCGACGAGGGCGACCGGGGTCAGGAATCCGGCGATCAGGCCGAGCCCCAGGGCGAGTTCGGCGTACACGACGAGGTACGCCATCGGTTTCGGCCGGGGTGCGACGATGCGCTCGAACCCCTTCCGTACCACCGGCCACCTGTGTTTGCCCGCCACGTCGGCCGCCCAGGCAATCCCGGTGCCGCGTTCGAACCAGCCCTTCTTGTCCTTGTGGCGCCAGCTCTCCAGCCACCACAGCCCCAGTCCGATGCGCAGCACGGCGACCCACTCCGCGCCGCCGAGCCAGATGGTCTGCATGGGGACGGCCCCTTCCGATTATTTCTGACGGTACGTCAGTTCAGCGGACGGGAGCGGTGGTACGCAAGGGGGATGCACCGCCGGAGCGCGTCCGCCGGCCCGCCGGCACCCACCGCGATCCCCCCCGGAGGCCACCCTGCGTGATCAATTCGCAACCGATTCCACCCTTGACCGAGACCCATCAAGCGAGTGCGCGGATACGCTCACGACTCATGGCCCCCCACTCCGGCGATCCCGGCATCGCCACCACCAACGACCGTCCCGTGTACGTCATCGGGGCGGGCCCCGGCGGACTGGCCACGGCGGCGGCACTGCGCGCACGGGGCGTACGGGCCGTGATCCTGGAGAAGTCGGACCGGGTCGCCACCTCCTGGCGCAACCACTACGACCGGCTCCACCTGCACACCACCCGCTCCCTGTCCGGCCTCCCGGGGCTGAAGATGCCGCGCTCCTTCGGCCGTTGGGTCTCCCGGGACAACGTGGTGCGCTACCTGGAGAAGTACGCCGAGCACCACGAGCTGGAGATCGTGACGGGCGTCGAGGTGTCCCGCATCGAACCGGCGGCGGACGGCTTGCCGGGCTGGACGCTGCACGCCAGCGGCGGCCGGGTGCTGACCGGTGCGGCGGTGGTGGTGGCCACCGGCTACAACCACACCCCCCGGCTGCCGGAGTGGCCGGGGGCCGACGCGTACCCGGGCACGCTCGTACACGCGGCCTCGTACCGCAATCCGGCACCGTACGCGGGCCAGGACGTGCTGGTCGTCGGCGTCGGCAACACCGGCGCGGAGATCGCGGTCGACCTGGCCGAGGGCGGCGCCTCCCGGGTGCGCCTGGCGGTCCGCACCCCGCCGTACATCCTGCGGCGCTCCACCGCGGGCTGGCCCTCCCAGCGCACCGCCCTGCTGGTCCGCCGGCTGCCGGTGCGCCTGGTCGACCGGGCGGCGGACCTCGTCTGCCGGATCTCGGTCCCCGATCTGTCGGCCCGCGGCCTGCCGCGGCCGACCGCGGGCCTCTACTCGAGGGCGAAACAGGGCGCCATCCCGGTCCAGGACGTGGGGCTGGTCGCCGCCGTCCGGACCGGCCGGGTCGAACCGGTCGCCGCGCTCCACTCCTTCGACCCGGAGTCGGGCGAGGCGGTACTCGCGGACGGCACCAGGATCGCCCCGGACGCCGTCGTCGCCGCCACCGGCTACCGCCGCTCCCTGGAGGACCTGGTCGGGCATCTGGACGTGCTCGATGCCCGGGGCTGCCCCACCGCGCACGGCGCCGCCACTTCCCCGAAGGCCCCCGGCCTGCACTTCACCGGCTTCAGCAACCCCCTCTCCGGGCTGTTCCACGAGATGGCACGGGACGCGGCCCCGATCGCCCGGGCGGTGTCGCGGAACCTCGCCCAGCAGACTCCCTAGCCCCGTTCCGTGGGACGGGAAGGCACAGGAGCGGTCCCGAGTGACGGGGTGACGCCCGGGGAAGAGTAAAGGGGCGGGCTGCCTCCGCCGGAACAGGTCCCTCCCGACCTGTTCCTGATGGGCCGTCAGTTCAGTAATCTGACTGTGCGTCAGTGAATTGCACTCCGGTCAACGGCAGGAGCGGGCTCAGCGATGCTTGGATCAACTCACGGCACCCTCACCTCCGGTCTCCGCGCCCGCGTCGTGGCCTGCGGGGACGAAGCCCGGTCGGCGGCCGTCCACGGCACCACCCCTGAATCCACCAGGAACCCGGGAGCCTCCGGCGTTCCCGGCGGCAGCCTGCCCGGGACCGCCGCCTCGGCCGCGGTCCTCGCCGGTACGCCGTCCCAGGCCGGGGACCTCGACGTCAGCGGCCGGCCGCTGTCCGCGCCGGTCCCCGACCTGGACCGCTTCTTCCGGCCGGAGTCCGTGGCGGTCATCGGCGCCTCCGACACCGAGGGCCGCCCCCACGCCGGCATCACCCGCCAGCTCCTCGCCTGGGCCGAGCGCGTCGGTGCCCGCCTGCACCCGGTGCACCCCACCCGTGCGTCCGTCTTCGGTCTGCCCTGCGCTCCTTCCGTCGCCGATCTGCCCGAGCAGATCGATCTCGCCGTGCTCCTGGTCAAGGACCCCCTGCCGCTGATCGGGGAACTCTCCGACGCGAAGGTCAGGTTCGCGGTGGCCTTCGCCTCCGGGTTCGCCGAGACCGGTGCGGAGGGCGCCGCCGCCCAGGACCGCCTGGCGGCGGCCGTCGCCGCCACCGGCTCCGGGCTGCGCCTCCTCGGCCCGAACACCAACCTCAACGCCTTCGAGGAGTTCCGCGAGGACCTCGAAGGGCCCGCCATCGCCCTGATCACCCAGTCCGGCCATCAGGGCCGGCCCGTCTTCTCCCTCCAGCAGCTCGGTGTGCGGCTCTCGCACTGGGCACCCACCGGCAACGAGGCCGACCTCGAAACCGCGGACTTCATCTCCTACTTCTCCTCCCGTCCCGAGGTCGGCGCGATCGCCGCCTACATCGAGGGCCTCAAGGACGGCCGCTCCTTTCTGCTGGCCGCCGACCGGGCCGCCCGCAACAAGGTCCCCGTCGTGGCCGTCAAGGTCGGCAGGACCGAGACCGGGGCCCGTACCGCCGCCTCGCACACCGGGAAGCTGACCGGGGCTGACGACGTGGTGGACGCCGCGATGCGGCAGTTCGGCGTGATCAGAGTGGACGGTCTCGACGAACTCCAGGACACCGCCGCGCTGCTGGCCCGCGCCCGCGCCCCGCTGGCCGACGGTGTCGCCGTGTATTCGATCTCGGGCGGCACGGGTGCGCACTTCGCGGACCTGGCGACGGCGGCCGGGCTGCGCCTGCCGGCCCTGTCCGCCGCCAAACAGGCGGAGCTGCACGAGTGGATACCCGAGTACCTGGGGGTCGCCAACCCCATCGACAACGGCGGCCACCCGGTCGGCGACTGGCGCGGCCGGAAGATCATCGACGCGATTCTCGCGGACCCGTCCGTCGGTGTCCTGATCTGCCCGATCACCGGGCCCTTCCCGCCGATGAGCGACAAGCTGGCGCAGGACCTGGTGGAGGCCGCGGAGGCCACGGACAAGCTGGTGTGCGTCGTGTGGGGTTCGCCGGTCGGCACCGAGGCCGCCTACCGCGAGACGCTCCTGGGCTCCTCGCGCCTCGCCACCTTCCGTACCTTCGGCAACTGCATCACCGCCGTACGCGCCTACCTGGAGCACCACCGCTTCACCGCCGGATACCGGTCGCCGTTCGACGAGGCGCCGCGCACGCCGTCCCCCTCGTTCCGCAAGGCGCAGGCACTGATGCGTCCGGGAGAGCAGCTCAGCGAGCACGCGGCGAAGCAGTTGCTGCGGGCGTACGGCATCCGCGTACCGCGCGAGCAGCTGGTGACCAGTGCGGCGGCCGCCGTCCGGGCGGCGGCGCAGGTCGGCTACCCGGTCGTCATGAAGGCCTCCGGCCCGCGGCTCGCCCACAAGAGCGAACTCGGCCTGGTCAAGGTCGCGCTGACCTCCGCGAGCCAGGTCCGCGACGCCTACCGCGAGCTGACCGACATCGCCGCGTACGAAGGGGTCGCCCTCGACGGCATCCTGGTCTGCCAGATGATCGAGCGGGGCGTGGAGATGGTCGTCGGGGTGGGCCATGACGCGCTCTTCGGGCCGACGGTCACGGTCGGACTCGGCGGCGTGCTCGTCGAGGTGCTCCGCGACGCGGCGGTGCGGGTCCCGCCGTTCGCCGAGTCCGACGCCCGCGCGATGCTCGCGGAGCTGCGCGGTCACCCTTTGCTGGAGGGGGTCCGGGGGGCGCCCCCCGCAGACGTGGACGCCCTCGTCGAGGTCGTCCTGCGGGTCCAGCGGATGGCCCTGGAACTCGGCGGCACCCTCTCCGAGCTGGACATCAACCCCCTGATGGTCCTCCCCCGCGGGCAGGGGGCGGTGGCGCTCGACGCACTGGCCGTCTGCCGGTGACCTCTGGGCCCCACCACCCGCCGCGCCCCACGTCACGCCTCGCCACTCCGACTGGAGCCGTACTCCCATGACTTCCTCCTCAACAGACTCGACGGGCACGGCCACAGCGAAGGACTGCACACCCCCCACCCCGCCACCACTCTCCGTGACCACATTGATACTCCATGCCACTGACAACGGGGTCTCGTGGATCACCCTCAACCGCCCTCAAGCGATGAACGCCCTCGCCGCTGACCAGCGCGAACGCATCATTTCGCTCCTTTCCGAGGCCTCGGCGGACCCCGGGGTCAGGGCGGTGGTGATCACGGCAACGGGCAGGGGATTCTGCGCGGGCGCCGACCTGCGGGGCGGAAGCGGCGGCACCGGCACCCCCAGCGGCACCTCCACCGACACCGGCACCAGCACCAGCACCAGCACCAGCACCAATGGAGACGGCACCGGCACCTCCATCTCCACCGGCACCAAGGGATCGGCAGCCACTCCCGCCCTCCGGGTGCCCGGCGATGTCGCCCGGCTCATCCGGCTCGGCGCCCAGCGCCTCATCACCGCCGTCCTGGACTGCGAGAAGCCGGTGATCGCGGCCGTCAACGGGACGGCGGCCGGCCTCGGCGCCCATCTCGCGCTCGCCTGCGACCTCGTCATCGCCGCCGAGCAGGCCTCCTTCATTGAGGTATTCGTACGCCGAGGACTGGTGCCGGACGGCGGCGGCGCCTATCTCCTGCCGCGGCTGATCGGCCCGCAGCGGGCGAAGGAGCTCATGTTCTTCGGGGACGCACTGCCGGCCGCCGAAGCGGAACGGCTGGGCCTGGTCAACCGGGTCGTCCCCGCCGACGACCTGGAGAGGACGGCCCGCGCCTGGGCGGAACGCCTGGCCGCCGGCCCCACCCGGGCCCTCGCCCTCACCAAGCAGCTGGTCAACGCCTCCCTCGACACGGACCGTGCCACGGCCCTGACCGCGGAGGCCGCAGCCCAGGAGATCAACATGACGACCGCCGACGCCCAGGAGGGCGTCACCAGCTTCGCGGAACGCCGGACTCCGCGCTATCGAGGGCTGTGAGCGGGCGGGGTCTCTCCCCGCATGGGCATGCCCCCACAGCCGCACAGCCCTTCCCATCTGACGCTCCGTCAGCTTCAATCGTTGGTGTGATGGGACACGCCGGGATGGCCGCCACCGCCGTCCGCTACCTCAGGTCCGTCGGTGCCGCCACGGTTGCCGAGCCGGTCGAACCGCTGCCCCGTCCCGACTTGAGGGCCGTGGGTGCGGATGAACGGCTTCCGCTTGATCCGGGCGAATTCCGGCGCGTGCTGGGGAACTTCGCGAGTGGCGTCACCGTTGTCACTTCACCTGGCACGCCGGGGCCGGACGGTGAGCCGCCCGCCGGGTTCGCCTGCCAGTCCTTCGCGTCCCTGTCGCTGGATCCGCCCCTGGTCGTCTTCATGGTGGCCCGTACGTCGACGACCTGGCCCCGCATCGCCCGCGCCGGGGTCTTCTGCGTCAACATCCTGGGTGCCCACCAGTCCGAGCTGTGCCTCGGCTTCGCGCGCAGCGGAGCGGACAAGTTCGCGGGGGTGGCGTACGACGCGGCGCCCGTGACGGGTTCGCCGCGTCTGGCCGGCGTACCGGCCTGGATCGACTGCACGATCCGGACCGTGCACACCGGGGGTGACCACCTCATCGTCGTCGGCCGCGTGGAAGCCCTGAGCGCCGCCGCCCCGGGTGCGCCGGAAAGCTCACCGCTGCTGTTCCACCGGGGGAGGTTCGGCGGCTTCAGCGGCTGACGTGCTGGAGGTGCCGCTCTCGATCGGGTGAGCCGACTGCCTTTCCTGACCCCCTGCCGCACCCTGCGTGTCCCCCTGTTTCCCCTGGTCAGAGGAGGCTATCCGGTCACCTCGGCCGTTCGGACGGGCTTCCTCCGGATGATCAGGGCCATCAGCGCCGCCACCGCGCACAGCGCCCCCGACGCGTACCAGACCGGGTCGTACGTACCGAAGACGTCACGTGCCAGTCCGCCGAGGAAGGCGACCAGGCCCGCACCCACCTGGTGTGAGGCGAGCACCCAGCCGAAGACGATGGCGCTGTCCTCGCCGAAGTACTCGCGGCACAGAGCGATGGTCGGCGGCACCGTGGCCACCCAGTCCAGGCCGTAGAAGACGATGAAGAAGATCATCGGCGGATGGACGGTGGGGGCGAGCAGCATGGGGAGGAAGAGGAGCGAGATGCCACGGAGCGCGTAGTAGACGGCGAGCAGGCGGCGGGCCTCGAAGCGGTCGGTGAACCAGCCCGACGCGATCGTGCCGATGACGTCGAAGACGCCGATGACCGCGAGCAGGCCGGCCGCTGCCGTGACCGGCATGCCGTGGTCGTGCGAGGCGGGGATGAAGTGGGTTTTGACCAGGCCGTTCGTCGAAGCACCGCAGATCGCGAAGGTACCGGCCAGCAGCCAGAAGGGGCCGGTGCGGGCTGCCGAGAACAGCACCCTGACCGCCCGCCGGGCCGCACCCGGGACCGGAGCCGGCTTCGGCACGAAGGCGTCCGCACCGTACGGGGCCAGCCCCACGTCCGCCGGATGGTCCCGCAGCAGCAGCCATACGAAGGGCACGACGGCGAGCGCGGTGAGCGCCACCGTGACCGACGCGAACTCCCACCTGTAGCGCTCCACCAGCCAGGAGAGGAGCGGGAGGAACACCAGCTGGCCGGAGGCACCCGCCGCCGTCAGGATGCCGGTGACCAGGCCGCGGCGGGCCACGAACCACCTGTTGGTGACCGTGGCAGCGAAGGCCAGGGCCATCGATCCACTGCCCAGGCCGACCAGCACACCCCAGAACAGGAACAGTTGCCAGGCCTCGGTCATCACGACGGTGAGCCCGGAGCCCACGGCTATCACCGTCAGCGCGACCGCGACCACCTTCCGGATGCCGAACCGGTCCATCAGCGCGGCGGCGAAGGGCGCGGTCAGTCCGTACAGCGCGAGGTTGATCGACACCGCGAAGCCGATGGTGCCGCGGGACCAGCCGAACTCCCTGTTCAGCGGCTCGATCAGCAGCCCGGGCAGGGAAGCGAAGGCGGCGGCACCGATGATCGTCACGAAGGCGACCGCAGCCACGAACCAGGCCCGGTGGACTCGGGTCGCCTTCGCAGGCGCACGCACCTCCGGGGGCGCCACGGGGGCTGCCCCGGGTACGGGCGGTACGGGTGCATCCTGCACGGGTACGTCGTCCCGCACCGGTGCTCCCGCCTGCGCGGGCACCGCATCCGGCACGGACACTTCAGCCGGCTCCGGCTGTACGGGAGGGGGTATCTGCTTCACGTCCCCCAGCATCCGGGCAGCGATCATCTCGAACGAGTGGCCCGAAGGACAGCATTCGCTACGATCGGGCCATGAGCTCAGATCCGAAGCCCGGCCGCACCAGGACACCTCACCGGGTCGCCGTCCTCGCTCTCCCCGAAGTCATCCCCTTCGAGCTCGGCATCCCGCACCGCATCTTCGGCCGCGCCTACGGCCCCGACGGCGCCCCTCTCTACGAGGTCACCACCTTCGGCACCGCCCCCGGTCAACTCATCCCCACCCAGGCCGACTTCTCCCTCCACGTCGAGCACGGCCCGGAGGTACTCGCGGACGCCGACACGCTCATGGTCCCGGCCGCGTACGAGCCCGCCTCCCTCTTCGAGGAGGGCGTGCTTCCGCCCACGATCGCCGACGTCTTCCGTCACGTGCGCCCCGGCACCCGCATGGCCTCCATCTGCACCGGTGGTTTCGTCCTCGCGGCGGCCGGCTGTCTCGACGGCCGCCCGGCCACCACCCACTGGCACTGGGCGGACCGTTTCCAGCGCCTCTTCCCGTCCGTCCGGGTCGACCCCGAGGTGCTGTACGTCGACGACGGTGACGTGCTCACCTCTGCGGGCGTCGCCGCGGGCATCGACCTGTGCGTGCACATGGTGCGCCGCGACTTCGGGGCGGCCGTCGCCAACGACGTGGCGCGCCGCAGTGTCGTACCCCCGCACCGGGACGGCGGGCAGTCCCAGTACATCCAACGCCCGGTACCTGAACCTCAGTTGGCGACCACGACGACAGCCCGCGCCTGGGCTCTCGGTCACCTCCACGAGCCGATCCAGCTCCGCGACATGGCCGAGCAGGAGTCGATGTCGGTGCGGACCTTCACCCGCCGGTTCCGTGAGGAAGCGGGCATCAGCCCCGGTCAGTGGCTGGCCCAGCAGCGGGTGGAGCGGGCCAGGCAGCTGCTGGAGTCCAGCGACCTTTCCATCGACCAGGTCGCCCACGAGTCCGGTTTCGGCACGGCGCAGTCGATGCGTCAGCACCTGCAGGCCGCGCTCGGCGTCCCGCCCACGGTCTACCGCCGCACCTTCCGCACGCACCTCGCCGACAACGGTTCGGGCCCCGGGACCTGAACCCGCGCCCGCACCTGTACCCGCACCGGCACCGGAGTCCGAACGGGAACAGGTACCGCCCCCCGCTCAGAAGGTCAGCACCCCCCGCGCCACCCTCCCCCGGTGTGCGTCGTCCGCCGCCTTCGCGAAGTCCTCGACCGGGTACGTCTTCGTCACCAGCTCGTCCAGCAGCAGCCGTCCCTGCCGGTACAGCTCCGCATACAGCGGCACGTCGCGCTGCGGCCTGGAGGATCCGTACCGGCAGCCCAGGATCGACTTGTCCAGGAACATCGCGGCGGGCAGGAAGCTCACCTCGTCCGTCGGCGCCGTCATGCCGAGCAGGACGGCCTGCCCGTGCCGGTCGAGCAGCTCGATCGCCTTGCGGATCAGGGCGGTCCGGCCCACGCACTCGAAGACGTGGTCCGCACCGGTGGGCAGGACGTCGCGCACCTCGTCCACCGAGGGCAGGAAGTGGGTGGCTCCGAACCGGCGCGCCGCCGCCTCCTTCGCCACGTTCGTGTCGACCGCGACGATCACCGAGGCACCCGCGATGCGCGCGCCCTGGATGACGTTGAGGCCGATGCCGCCGGTGCCGATCACGACGACACTCTCGCCGAGTCCGACCCTGGCCCGGTTGAGGACGGCGCCGACGCCCGTGAGGACTCCGCAGCCGATGAGCGCGGCGGAGGTGAGCGGGATGTCGGACGGGATCTTCACCGCCTGGACGGCCTTGACCAGCGTACGTTCTGCGAATGCCGAGTTGGAGGCGAACTGGTAGAGCGGGGTTCCGCCGCGCGAGAAGGGCTGCCCGGGCATGCCGATGGCCTTGCGGCACATGGTCGGCCGCCCCCGGTCGCACTCCGCGCACACCCCGCAGCCCGCCAGTGTGGAGAGGGCCACGTGGTCGCCCGGCACCACGTGGCGCACCCCCGCGCCGACCGCCTCCACCACCCCCGCGCCCTCGTGGCCGAGGACGACGGGCACGGGGAACGGAATGGTTCCGTCGATCACCGACAGGTCGCTGTGGCAGAGCCCGGCCGCGCCGATCCCCACCAGCACCTCCCCCGGCCCCGGGTCCCGTATCTCCAGGTCGTCGGCCACCTCGACCTGCTTCCCGTCGAAGACGACACCCCTCATCGCGATCCCCTCGCTTCTCTCGGCAGGCCGAGCACGCGCTCGGCGATGATGTTGCGCTGGATTTCGTCGGAGCCGCCGTAGAGGGTGTCGGCGCGCGAGAAGAGGAACAGCCGCTGGGTACGGTCCAGCGGGTACGAGGGGTCCCATGCGACCACCCCACCGACCGCACCCACCGCCACCGCCGAGTCCCCCGCACCCGCCACCCCCGCCGAACCCCCCGTGCCCGGAGCAGACCCTGCGCCCCCCGTGCCCGCAGCAGGCCCCGTGCCCCCCGCCACCGTCGCTTCCGCCCCCCGCACCCGCATCGCCAGCTCGCCGAGGCGCTGGTGCCAGCTCCCCCAGAGCAGCTTGGCAACGCTCGGGGCGCCGGGGTCGTCGGCCGCGGAAGTACCCAGGGTGCGCATGGCGTTCCAGCGCATCACGCGCAGCTCGCTCCACTGCCGTACGAGGGCATCCCGCAATACCGGGTCGTCCGTCCCCACCGCCAGGACATCCGCCAACTCCTGCTCGAAACCCACTTGTTGGGCGAGCGTGGAGACTCCGCGCTCCAGACCGAGCAGGCTCGTGGCGACGGCCCAGCCCCTCCCCTCGCCGCCGACCACCTCCCCGGCGTACGCCCCGTCGAAGAAGACCTCGTTGAACTCGGCCGTCCCGGACATCTGCCGGATCGGCCGCACCTCCACCCCCTCCTGCCGCATCGGTACGAGGAGGAAGGACAGGCCGCGCTGCCGGGCCGACCCCGCTTCCGTACGGGCGAGGACGAAGCACCAGTCGGCCTCGTGGGCGAGCGAGGTCCACACCTTCTGCCCGGTCACCCGGTGACCTTCGCCGTCCCGCACCGCGGCGGTCCGCACGGCCGCCAGATCGGAGCCCGCGCCGGGCTCGCTGTACCCCTGGCACCACAGCTCCTCGCCGCGCGCGATGCCGGGCAGGAACCGGCGCCGCTGGGCCTCGGTGCCGTAGGCGAGGAGTGTGGGGGCGAGCAGGTTCTCCCCGATGTGGCCGATCCTGGCAGGGGCCCGGGAGCGGGCGTACTCCTCGGCCCAGATCACCTGCTGGACGAGGGTGGCCTGCCTGCGGGCGTACGGGGGCGAATCCCAGCCGAGCCCGATCCAGCCCGCCGCACCCAGTTCCCGCTCCCAGTCGCGCCGGGCGGCCATGGCCTCGTGCTCGCGCCCGGGCCCGCCCGCACCCAGGGCGTCCGCGAAGGGCACCAGAGCAGCGTCGAGCCACTCCCGCACCTCGCCCCGGAAGGCCGAGTCGTCCGTACCGAACGCGAAGTCCATTGCCACTCCGAGAAGTTGAGTATCAGCAGCGAAGGGCGTACAGCCGGGGCTACTCACCCCGCCGCGTTCGGCCGCTCCCCCTTGTCCGCCGCCTCCCGCATCGCCGCCAGCTGGGCCAGCATCGGCATCGGGTCCGTACCGACCGTCCCCGGCAGGAAGTCCGCGAGTGCCTGCGGCGTCCAGGAGCCGGAGGCCGCGTACGCCGCGCGCAGTTCCCTGGGCTGCGCCCACACCGCGATCTTCGGCCCCGCCACCGTGTAGACCTGCCCGGTGACGCCCTCGGCCCTGGCCCGTTCGGAGAGCAGGTACACGACCAGCGCGGCGACGTCCTCCGGCTCGCCGATCTCCTTCAGCTCCATGGGTACGCCCGCCGACATGCGGGTGCGCGCGACGGGGGCCACCGCGTTCGCCGTCACCCCGTACTTGTGCAGGCCGAGGGCCGCGCTGCGGACCAGGGAGATGATGCCGCCCTTGGCCGCGCTGTAGTTGGCCTGGGCGACGCTGCCCTGGTGGTTGCCGCTGGTGAAGCCGACGAGGGTGCCGGTGCCCTGGCGGCGCATGACCGCGGAGGCGGCCCGGAAGAGGGTGAAGGTGCCCTTGAGGTGGGTGGCGACGACCGCGTCCCATTCTTCCTCGGACATGTTGAACAGCATCCGCTCGCGCAGGATGCCGGCCACGCAGACGACGCCGTCGACGCGTCCGTATTCGCTCAGCGCGGTGTCGACGACCCGCTGCCCGCCCGCCATGGTGGAGATGTCGTCGGCCACCGCGACCGCCGTACCGCCCGCCGCCTCGATCTCCTTGACGACACCGGCCGCGACCTCGCTGGTGGGTTCGGCGCCCGCCATGGAGACCCCGTAGTCGTTGACCACCACCCGTGCGCCCTCCGCCGCGCACGCCAGCGCCACCGCCCGCCCGATCCCGCGCCCCGCTCCGGTCACCGCTATGACCTTGCCGGCCAAGAAGTTACCCATCACCACGCCTTCCCAAGGTTTCTGACGGACCGTTAGATTCTAGGACCACCCCGCCGCTCCGGCACAAGACCCGGGAGGACCCGCAAATGTCCCTGCCTGCCGAGTTCCACGACATCGCCAAACGCGTGAACAACTGGGGCCGCTGGGGCGCCGACGACGAGATCGGCACGCTGAACCTGATCACGGACGAGGTGGTGCGGGCCGCCGCACGGACCGTACGCAGCGGGCGCCGCGTCCCGCTGGCACTGCCGCTCCAGCAGGACGGCGTACAGACCGGGATGATCCCGGGGCGGGTCAATCCGCTGCACTCGATGGTGCAGCTCAACCAGGAGCTGTTCGGCCCGGGAACGGTCGCCACCAGCGACGACGCGGTGACGATGGGGCTCCAGGCCGGCACCCACTGGGACGCGCTGACCCATGCCTCGCACTCCGGCCGGATCTGGAACGGGCGCTCCGCCGACACCATCACCGCGCACGGCCGCTCCGCCTTCAGCGGCATCGACAAGGCCCGGCACGTGGTCTCGCGCGGGGTCCTGCTGGACGTGGCACGGGCGCGTGGGGCCGAGCGGCTGGAAGGGGGTCACGCGGTCACGCCCGAGGACCTGGACGCGGCCGAGGAACTGGCGGGGCTCAGAGTGGCGGCGGGCGACATCGTGCTGGTGCGGACCGGGCAGGTGCGGGTGTACCTGGGCGGGGACAAGCACGGCTACGGCTATCCGTCCCCCGGGCTCTCGGTGCGGACCCCGGAGTGGTTCCACGCGCGGGACGTGGCCGCGGTCGCGAACGACACCCTGACCTTCGAGATCTTCCCGCCGGAGATCGAGAACCTGTGGCTGCCGGTGCACGCGCTCCATCTGGTCGAGATGGGGATGCTGCAGGGGCAGAACTGGAACCTGGAGGAGCTGTCGGTGGCGTGCGCGGAGGAGGGACGGTACGGGTTCCTGCTGTCGGCGATGCCGGAGCCCTTTGTCGGCGGGACGGGGACACCGGTGGCGCCGGTTGCCGTCCTCTGAGCCGCAGCCGTAGCCATGGTCACGGTCACAGCCACAGCCACAGCCACAGCCACAGCCATGGTCACAGCCACCGTCATGGTCACAGCCGAAACCCCACGCACCCGCATGCGCACCCCGGGCCACCGGGGACGGATCCGTATGCGGGTGGTGGCCGTCGGCATGCCGCGCCGGCCACCACCCCACCGACCCGCATTCGCCGAGGACGGCCCGGCGCCCTCGGCGTCCCCTCGCAACGAATCGCCTTCACAAGGGTGAGCAGCCGCCCATCTGGCGTCAACACCGACCCGGTGAGATGTCCGCTATGCCAGATTGGTGACGGCGCGCGACGGCTCGTACCTCACCGTTTCGGGGCGCTCTCCGCACGCCCCCGCGGGCCGTGCGACCTGCCGGTCCACCTCGCACCAGATCCGCTTGCCGGAACCCTCGGCCTGCCAGCCCCACCGGTCGGCGAGTCCGTCGACAAGCTCCAGGCCACGGCCGTTGGTGTCGTCGCCCTCCGCGTGGCGCGGCCGTGGAGGCCGGGCGCTGACGTCGGCCACCTCCACCCGGACCATGCCACAGCCGGACACACCGGGTGCGGTGCCCTCACCCGGACCGCCGGGGTCCGGCGCGCCGGACCCGGCACCGCTGCCGGTCCCGCGGCCGTCCGCCCCCTCGCCCCCGGGGAACAGCATCCGCAGCACGGCCGGACAGCCCGTGTGCACGACGGCGTTGGTGACCAGCTCCGAAATGAGCAGCACCAACGTCTCGGCGACCGGCTCGTCGGCGTCGATTCCGCAGCCGACCAGCCTGGACCGTGCCCACCTGCGGGCCCGCCCCACTTCCGCGGGATCGGCCCCGACCTCCAATTGCACCTGAAGCACCTGCACCGCTCACACCATCCGAACCGGCGGACACAACGCCTCGCGTCTCCACAGGGTCACGGAACGTGATTCCCTTGTGGCACAGCATGGTTGACGTACAGTCACCGCAACAAGCGCTTCAGGCATATTCCAGCGCGAAGGAGTACGCGTCCTGCATACTGTGCGACGCACGTTGCGGAGAGTCGAACGTGAGCGCTTGTGGCGCCTTCGCCCGACGCGAGGGACGGTGGCTTCGACGCACGTCGCCCGGTCCGGAGCCGCCATACAGGCCGCACCGGGAATCCCGTGCTCCACCACCACTCGCATCTGACGGAGCGTACCGGAGCCCGGAGCCGACTCCGGCCCGTGACGGCCCTCCGGAAGGACACAACCCGATATCGACACAGGGTGACCTCTTCTGCTTGAACCGTGATCCATTGTGCCGCAGCTCCGCCCCGATCCGTCCGTTTACTCCCGATCACACCTGATCAGCGGGGTCGTCGACGGCGACCATCAACAGTTCCCGGGCCAGTTCCTCCTCCAATTCCGCCCGGGAAGGACCCCGCGCGGCCCGCACCCACGCTCGCTTCAGGTGCAGGTGTACGTCGGATTCCCAGGTGAAGCCCATACCGCCGCACACCTGGAGGCAGTCCCTGGCGTTGCGCTCGGCCGCTTCGTCGGCGAGCAGCTTGGCCGCTGCGATGTCGGGGGACGCCGCGGTGACGGCTGCCGCGTAGACGGCGGTACGGGCCATCTCGGAGCGCACCAGCATCTGTGCGCACAGGTGTTTCACGGCCTGGAACGCGCCGACCGGCCGGCCGAACTGAACGCGCCGGGAAGCGTGTTGCACGGCGAGCTCGACCGTTCTGGCCGCACTGCCCGACTGTTCGGCAGCCGTGAGAAGAATCGATTCAGGTGACCGGTGTGCGGCGGGCGCCCGGTCCCCTGCGGGCTCAACGCGTCGGGACCGGCCTGCCGGTTTATCCGGTCCGTCCAGTCCGTTAGGTCCGTCCAGTCCGTCCGGTCCGTCCAGTCCGTCCAGTCCGTCCGGCAGCCTGTGCAGCGGCGTGAGGGGGTCCACCGAACGCACCGGCAGCACCACCTCCGCCAGTGCGGCCCGGTCCCGGCCCCGTACGACGTCCGCGTCCGCGAAGTGCGCGATCAGCGCTCCCGCCGGGGCGGTGACGATCACCTCGCCCTCGGCGGCGCCCTTCACCGCGCCGGCCGCAAGATGGGTGTCCACCAGTGGTCCCGGCAGGAGGGCGCGGCCCGCTTCCTCGAAGAGCAGCGCAGCCTCGGGGAGGCCGAGGCCGACGCCGCCCTCGGATTCGGGCAGCCGGAGCGCAAAGAGGCCCGTGTCGCCGAGCGCCCGCCACAGGGCTCTGTCGAGGGTGCCCCGCTCCAGCGTTGCGCGCAGTTCCTCGCGCGGGAAGCGCCGGGCGAGGAGGTCCCGCATACCGGTGCGCAACGCCCGTTGGTCGGCGGTCGGTTGGAAGTCCACGGGCGCCTCTCACCGGCCTTTCGGGAGGCCGAGGATGCGCTCGGCGACGATGTTCTGCTGGATCTGGGAGGTGCCGGCGGCGATCGTGTAGGAGAGCGCGGAGAGCCGGTCGAGGTTCCAGCCGTGCGGGTCGTCGAGGTCGAGGGCGGCCGCGGGGCCGAGGACGTCCGCGGCGGTGTCGTACAGCTGCTGGCGGGCGTGCGAGTAGCGGAGCTTGAAGACGGAGCCGCCGACGCCGGGCACGCCGTGGGCACGGGCTTCGCTGACGTTCCACTGGGTGAGCCGCCACAGGACGGCGAACTCGGCGTTCAGCCGCCCGAGTTGGCGTCGCAGCGACGGGTCGTCCCAGCGGCCGTTGGCCACGGCCTCGCGGGCGAGCAGGGTCAGCGTGCGGCGGCAGGCGACCACCTCGCCGACGAAGGCCGTGCCGCGCTCGAAGGAGAGCGTGACCATGGTGACCCGCCAGCCGTCGTTCTCGGCGCCGACCCGGTGGGCCACCGGGACGCGCACCTCGTCGAGGAACATCTCCGCGAACTCGGCCGACCCGGCGAGCGTGCGCAGCGGCCGCACCGTCACCCCGGGGGCGTCCATCGGCATCGCCAGCCAGGTGATGCCCTTGTGCTTCGGGGTTTCCGGGGTGACGGGCGAGGTGCGGACGAGGAGCTCGCACCAGTCGGCGACCTCCGCGTGCGAGGTCCATATCTTGGACCCGGTGACGACGTAGGAGTTCCCGTCGCGCACCGCCCTCGTGCGGAGCGAGGCCAGGTCGGAGCCCGCGTCCGGCTCGCTGAAGCCCTGGCACCAGACCTCGTCGCCGCGCAGGATCGGCGGCAGCCAGCGCTCCCGCTGCTGCGGGGTGCCTTCGGCGGCGATGGTCGGACCCGCGTGCAGCAGCCCGACGAAGTTGGCGCCGACGTAGGGGGCGCCGGCCCGTTCGGTCTCCTCCAGGAAGATCAGGTGCTGGGTGGGGGCGGCCTCGTGCGGCAGACCCGCGTACCCGGCGTCGTACAGCATCCGCTGCCAGCCGGTGTCGTACGCCCTTCTGCCCGGCCAGTCACCGGGGTCGGGGCGGGGCGGCAGCGTGGGCAGCACCCGCCGCAGCCACCCCCTCAGCCGGGCCCGGAATTCCTCCTCCTCGGGCGTGTACGTCAGGTCCATCAGCGACGCAGGTCCCGGTCGGGGTGCTGCCGGTCCCGGTCGGGGCGCTGCCGGTCCCGGTCCGAGCGCCGGCGGTCCCGGTCGAGGTCCAGGCCGAGCATCCGGATCGCGTTGCCGCGCATCAGTTTGTAGACCGTCTCGTCGTCGAGGCCCTTGACGTGGTCGAGGGCGACGTCCTTGGTGTGCGGGAAGGTGGAGTCGACGTGCGGGTAGTCGGTCTCGAAGGTGGCGTTGTCGCGGCCGACGACGTCGAGCGAGGCGATGCCGTGCTTGTCGCGGAAGAAGCAGCAGAAGATCTGCCGGTAGTAGTACGTGGACGGGGGCTCGGGGATCAGGTCCTTGACGCCGCCCCAGGCCCGGTGCTCCTGCCAGACGTCGTCGGCGCGCTCCAGGGCGTACGGGATCCAGCCCATCTGGCCCTCGCTGTAGGCGAGCTTGAGCTGCGGGAACTTCACCAGGACGCCGGAGAAGAGGAAGTCCATCATCGAGGCCATCGCGTTGTTGAAGGAGAGCGCGGCCTGGACGGCGGGCGGGGCGTCGGGGGATGCGGCGGGCATCTGGGAGCTGCTGCCGATGTGCATGTTGACGACCGTCCCGGTCTCCTCGCAGACCGCGAAGAAGGGGTCCCAGTAACCGGAGTGGATGGAGGGGAGGCCGAGGTGGGTGGGTATCTCGGAGAAGGTGACCGCCCGTACCCCACGGGCCGCGTTGCGGCGGATCTCGGCCACCGCGAGGCCGATGTCCCAGAGCGGGACGATGCACAGCGGGATGAGCCGGCCGCCGCTGTCGCCGCACCACTCCTCGACCATCCAGTCGTTGTAAGCGCGCACGCAGGCGAGCGCGACCTCCTTGTCGTGGGCCTCGGCGAAGGTCTGGCCGCAGAAGCGCGGAAAGGTGGGGAAGCAGAGGGAGCCCTCGACGTGGTTGAGGTCCATGTCCTTGAGCCGCTCTGCCGGGTCCCAGCAGCCCTTGCGCATCTCGGCGCGGGTGATGCCCTCCAGGGTCATGTCGTCGCGGTCGAAGCCGACGGCGGCGATGTTCCGCTTGTACGGGAACTTCAGGTCCTCGTAGATCCACCAGTCGGTGGGCGGGCCCTCGGGATCCATGGAGATGACGTACTTGCCGCCGGTGTAGGCGAGTTCACCGATTCCCGCGGTCAGCGGCTGCGGGCCGCGCTCCCGGTACTTGGCCGGTAGCCAGGTGGAGAAGAGGTGCGGGGGCTCGATCACGTGGTCGTCGACGCTGATGATGCGAGGCAGTTCGGTGTGGCCCATCCGGCAGTCCCCTTAGCGGTATCTGATGACCCGTCAGAATTCAGGCTAGCGGCGCACCCCTGGACCGACAAGGCGCGGAGCCCTACGCTCACGGCTGTTCCTGACGAGGCGTCAGTTCCCGGGAGGGCGTAGTGACCTCACCGCACACCGCACCCGAATCCGAATCCGCACCAGCACCAGCACCAGCACCAGCAACCGAGTCCGCAGCCGCACACGCATTCGCACCCGAAGCCGCACCCGATGCCGAATCGGAGCGGATCGCGCACGAGCTGGGCGAGTCCCGGACCCTCTGGGAGCTGGTCCGCCGCCGGGCCGGTCTCACCCCCGGCCGGCCGGTGCTGCTCCAGGAGGAGCACACCCTCACCTTCGGCGGGCTGCACGAGCACGCCGAGCGCGTCGCCGCCGGGCTGTACGGCCTCGGGGTGCGGCCGGGCTCCGTGGTCGCCTGGCAGCTGCCGACCCGGATCCGGACGGTGCTGCTCTCGCTCGCGCTGGCCCGCCTGGGCGCGGTGCAGTCCCCGGTGATCCCCTTCTACCGGGACCGCGAGGTGGGCTTCGCGCTGCGCGAGTCGAAGGCGGACTTCTTCGTGGTGCCCGGCGAGTGGCGGGGATTCGACCACGCGTCGATGGCGCACCGGCTGGCCCGGGGGCTGCCGCGCCCGCTGGTCGTCCTCACCACGTACGACGACCTGCCCGACGGGGACCCGGCCGTCCTGCCGCCACCGCCCGCCGAGGGCACCGAGGTGCGCTGGATCTACTGGACCTCCGGCACCACCGCGGACCCGCGCGGCGTGCTGCACACCGACCGCTCGCTCGTCGCGGCCGGTTCCTGCCTGGCGCACGCGCTGCGGCCCGTCCCCTCGGACGTGGGCTCGGTCGCCTTCCCGTTCGCCCACATCGGGGGCCCCGACTATCTGGTGATGCTGCTGCTGTACGGGTTCCCCGCCGTGCTCTTCGAACAGTTCGCGCTGCCCGCGGCTTTGGCCGAATATCGCCGTCACGGGGTGACCGTGGCGGGCGGCTCGACGGCCTTCTACACGATGTTCCTCGCCGAGCAGCGCAAGGACCCCTCGGTGCCGCTGATCCCGACGCTGCGGCTGATGGCGGGCGGCGGGGCGCCGAAGCCACCCGAGATCTACCACGCGGTCGTGCGCGAATTGGGCTGCCAACTCACCCACGGGTACGGGATGACCGAGGTGCCCATGATCACCATGGGGGCGCCCGACGACTCCCCCGAGAACCTGGCGACGACCGAGGGCAGACCTCCGCGAGGGATGTCGGTGACGGTCACGGACACCGGGGGGAAGCCGGTGCCCGCCGGGGTGGACGGTGAGATCCGGCTGCGCGGGGAGGCGGTCTGCCAGGGGTATCTGGACCCGGCCGCGACGGCGTCGGCGTTCGACGACGAGGGTCGCCTGATCACCGGTGACCTGGGGCATCTGACCACTTCCGGCCATCTGGTGCTGACCGGGAGGCTCAAGGACGTCATCATCCGCAAGGGCGAGAACATCTCGGCGAAGGAGATCGAGGACCTGCTGCACCAGCACCCGGCGGTCGCCGATGCGGCGGTCGTCGGACTGCCGGACGCGGAGCGCGGCGAGCGGGTCTGCGCGGTGGTGGAACTGAGGGCCGGCCGGCCCGGCCTGGCGCTCGCGGACGTCGTCGCGTACCTCGGGAAGGCCGGGCTGGCCACGCACAAGCTGCCGGAGCAGCTGGAGGTGGTGGCGGAGATGCCGCGCAACGAGACGCTGCGCAAGGTCCTCAAGTACAAGCTGAGGGAGCGGTTCACGGACCGCGGCGCGGGTGCCGGGATCTGACCGCGGGTCCACCACCCCGGGACCGGACCCCGGCTCCGGCTCCAGCTCCTGAGGCCGGGTTGTGGGCCCGGGGTTGTGGGCCCGGGGTCGTGGGCCCGGGGTCGTGGGCCCGGGGTCGTGGGCCCGGGGTCGTGGGCCCGGGGTCGTGGGCCCGGGGTCGTGGGCCCGGGGTCGTGGGAGCGAGCCCCCGGTCGCTGTTCCGGTTCCGGTTCCCGGCAGCTGGTGAACCGCCCCCCGGGGGCCGTTACTGCGGGTCGGGGCCGTCCAGCGTGTAGTAGTGGGCGAAGGCGGAAAGGGTCTCTTCCTCGGTGATGCGGCCGTCGCCGTCCGCGTCCAGTGCGCCCGCCACCTGCTCGGCGGCCTGGGCGTCCGCGCCCAGTACCCGCAGCAGCCGGGTGGCCGCCGCGACCGTCAAGCCCTCCCCCTCCCCGTCCGCGGCCGCCGCGATCTCGATCGCGGCGTGCAGGAAGGGGCGGGCGATCTCGGCGAACCTCTTCGGGTTGTCGCGCAGGCGCTTGACCGCACCTGTCACGAACTCGTCGCGGGTGACCCGTTGGTCGCCGTCCACGTCGGCGATTCCGGCCATTCCCTGCCAGAACGCCTCGGCGCCACTGTAGAGGGCCTGTCCCTTGTCGCAACGGGCTGTGGTGCTGAATTCGGCAAGGATCGCGGCAGCCGCGGCACTGAAGTCCTCGCGGTCGATGTAGCCGTTGCCGTCCTGGTCGAAGGAGGCGAAACGGGCCGCTGTCTTGCGCTCGTACTCTGCGCTGTCCATGCAGGTGAGCGTACGACGTGGTCGCGCGGACCAGGCGGGTTATGCAGGGAAATCATCCGCGGGAGGGGCGGTTGGACCCCGGCTGCGGCAGCCGGCGGGCCCGGTGGCGGGTCCCGTCAGGCGGACAGGGACTGGGCCGTGTCGTCCACGGCCGTCGGCACGTCGGGGAACACCTCGAACAGGCGCCGCACGCCCAGGGCAGCGAGCACCCGGTTGACGTGGCTGCCGTCCACCGCCCCGCGGGCGGGCAGGATCAGCCGCAGGCTGCCCTGGCAGGAGCGCATCAGCCGGCGGGCGGCGATCAGCACGCCGACCCCGCTGGAGTCGCAGAACAGGACGTCGGAGAGGTCGAGCACCAACCGGTGGCGGCCGTCCGCGACGGCGTGGTGGACGTGCTGGCGCACGGCGGGCGAGGTCACCAGGTCCAGTTCGCCGGAGATGTGCAGCACGGCCCAGCCGTCGTGCTCTGCCTCTGTCACCTTCAGCGCCACGTCGGACCTTTCAACTAACCGGAAGTCAACCTTCCTCATCGCGGCTTCCCTACCGCCCTCCCCATGAAACACCGCCCGCCTGTGAGGTCCGTACGCAGGAGGTACGTAATGACCGGATCACTACCATCCCGGACCACCCCCGGGGGCGCACTTGTCGCAAAGGAGCGTGCGCCGTCCGGTCCCCGCACTACATTCGAAAGCGCACGGGTTTCATGGCGGGGTACGTCGTGCTGGGGGGGGTGGGAGCCGGATGCCGAAGGACGCACCGCCGCGCTGGGACCGCAGGATGCAGCAGCGGCTGGCGCGGGGCGAGGCGGCCGCGCTCGGCGAGCTGTACGACCGGTTCGCCTCGCTGGTGCACAGCCTCGCCCACCGCGTGCTGGACGACGAGGACGCGGCCGACCAGATCACCCGTGACGTCTTCGGGCACGTCTGGGAGAACCCGCACGCGTACGACCCCAAGGAAGGCTCCATGCGGGCCTGGATCGCCCGGCTCACCAACCGGCGGGCCGTGCACCGGCTGCGCCAGTCCGAGTCGGCGGCGCTCGCCGAGGGCGAGGGCACCGCCGAGGAGCTGGAACTGAAGGTGCGCAGGGCGGCGGCCGTGGCCCGCGCCGACTACATCGTCACCTCGATGCCCACGCCGCTGCGCGAGGCCCTGGAACTGGCGTACTTCCAGCGGCGCGACTACCGCCAGACGGCCCGCCAGCTCGGCGTCACCGAGGACGAGGCCCGTCGCAGGCTCCGGCTCGGCCTCCAGCTCCTGTCCACGGCCAACACGGCCCACCCCTCGTACCCGGGCGGCGTCCGCGGCGAGTACGGCGACCACGGGAGCTCCCGGTGAGCCCCACCCCGGAGGGCTCCGGAGCCGACGGCGACGGCACGTACGACAGGGACGACGGCCACGGCACGCCCGGCGGTCACGGCGGTCACGGCGGTCACGGCGGTCACGACAGTCACGGAGGAAACGGCAGCCACGGCGCGCCCGGTGACCTCTCCCAGCACCGCACCCTGAAGTCACTGCTCGGTGCCTGGGCGCTGGCGGCCTGCTCGGGCGAGGAGACCCGGGCCGTGGAGGAGCACCTCACCGAGTGCGCCCCCTGCGCGGACGAGGCGCTGCGGCTGCGGGACGCCGTCGGGCTGCTCCAGGCCGAGCGCGGCCTCGACCTCGACCCGCAGCTCCGCTCCCGGGTCCTGGACACCTGTCTGCTCCGCCGCCCCGCCCTCATCCCGGTGCCCGGCTGGGCGCGGCCCTACGACGCGGAGACGGCCCGGCTCGACGCCCTGCTCTCGGACATCGACCCGGGCGAGTGGCACGCCCCGGTGCAGCTGCGCTGGTTCGAGGAGGAGCAGCCGGTGCGCCGCAAGGCGACCGTCGCCGCGGTCATCGGACACCTGATGGCCGTCGACGGACTCGTGGCCAGGGCGCTGGGCCTGGACGACCCCTTCGTCCTCCCGGACGGCACGGGCCCCGACCCCACCAGCCGTACGGAGGCGTACTGGCAGGGCTCCCACCAGCCGCCCACCCGCGCGGTCCGCACCCCGTGGCGCGAGCAGAGCCACACCCTGCTGCGCACCGCGTCCTTCGCGGGCAGCGGGGCGGCCGAGCTCGACGTGGACTACGGGGCGTTCGCGCTGCCCCTGAAGGACGCGCTGCTGGAGCGGGCCTTCGAGTGCTGGGTGCACGCGGAGGACATCGCGCGGGCGGTGGACTACCCGTACGAACCGCCGTCCGGCGCCCATCTGCACCAGCTGATCGACCTGGCGGCCCGGTTACTGCCCGGCACGCTCGCCGCGCGCCGCCGCTCCGGTCTCGCGCCGCCCGCGCAGGGCCTGGTCACCGCGGGGTCCCCGGGCCGGACCCTGCACCTGGAAGTGGAGGGTCCGGGCGGCGGCGACTGGTGGATCGCGCTCGACTCCCCCGCGGCCGTCGGCTCACCCGACCGCAAGGTGGCGCACATCGCTCTGGACGGCGTCGAGTTCTGCCGGCTCGCGGCCGGACACGTACCGCCGCAGGAGGCGGCGGCCGGGCAGCTGGGCGACAAGGGGGCGGTGCGGGACGTGCTGTTCGCGGCGGCCTCGCTGTCCCGCCTGTGACCCGCACCGCGCCCTCGGCCCCCGCGGACCCCTCGGGGCACGCCGCGCAACGGTGGGGCTAGTCGAAGACGACCGTGCGGTGCCCGTTGAGCAGCACCCGGTGCTCGCTGTGCCACTTCACCGCGCGGGCAAGGGCCTGGCACTCCACGTCGCGGCCGACGGCCACCAGCTGCTCCGGGGTGACCTCGTGGCCGACGCGCTCGACCTCCTGCTCGATGATCGGGCCCTCGTCGAGGTCGGCCGTCACGTAGTGCGCGGTCGCGCCGATCAGCTTCACTCCGCGCGCGTGCGCCTGGTGGTAGGGCTTGGCGCCCTTGAAGCTCGGCAGGAAGGAGTGGTGGATGTTGATGATGCGCCCGCTGAGCTGCTTGCAGATGTGGTCGGAGAGGACCTGCATGTAGCGGGCCAGCACCACGAGCTCGACGTGCTCGGCGGCGACCAGGTCGAGCACCTGCTGCTCGGCCTCGGCCTTGGTCTCCTTCGTCACCGGAATGTGATGGAAGGGGACGTCGTACGAGCCGACCAGCTCGCGGAAGTCCGGGTGGTTGGAGACGACGGCGGCGATCTCGACCGGCAGCGCGCCGATCCGCGACCGGAACAGCAGGTCGTTCAGGCAGTGCCCGAACTTGCTGACCATCAGGACGATCCGCATCTTGTCCTCGGCCCGGTGGATCTCCCAGTCCATCCGGAAGGAGTCCCCGACGGCGGCGAAGCTGGCCCGCAGCTTCTCCACGGTGACCGGCGCCTCGGCGGCGAAGGCGACCCGCATGAAGAACAGTCCGGTGTCGTGGTCCCCGAACTGCCGGCTGTCCTCGATGTTGCAGCCGGTCATGAACAGATAACTGGACACCGCGTGCACGATGCCCTGTTTGTCCGGGCAGGACAGGGTCAGCACGTACTGGTCGGAGGCTGCGGGCGCGGGCTTGGGGTCGTCTCTCATGACCCAAGAGGATCGCACACCAGGACGGATCCCTAGGCCGGGTTCGTGAGAATGCGGATGAGCTCCAGCGAGCGCGGAGCGGTGTCCGGGTCGTCCCCGTCGGCCTGCGCCATCCGTACGTGCGCCTCGCGGGCCGCCCGTACCGCTTCCGGCCAGCCGTGGTGGGCCATGTACGCGGAGACGGGGGCGTCGGCGCCGACCTGGTGCATGATCCGCAGGACCCGGAGCACGGCGACGTCCACGACGGCGGCCTCGCCCGAGTCCCGGAAGATGGTGCCGACGTACTTCTCGGCGGACCAGTTGTCGAGCCAGGTGTCCTCGACGAGGCGGTAGACGGCGTCGGTGATGTCCCCGTACCCGTCGAGCCCGGCCAGCCAGCACTCCTGGTGGAAGACGGGGTCGGAGAGCATGTGCAGCGCGGAACGCACCTGAGTGCGCCAGCGCCACCACGGCATGTCATTCAGCGGCATGCCGCCCATGGTGGTGGAGCGACGGCCGCGACGGGAAGGGTTCGGGGAAGCCAGCACGGTTGTCGATCGTACGGGGGTACGAATTCGACGCGGACAAGCCCCCGCGCCCGGTGCGAGCGCACCCCGGCGCCGAGCAGGGGCAAACCCGCACGTCCCGCGAGGACAAACCCCCGCGATCCGCCCTTTTTCGGCGAGTGCGCGAGGGGTGCCGCCCCGGCGCCCCGATCGCCGCCGGTCGCCGCCGCCCCCCCCCCGCTGACGCAACACACCTACGGCGGGGGGCGGCGCGGGGCTCCACGGGGCGGCGGCTCAGGGGC
>NZ_JBHXRV010000003.1:0-234959 GCF_042716745.1 Streptomyces sp. NPDC058663
AACGGGTGGAGCTGACTGGTACTAATAGGCCGAGGGCTTGTCCTCAGTTGCTCGCGTCCACTGTGTTAGTTCTGAAATAACGAACAGTCCTGTGAAAACAGCCAGGTGTTCAAATTTTCATAGTGTTTCGGTGGTCATAGCGTTAGGGAAACGCCCGGTTACATTCCGAACCCGGAAGCTAAGCCTTTCCGCGCCGATGGTACTGCAGGGGGGACCCTGTGGGAGAGTAGGACGCCGCCGAACAATCATTGCGAAGAGCCCCGTACCGGGGATACCGGTACGGGGCTCTTCTGCGTTCACCGGGCTTTTTCTGCGTTACGCGCCGGCGCGGGAAGCGGCCGAGGCCAGGCCCAGCCAGGTGTGGGGGTTGCCCTCCCAGCACCAGCCCAGCTTGGGGGCGCCCTTGCTGATCCAGAGGGCCGGGACCCGCTTGTCCTTGGTGCCGAGGCGGGAGCCGGAGAGGGAGTAGCACTTGTTCTTCGCGAGGGTCTCCGGGAAGAGGGTGAGGAGGGCGATGCCTTCCTCGATCGTGAGACCCGTACGGCCGCGGGAGGCGAGTGTGGCCATGGCGTCCAGCGGCACGACGTCGCAGAACTCTTCGCCGCGTTCGACATCGAAGACGACGTACGCCTCGCCCTCGGGGAGTCCGAGCGCGTCTATCGAGACGAACTGTTCCAGCTCGCCAGGCTTGTAGAAGCGCTCGATGACACCGGGCTTGGTGGACCTACCGGCCAGCGTCGTCAGCGGGACGGACTCCTCGACCGGTACCAGTGCGCGGGTGACGACCACGACGAAGGGGACATGGCTGTCGGACGGTGCGGCCATCGTCGACGCACGCTTCAGCACCGGCGCGCGCAGAGGTTCGAGCAGCTCGCGGAAGGCGGCTCCTGACCTGCCCGAGAGTTCGGCGTAGCCGAGGCCCAGCAGGGCCTCGACCTGGCGGTCGAACTCGGTGCCTGCGTCGAATGTGGTCATGCATACCTCCGTGTCGAAAACTTACGATGGACGTAAAGTTAGCCGCAGTGGTTGAGTGCGTCAAGGGTAAAGTTATGTCGGAGGTATGATTCTCGTATGGCCATCGATTCCGGAGGACTCCGCGAGTCCAAGAAGCAGGAGACCAGACAGCTGATCTCCGACCACGCGACCAGGCTGTTCGTCGAGCGCGGCTTCGAGGCGACCACCATCGCCGACATCGCCGCCGCCGCCCGGGTCGCCAAGAAGACCGTGACCAACTACTACGCCCGCAAGGAGGACATGGCGCTCGACCGGCACGAGGAGTTCGTGGCCGGTCTCGCGCGCACGGTGCGGGAGAGGGGGCCGGGGGAGTCCGCGCTGGCGGCCCTGCGGCGGGACTTCCTGGCGGGGGTGGAGCGGCGCGATCCCGTGATCGGTTTCTCCGGGCCGGTGTTCGCGCGGATGATCGCGGACAGCCCGACCCTGCTCGCCCGGCTTCGCGATCTGCACGACCAGCGCGAGCGGGCCCTGGAGGGGGTCCTCGCCGCGGAGACCGGGGCCGACACCGGCGACCTCGTGCCTCGGGCAGCCGCGGTTCAACTGGGCGGTGCACACCGGGTGTTGTTCCAGTGCGTGCTCGACATGACCCTGTCCGGGCTGGACAACGACCGCATCGCCGCCGAAGCGGCGGACGCGGGGCGTGCGGTCTTCGGGATGCTGGAGGGGGCGCTCGGGGAGTACGCCGTGCGGTGAGGGCCGCCGGGTGGGGGCCGGCCGCCGCGCCGGCGCCGGTGTGGCTCGGTCGGGTCAGTGGGTCGCGTCGAGGCGGGTCCGGTGCTCGGGTGACAGCTCGAGGGCCAATGCACCGAGGGTTTCGTTCAGTTGGGTAACCGATGAGGCACCCGCGAGCGGGATCAGCGGCAGCTGGTGACCCAACTGCCAGGCCAGAACCACCTGGTTGACTGTTGCACCGGTCTCCGCCGCGATGTCGCGCAGCACCGCCAGGCGGGCCGGTGTGCCCGGGTGGTCGTAGTCGTCCGGCACCGGCTTGTCCTCGCGGACGTACGCGCCGCCCAACAGCGGGGAGTACGCCACCAGTGTCAGGTCGGGCTCGGCGAGCAGATAGCTCGCCAGGTCCGGGCCGACGTGGCCGAGGCTGCCCTCGGGGAAGAGTGGGGTGGGGACGTCGAAGCGGGGGCGCAGATAACTGTGCTGGTACTGGAGGACCTCGTAGCCGGGCAGTCCGGCCGCCCTCGCCAGGGTGCGGGCGCGCTCGATCCGCCAGGCGGGGTGGTTGCTGACGCCGAGGAGGCCGACGGCCCCCTCCCGAACCGTCGCGCCCAACGCCTCGACGGTTTCGGCGAGTTCGACGGTGCGGTCCTCGATGTGGGTGTAGAGCAGGTCGATCTTCTCGATGCCGAGCTGGTCGCGGCTGCGCTCGACGGCTTCCCGGACGGTCTTCGCGGACAGGCCCTCCGGGTTGTCGATGAAGCCGGTGCCCGGGGCCTGCGGGCGGGCGCCCACCTTGGTGGCGACCACCATGCGGTCGGCGACGCCCCGGCTGCGCAGCCAGCGTCCGAGCAGCCGCTCGCTCTGGCCGCCCTGGCTGTCGTCGTGCCAGTAGGAGTACGTGTTCGAGGTGTCGAGGAAGGTGCCGCCGGCCTCGGCGTACCTGTCGAGGATCTCGTACGACGTTCTCTCGTCGGTGTACGTGCCGAAGAGCATCGCTCCGAGGGCCAGGACGCTGACCTCGCGGCGGGTGGTGGGGTCGGTGCCGAGGGTGCGGTAGCGCATGGGCGGGTTGGCGGATGTGGCGGTGGACATGCGAACTCCCCTTCCGTGGCCCGGGTTTCGGGCCACGCGCCTGGTGCTGGGCACTGCGTGCTCAGCGCTTCGGAGGGGAGTCTGCTTGTTGGAGAGCACTCCAGGTCAAGGCCCGGCGTCAGGGTCTCGCCAGGTCGTGGCGCAAGGAACGTGCCGCCGGTGACTCTCACATGCGCAGGAGATGTTCCGTGGACTCCTGGTAGTGGCGCAGGGCGAGGCGCAGGTCCTCGGTCGGCGCGTCGACCTCCTGGTTCTGGTCCTGCCAGGCCGCGCGCAGGGTGCGGCGCCGTTCCGCGAGGGTCTCGGTGAGCTGGGTGACGGTCTCGTCGAAGACGCTGTCGGCCTCCTGGACCGCTTTGCCCGGGTCGGCGACGAAGGTGTTGAGCGCCTGCTGGAGGCGGAGGGTGAGCTTGTCCCGGTCGCCCTGCGGAAGCAGGACGGCGCTCTTGGTGGGGTCGCTGCGGAGCCCCGGGGCAACTGGGTCGCGCGGGGGGTGGGCCGGGTCGGTACCAGGTGTGCCGGGCGGGGCGCCGGGGACCTGTGGGGCGTCAGGGGCCTGCGGGGCGCGCTGCTGTACGGCGCCCGGGGGGCCGGTCTGGGGCTGCTGTGCGCGTTCTTGGTCGTAGTGCATCAGTGGCTGCTTCCCGTCGGGTGGTGCGGGGCGGTACCTGGACGGTGCGCTGGGAGCGGCGGGCGACGTCTGCGCGGGGCGTGGCGCCGCCCGGGGCGATGTGAGGTCGGTGCGTGCAGGCAGCCTTCGCCTGGTCGCCTACCGGGCCGAGAAGGAGGACCCACCCTCGCCGGGCCTCCGCATCGCGGGAGCGTTCCGGAATTCCACGGGGACCGGGCGAAAGTGAGAAGCGGCATGCGTCGCCCGGAAGATCCGTAGCGCCATCGCCCGGAAAGTCCGGAGCGGCATCGTCACGCCGTGTCGTGTCTTGCCGTCAGTCAACGCCCGGCATTTCACCCTGTCAACGGCGCCTGGTGCCGGAGGGGCCGGGCATGCCGAGGCGGATGAAAGAGGCGGCAGGGAGACGGGAGAACGGCCCTCGGGCGGTTGGGGCGCCGCCGCGCGGGCACCCGGACCGCCGGGGAGGGCGAAGGCGCGCTCCGCCGCTTTCCGTAGCGGATGCGCACGACAGCGGACCGGCGGTACGACATGCCGGTCCGGCCGTAGGACAGGTCAAGGGAGCGATCATGATTCATGCGGCGGACGTACGGGAGTGGCGCGGACTTGACGTCCTTGACCCCGACTCGCACAAGATCGGCGTACTGGAAGCGGTCTACGTCGACACCACCACCGACGAACCGGCCATGGCCACTCTGCGCACCGGCCTGCCGACCCGTCACCGCCTGGTCTTCGTTCCCCTCACGGAGGCGGTCGTGGGCCCCGGATATCTCAGGGTGTCGTACGCGAAGGCGCTGGTGAAGGAGGCCCCTTCGATCGGCATGGACGACGTACTGCCGGCCGGGGAGGAGGAAGCGGTCTTCCACCACTACGGACTGCCCTACCGGCCGGGGACCGGCGGCGAGCGCTGTCTGGCCCGGCGGTGACCGGGGGTACGGCAGGGGCGGGCCGGTTCACCGCCGCGATGCGTGCGCGGGCGGCGTGAACGGGCCCAGGCCGAGAACCGTAGCCCTGGGTTCGATGTCGACAGTGAGCACGAGGTTGCTGAAGTCGGCCGGTCCCAGGCCGTCGCTGCACGCGAAGCGGTGCGAGGTGGGGGTGGGTGAGGTCAGGAGGAAGCCGGCGTTGCCGGTCCAGGAGTGGCGGACTCCGCGCTCGTCGCGCCAGCAGTTCCAGACGTTCAGGGTCGCCGGGACGGCTGCGGGCTTCAGGATTTCGAGGTGGACGAGCGGCGGTGTGGTGTCGGCCCACAAAGTGATCCCGGACGCCTGTAAGCCGTTGATCAGCAGGTCTCCTTCCGACATGTCGAGGCAGACGCCCTGAACCGGGCGACGGACGTACGCCACGAAGCGCAGCGTCACCCGCGCCGTGGCCCATGCGACGGGAGTGCCGAACGTGAGGTGCACCGTCCGGCCGTCCACCACGATGGGCCGGCCACGCGACGTCGCGAATTCCTGCTCGAACTTGGGGGGCCGGTGGGGGGAGTGCAGCATCGGATTCTCCTTGCGGTACGGGGTGCGGATGCTGCCGAGGGGCGGCGCCCGGCTGTCCCCTGTCACGGGTGGGCGGGCCTCGGCAGGTCGCGTCCCGGCGCCATGTATCCGGCGAGCCACAGGACGAGGGCGACAGCGGCGAAGCGGCGGCGCAACTGCCGCGCGGTGAAACCGAATCCGGAGGAGAGCAGGACGGCGAGGAGCAGCGGGATCCACAGCGGCATGGGCGGGCCTCCGGAAAGCGAACGGTACGTTCCTGGCTTCCGCGGGGTCCGGGCGAAGCGGACAGACGATGCGCCGCGCACCGTGACGGTGCGTGGTGGCACGGGCCTGTGCCGTACCTGTCAGTGAACGCCTCGCCTTCGGTCATGTCAACGCCCCTGCTCTAAAAGGAGGTTGAGAAGGCGAAGGCCTGTTGCCGTGAGGGAGGCGGGTGCGCGCGGCGGGCGTTTCCCGGCGCGGGCCGAGGGCCGGTACCGGGGGCTGAAGCGCGCGCTGCACCCTGCGAGGGGGCGATCGTGATGCGGTGCCGCCGGGGCCAGGGCCGCTGGTCGAACGCTCATGCTGCCGGGGGTTCGGGCCAGATGGGGACGGGGACCCGCGATCCGGCCGGACGGCAGGAGGGGGCGTGTCCTGGCCGGGCGGCGAGGGTTTCTGCGCCCACCTCAGTAGCCGTGTCTCCGTGCCGCCACCGGAGGACGCTCGATGGCGCTACGCTATGGGGTCAGGCCCCAGCCCCGGCTGCCAGCACTTCTCCGCGCCGGGAGGGCCTTCGTGAAGCTGCTTCTCCTTCTCGTCCTCGCCGTTCTTCTCGGTCTGGGATTCCTGAACTCGCTCTGGTGGGTGGCCGCCGCCGTCCTGGTGTTCGGCCTGCTCCGGTACGGCCGGAACGAGCGGCACCACCGCCGCGGCAGCTACCGGGACTACGAGGAGTACCGGGACCACCGGAACCGCGAGGACCACTGGGGGCGCCGGTACGCCAGAGAGCGCCGCTACGGCCGGCCGCGCCATGACCGTGAGCGCCAGGCCTGACGCCAGGTGAATCCGTGACCGACAGCACAAGGGCTGACGCAATGTGAATCGAGGAGCCGTGTCCCTGCCACAGTTGAACGCCTACCGGCACGACCGGGGGGACCGCGCGCTGATCACGCTGGCGGGTGAGATCGACCTGGACACCGTCCCGCTGGTCCGGGCGTCGGTGGAGAAGTGCCTGCGCGAGGGCATCCGCGTCATCGACGTCGACCTCACGACCGTGACCTTCTGCGACGTGAGCGCCCTCAACGCGTTCCTGGTCGTCTCGCAGCAGACCGTCGATGCCGGCGGCGCCTTCAGACTGCACCATCCGCCCCCGGTACTGGCCCGGGTCGTCGACCTCACCGGCAGCCAATTCCTCGTCGAAGGCCTGCCGTTCACGGAACACCGTGCGCCATTGCCCTCGTGGTCCGGTCAAGGGGACCGGGGCAGCCAGGTCGTCAGGTCGCGCGCGGACCGGTCGGTATCCAGGTGCAGCCGAGCCCGCGGGAGACCCGGATCTTGATCTCTGCGGGGCGACCATGGGCGTAGCCGGCGCGGAACCGCACCCCCGCCCTTGCGGTGATCCTCCTCGGGTGGCTGTTTCTCAGCACTCGATGACGTTGACCGCAAGACCGCCCCGGGCCGTCTCCTTGTACTTGACCTTCATGTCGGCGCCCGTCTCCTTCATGGTCTTGATGACCTTGTCGAGGGAGACCTTGTGGCTGCCGTCGCCGCGCATGGCCATCTTGGCGGCGGTGACGGCCTTGACGGCGGCCATGCCGTTGCGTTCGATGCAGGGGATCTGGACCAGGCCGCCGACCGGGTCGCAGGTGAGGCCGAGGTTGTGTTCCATGCCGATCTCGGCGGCGTTCTCGACCTGCTCCGGGGTGCCGCCGAGTACCTCGGCGAGGGCGCCGGCCGCCATGGAGCAGGCGGAGCCGACCTCGCCCTGGCAGCCGACCTCGGCGCCGGAGATGGAGGCGTTCTCCTTGAAGAGCATGCCGATGGCGCCGGCGGCGAGGAGGAAGCGGACGATGCCGTCCTCGTCGGCGTTCGGCACGAAGTTCATGTAGAAGTGCAGAACGGCGGGGATGATGCCGGCGGCGCCGTTGGTGGGGGCGGTGACCACGCGGCCGCCCGCGGCGTTCTCCTCGTTGACCGCCATCGCGTAGAGGGTGACCCACTCCATGGCGTGCGCCTTCGGGTCGCCGTCGGCGCGCAGCTGGCGGGCCGAGTTTGCGGCGCGGCGGCGGACCTTGAGGCCGCCGGGGAGGATGCCTTCGCGGGACATGCCGCGCGAGACGCAGGCCTGCATGACGCGCCAGATCTCGAGGAGGCCCTCGCGGATCTCCTCCTCGGTGCGCCAGGCCTTCTCGTTCTCCAGCATCATCGATGAGATGGAGAGGCCGGTCTCCTTCGCCATGCGCAGGAGCTCGTCGCCCGTGCGGAAGGGGTGCTTGAGGACCGTGTCGTCGGGGACGATCGGGTTCTCACCCGCCACCGCGTCCTCGTCGACGACGAAGCCGCCGCCGACGGAGTAGTAGGTCTTCTCCAGCAGGGGCGCACCGCCCGCGTCGTACGCGAAGAGGGTCATTCCGTTCGCGTGGTACGGCAGGGAGCGGCGGCGGTGGAGGATCAGCTCGTTGGGCTCGTCGAAGTCGATCTCGTGGGCCGAGCCGATCTCCGTCCCGAGCAGGCGCAGCTTGCCGGTGGCGCGGATGCGCTCGACCTCGGCGTCGGCCGTCTCGACGTTGACGGTGCGCGGGGAGTGGCCCTCCAGGCCGAGCAGGACGGCCTTGGGGGTGCCGTGGCCGTGCCCGGTGGCGCCGAGCGAGCCGAAGAGCTCCGCCCGTACGGCGGTGGTCTGGGCGAGCAGGCCGTCCTTCTTGAGACGTCCCACGAACATGCGGGCGGCCCGCATCGGGCCCACCGTGTGGGAGCTGGACGGGCCAATGCCGATCGAGAACAGGTCGAAGACCGAGATGGCCACAGCAGAACTCCTCAAAAAGGTGGCGGACGCCGTTGTCCGTCGGGCAGAACAGGGCGGAACAGGTGCGCGGGCTCGTCCCGGCCGGGAGGCCGGGGCAAGGGGCGGGGCACCGCGCTCACTGTCCAGTGTGCGCGGTGCCCCGTATTTACGTATTGCTGGGAGTCGCCTACCACGCGACGCCCAGATGAAGCCTACGTAACCGGACCGAATTACTTCAGGCCGGGGTAAAGCGGGTGCTTGTCGGCGAGGGCCGAGACGCGCTCCGACAGGGCCTTGACGTCGTACGAGGGCTTCAGGGCCGCCGCGATGATGTCGGCGACCTCGGTGAAGTCCTCCGTCTGGAAACCGCGGGTGGCAAGCGCCGGGGTGCCGATGCGCAGGCCCGAGGTGACCATCGGGGGGCGGGGGTCGTTCGGGATGGCGTTGCGGTTGACCGTGATGCCGACCTCGTGGAGGCGGTCCTCGGCCTGCTGGCCGTCCAGCTCGGAGTTGCGGAGGTCCACCAGGACGAGGTGGACGTCCGTGCCGCCGGAGAGGACCGAGACGCCGTGCTCGGTGACGTCGGCCTGCACCAGGCGCTCGGCCAGGATGCGGGCGCCGTCCAGGGTGCGCTGCTGGCGCTCCTTGAACTCCGGCGAGGCCGCGACCTTGAAGGAGACGGCCTTGGCCGCGATCACGTGCTCCAGCGGACCGCCCTGCTGACCCGGGAAGACCGCGGAGTTGATCTTCTTGGCCAGCTCGGCCGTGGAGAGGATCACGCCGCCGCGCGGGCCGCCGAGGGTCTTGTGGGTGGTGGTGGTGACCACGTGGGCGTGCGGGACCGGGTTGGGGTGCAGCCCGGCCGCGACGAGGCCCGCGAAGTGCGCCATGTCGACCATCAGGTACGCGCCGACCTCGTCCGCGATCTCGCGGAACCTGGCGAAGTCCAGCTGGCGCGGGTACGCGGACCAGCCGGCCACGATCAGCTTCGGCTGGGACTCCTTGGCGAGGCGGGCGACCTCGTCCATGTCGACCTCGCCGGTCTCGTCCACGTGGTAGGGCACCACGTTGTAGAGACGGCCCGAGAAGTTGATCTTCATGCCGTGGGTCAGGTGACCGCCGTGGGCCAGGTTCAGGCCCATGATCGTGTCGCCCGGCTTGATCAGCGCGTGCATCGCGGCGGCGTTGGCCTGCGCGCCGGAGTGCGGCTGGACGTTCGCGTGCTCGGCGCCGAACAGCGCCTTGATGCGGTCGATCGCGATCTGCTCGACCACGTCGACGTGCTCGCAGCCACCGTAGTAGCGGCGGCCCGGGTAGCCCTCGGCGTACTTGTTGGTGAGGACCGAGCCCTGGGCCTCCATGACCGCGACCGGAGCGAAGTTCTCCGAGGCGATCATCTCGAGGGTGGACTGCTGGCGGTGGAGCTCGGCGTCGACGGCGGCGGCGACGTCCGGGTCCAGCTCGTGGAGGGAGGAGTTGAGAAGCGACATCAGGCGAGTCCCTAGGGGTGTCAGTTGCCGGAGAGCGCGGAGTACTCGTCAGCGGAGAGCAGGTCGTCCGGCTCCGCGGTGACGCGCACCTTGAACAGCCAGCCACCCTCGAACGGGGCGGAGTTCACCAGCGACGGGTCGTCCACCACGGCCTGGTTGGCCTCGACGACCTCACCGGTCACCGGGGAGTACAGGTCGCTGACGGACTTGGTCGACTCCAGCTCGCCGCAGGTCTCGCCCGCGGTGACGCTCTCGCCGACCTCAGGGAGCTGGGCGTAGACGACGTCACCGAGCGCGTTGGCCGCGAACTCCGTGATGCCGACCGTCGCGACGCCGTCCTCGGACGTCGCGAGCCACTCGTGCTCCTTGCTGTAACGCAGCTGCTGGGGGTTGCTCATGGCTGAATTCTCCTGGATGCGGGGGAGTGCTGATGAACCGGGTCTTGACAGATGAGACGGGGGTACTTCCGCGAGTATGCGGCGTTCGTCACTTCTGGCGCTTGTAGAAGGGCAGAGCCACGACCTCGTACGGCTCGTGCGTGCCGCGGATGTCCACGCCGACGCCCTCGGTGCCGGGGGCCGCGAAGGCGGCGTCGACGTACGCCATGGCGATCGGCTTGCCGAGGGTGGGGGAGGGGGCGCCGGAGGTGACCTCGCCGATGACCCGGCCGTCGAAGACGACGGGGTAGCCGGAGCGCGGGACGCGGCGGCCCTCGGCGACCAGGCCGACCAGCTTGCGCGGCGGGGCGCTCTCGGCGCGCTCGGCGGCGGCCTTCAGGGCCGTGACGCCGACGAAGTCCGACTCGTGGGAGGTCTTCTCGAACTTCACGACCCGGCCCAGGCCCGCGTCGAACGGCGTGAGCGCGGTCGTCAGCTCGTTGCCGTACAGCGGCATGCCGGCCTCCAGGCGCAGCGTGTCGCGGCAGGACAGGCCGCAGGGGATCAGGCCGACGCCCGCGCCCGCCTCGGTCAGCGCCTGCCAGAGCTTCTCGGCGTGCTGCGGCTCGACGAACAGCTCGAAGCCGTCCTCGCCGGTGTAGCCGGTACGGGCGATCAGGGCAGGGACGCCGGCGACGGTGCCGGGCAGGCCCGCGTAGTACTTCAGTCCCTCCAGGTCGGCGTCGGTGACCGCCTTGAGGATGCCGGGGGACTCGGGACCCTGCACGGCGATCAGCGCGTACGCGTCGCGGTCGTCGCGGACCTCGGCGTCGAAGCCGGCCGAGCGGGCGACGAGCGCGTCCAGGACGGTCTGGGCGTTGCCCGCGTTGGCGACGACCAGGTACTCCTGCTCCTGGAGCCGGTACACGATCAGGTCGTCGACGATGCCGCCGTCCTCCTGGCAGATCATCGTGTACCGGGCGCGGCCGGGGCCCACGGTGCCGATGTTGCCGACCAGCGCGAAGTTCAGCAGGTCGACCGCCTGCGGGCCACTCACCGTGATCTCGCCCATGTGGGACAGGTCGAAGAGGCCCGCCCGGGTGCGTACGGCGTTGTGCTCGTCGCGCTCCGACGTGTACCGCAGCGGCATGTCCCAGCCCGCGAAGTCGGTCATGGTCGCACCGAGCGAGCGATGCAGGGCATCGAGGGCAGTGCGGCGGGTGGTGCTCATGAAATGACTCCCAAGGCAGAACGACGGCATGACGACGAGGACTGTCCTCCCCATCTGTCATCGGAACCTGAGAGGTTCGCCGACGCAACGCGTGCGTCAGGCTTGCACCTTGGGTGGGGCCCCGAATGCCGACTTGTCGACAGGGAGGGCCCGCTTTTCAGATCTGCCTCGCCCGCGCGGTACGGGGCCTGAGAGATTCAAGGGAGGAGCTTGCTCCTTCGGCGTCCCGGGCGCTGCGGCCCCGGACTCTCCCGCGCGGATTCATACGGCCGTTGTGAAGTTGGGGGTGCACAGGGGGTGCCTGGCGCGCACATCATTGCACGCCCCCTTCGGTGCACGCCCCCCTCGGTCGGCAAATCGCTTGTCCCGCATTACCTTTTCTTTACACTTCTTGGGCAAGGGTGAGGTGGTACCCAGCAGGGGGAGGGGTGAGGGCGTTGCAGCAATCCAGCGGTATTGCCACGGCGGGTGTGACGGGGGCGAAGCCGGGCGTGCGCGCGGCGCGGCCCGTGCCGGTGCCGGTCGTGCGCGACTGGCGCGAGCGGGCCGGGTGCAGTCCGCACCGGCTGATGTTCGCGGCCGGGGACGTGGTCGTGGTGTCCGGGCTTCCCGGCAGCGGCAAGAGCACGCTGATCGGGCGTACGGCGACGGGGGTGCGCACCATCGACTCGCAGGACGTGCGCGAGCGCTGGGAGAACAGGACGCCCGGCTGGCTGCCGTACGCCCTCTACCGGCCCCTCGTGCGGGTCGCGCACTACGCGGGGCTGCGCAAGGTGCTGCGCTCCGGACAGAGCGTGGTCGTGCACGACTGCGGTACGCAGACCTGGGTGCGGCGGTGGCTGGCGCGTGAGGCGCGGCGACGCGGGCGCGGGCTGCGCCTCGTGCTGCTCGACGTGACGCCCGAGGTGGCCAGGGACGGGCAGCGGGAGCGCGGACGCGGAGTCTCCGGTTACGCCTTCGCCCGGCACCGGCGGGCCGTGGGCACGCTGGTGCGCGACGCGGAGGGCGAGCGGCTGCCCGCCGGATGCGCCTCGGCGGTGCTGCTGGACCGGACGGCCGCGGGGGTGCTGAAGGAGATCGGGTTCGAAGCGGAGTGACGTGTGACGTCCTGGGCGCCCCGGCGCGGTCGGCCGCACCGGGAGCCGAGGGGGCCGGGCCCGCGCCGCTGCCGCGCGGATAGGGTCGTGCGCGCAGGACGGGGACGGGTGGAAGGCGAGAAGGGGACGGTCCGTGGAGATACCGGAGACGACGGGGCAGTACGGCACGGAGGGTGCGGGCGGGGCCCTGGGCCCTCAGGGGGTGAGCGGGGCCCAGGGTCTGGGAGGGCCGCAGAGTCCGGGTGGACCTCAGGGTCTGGGTGACCCCCATGGGCTTGGGGGCCCCCAGGACCTGGGTGACCCCCACGGGCTTGGTGGACCCCGGGTGTCGGGCGGCCCCCACGTGTCGGGCGGCCCCCACATGTCGGGCGGCCTCAGCGGTCCGGGCGGCCTCGGCGGTCCGGGGGCCGCTTCGCACGGCCCGGCCGGGGCCGGTGGCGGATGGCCCGGCAATGAGCTCGAAGAGGTGCTCGCGGCCTCGCTCGGCAACCCTGCCGCCGGGCCCCGCCTCGTCGAGGTGCTCGGCCGGAGCCCCCTGTGGATCCCGCTGCCGAACGGCGGCGGCCCCGACGGCGGCCCGCTCGACCTGCCCACCACCGAGCTCGAAGGACAGGCGTACGTGCCCGTCTTCAGCTCCGAGCAGCAGTTCCTCCAGTGCGTGGGCGCCCACATGTCCTTCGCGGTGGCGCCCGCCGTGGAGTTCGCCCGCGGGCTGCCTCCGCAGCTGGGCATCGTGGTGAACCCCGGCGGCGCCGTCGGCACCCCGCTGCCGCCGCTCGCCGTCGCCGAACTGTGCAGGACCGGCCGCACCCCGCTGGACGGCCCCGCAGGCGGCGGCCGGGTGCGGCTCTTCGAGCCGGACTGGCAGGACGAACCGGTCGACTTCCTCGCCGCCGCCGCGGGGGAGTTCCAGCAGAGCGCGGTCGTCGTCACCGCCCGGCGCGCGCTCGCGAGCGTCGAGGGCGACGCGCCCGTGCTGTTCGTCGGCGTACAGCTGTCGTCGTGGGAGGGTGCGGACCGCAACGCGCCCATGGACGCGCTCGGCCGGGCGCTCGGGCGCGAGTCCGCTCCGTGGCCGGTGCACCTGCTGCTGCTCGACATGGCCCAGGACCCGGTCGCCGACTGGATGCTGGAGCGGGTGCGGCCCTTCTACCAGAGGGAGCACTGAGGCCGGCGGGAATCCGGCACCTCGGGGAAGAAGTCTTCGAAACCGGTACCGGCTCGGTGTCAGTGCTGCCGCTTAAGCTGGTTTGATGACCTCGCCGCACGGGGGCGAATCGTTCGTGTGCGGCCGGCGTCGACACGGTGGATCGAAGAGGGGCGGGACCCAGGGTGAGCGTGTCAGGCACCGCGGCGGCCGGACAGGTCGAGCACATGCTGCGCCAGGTGACCCCCGGGCGGTACGACGCGTACGAGGCGCTGCTGCACGCCCTGGTCGACGGCAAGCTCTGGATGCTGCTCTGGCACGGCACCGCCGGATCACCCGACGCCCAGTACGGAAACATGGAGGTCGACGGTTTCGGCTACGCCCCCTGCGTGACCTCCGCCCAGGAACTCGCCGCCAGCGGCTGGAACCGGGCGCACGAGGTCGCCACCGGAGCGGAGCTGTCCCGCGCCCTGTTTCCCGACCGCTGGGGCGTCTGGCTCAACCCGCACGCCCCCGGCGGCGGCCTCGGCATCCCGTGGCTCGACCTCAGGCGCATCGCCACCGGTCTCGACCGGATGCCCGCCGGTCCGCTGCGGATCTCCGAACCCGCCCTGGAGATCCCGCAGTTCTACGCCCGCCTGGCACAGAACGCCCATCACACCCCGGCCGTGCGCGCGCTCAGCCGGGCCTGGGTGCAGCCCGCGCTCGGGGCGCCGTACCTCGCCATCGGTCTCGACCTGTACGACACCGGCCGGCAGTCGGTCGAGGCGGTGCGCGCGATGATGCAGCAGTCCATCGGGGTCGTCCCGGACGGTCTGCCGGTGTCCACGGTCGCCATGACCGACGAGCTCGACCCGGTCGGGATGTGGCTGCGCGCCAACGCCCGGCCCTTCTACACCCGTGACGCGCACGCCCCGGCACCGACCGGTGCGCCGGGGTACGGCTACCCGCCGTCGCGGGCGTACTGAGCGGGTTCTTTTCCGCGGCTGCTCGCAAATGCCCCTCTGGGGGTCAATTCGCATGTCCGCACGCTCAGTTCGACCCTCGGGGACGTGAAGTACACGTCTGCCCCAATTTCATTGCTCTGGACAGCAGTTGCGCGGTCTTGTCGGGCACTGCGCTCAATTGCCCACTGTTCGGCCCTGGTTAAGGGCCGTCCGGATAGCGGAAAACCGCAGAGAGCATCACGGTTGCGCATCCTTTGGCCGGGGGGGCTGGCGGGTCGGTACGCCCGCGTTGAAGACTCCCCGAACCAAGGGGCGTTCGCCCTGTGTTCGACAAGCTCCAAGCCGCCACAGCGGCGGGCAAGGGCCGACCACCGTCGGCCGAGAGGGGTCCCCACCACGATGACGGCACCATTGCACGACACCTCGCCGGACGCGGACAAGGCCGCTGCCGCCGACGTCGCCGCCGATGTTGCAAGGAAGTCGGTCGAGGGGCGGTCACTGCGCCAGATCGCCTGGACCAGGCTCAAGCGCGACAAACTCGCGCTGGCCGGCGGCGTGGTCGTCGTCCTCCTGGTGCTGACGGCAATCTTCGCTCCACTGATCGTGAGCATCCTCGGTCACCCGCCCGAGCAGTTCCACCAGGACAAGATCGACCCGCTGTTCGGTGTGTCCCCGGGCGTCGAGGACAGCATCTTCGGCGGTATCAGCTCGGACTTCCTGCTCGGCGTGGAGCCGGGCAACGGCCGCGACGTGTTCAGCCGCGTCGTCTACGGCGCCCGGATCTCCCTGCTGGTGGCCTTCCTCGCCGCCATGGTCGCGGTCGTCATCGGCACGGTGCTGGGCATCGTCGCCGGGTTCTTCGGCGGCTGGATCGACGCGGTCATCAGCCGCGTGATGGACATGCTGCTGGCCTTCCCGCAGCTGCTCTTCATCATCTCGCTGGTGTCGGTGCTGCCGGGCAACCTCCTGGGCATGACGGGCAGTACGGTCCGCATCTTCATCCTGGTGATGGTCATCGGCTTCTTCGGCTGGCCCTACATCGGCCGCATCGTGCGCGGCCAGACGCTGTCGCTGCGCGAGAAGGAGTACGTCGAGGCCTCGCGCAGTCTCGGTGCGGGGCGTGCGTACATCCTGTTCAAGGAACTGCTGCCCAACCTGGTGGCGCCGATCACCGTCTACACGACGCTGATGATCCCCACCAACATCCTCACCGAAGCGGCACTCTCCTTCCTGAACGCCGGTGTCAAGCCGCCGACGGCTTCCTGGGGGCAGATGCTCGACAAGGCCGTGGACACCTACCAGAGCGACCCGTTGTTCATGATCGTGCCTGGTCTGGCGATCTTCATCACAGTGCTCGCCTTCAATCTCTTCGGTGACGGGGTGCGCGATGCGCTCGACCCGAAGGGCACCCGCTGATCACGGGGCCGGTGGCCCGCGAGGGCCGCACAACCCCTTCCGTGCCGACCGGCCACAACGGCCGAACGGCTCCCCGCAGGTTCCCGGGCAACGCGCCGGAAACCGCACTCTCCCGGAGGTTGCAGAACCAATGAACACCCAGCGTTCGTCGGCGAGGATCAGGCAGGTCGCCGGAGCGGCGGTCGTCGTGGCCGCCCTCATGTCCACCGCGGCGTGCGGTGGCGGCGGTGGCAAGAAGGACGAGGGCGGCAAGGCCGGCAAGGGCGCGGGCTTCAACGCCGCAACCGCCGCTGTCGCCAACCCTTCGACGAAGAAGGGCGGCACGCTCAAGTTCATCGGCAAGCAGGACTTCGACTCGACCGACCCGACGCGTCAGTACTACGGCTTCACGTGGGACCTCGCCCGGTTCTACTCCCGTCAGCTCGTGTCGTACGCGCCCAAGCCGGGCCCCGCGGGCGCCGAGCTGGTGCCGGACCTCGCCAAGGCGAACGGTGTGATCACCAACGACGGCAAGACCTACACGTACGAGCTGCGTGACGGGATCACCTGGGAGGACGGTTCGCCGATCACCTCCAAGGACATCAAGTACGGCATCGAGCGCGTGTGGGCCGACAAGGTTTTGCCCGGCGGTCCGATCTACCTCCAGAAGGCCTTGGACCCGAAGAAGGAGTACAAGGGCCCCTACGAGGACAAGGACCCGGAGAAGCTCGGTCTGAAGGCGATCGAGACGCCGACCGACAAGAAGATCGTCTTCAACCTGGCGACGCCCAACGTCGACTTCGAGCAGATGCTGGCGATGCCGGCCGGTTCCCCGGTGAAGCGCGAGAAGGACACCGGCGCCAAGTACCAGCTGAAGCCGTTCTCCTCGGGCCCGTACAAGTTCGAGTCGTACACGCCCAAGCAGGGCGCCGTGCTGGTGCGCAACGACAAGTGGAAGAAGGAGTCGGACCCGATCCGACCCGCCCTTCCGGACAAGATCACCATCACGGTCAACACCAACATGGAAGCGATCGACAAGCTTCTGATGAAGGGTGACTACGACATCGACATGAACGGCACGGGCATGACCCAGGCCGGTCGTACCGAGGCGCTCAAGAAGCACAAGGAGAGCCTGGACAACATCCAGACCTCCTTCACGCGCTACGTCGACTTCACCCCCGTCGCGCCGCTGAACAACGAGCACTGCCGCAAGGCCGTGATGTACGCGACCGACTACAAGTCGCTCCAGGACGTGCGCGGCGGCGAGGCGGCCGGTGGCCCCATCGCGACCACCATGCTGCCGACCACGATCAAGGGCGCGGACGACTACGACCCGTACGGCGTGAAGTCCCGCGCCGGCAAGCCGGACCTGGCCAAGGCCAAGGACGAGCTGAAGAAGTGCAACAAGCCCGAGGGCTTCAAGACCGTCATCAGCGCGCGCAGCACCGCACCGGCCGAGAAGGAAGCCGCCGAGGCGCTCCAGGAGGCGCTGAAGAAGGTCAACATCTCGCTCGAGGTCGACACGATCGACGGTGCCGAGTCGTCGTCCATCACCGGCTCGCCCACGCAGGTCCGCAAGCGCGGCTACGGCATGATCATGACCGGCTGGGGTCCCGACTTCCCGACCGGCCAGGGCTTCTCGCAGCCGCTGATCGACGGCCGTTTCATCACGCCGAACGGTAACTACAACGGCTCCGAGACGAACGACCCGAAGATCAACGCTCTCTTCGACGACGCCCTCAAGGCGACTGACCCGGAGAAGGCCGCGGGCTACTACAAGGAGATCAACCACAAGACGGCGGACATCGCCGCCCAGATGCCCTTCCTCTACGAGAAGAACTTCTCGTGGCGCAGCCCGCGGGTGACGAACGTCTACTCCTCCGTCGCCTACAACGGCCGTTACGACTACTCCTCGCTGGGCGTCGTGAAGTAACGCCGAACCAGGACTCGTTGACCCCCACCATCGCCAACCCGCCAAGCCCGAAGGGCAGGTGAGGGCCGCGGGCAGTGGCCGGGAGACCCCGTAATCCGGAGAGTCTCCCGGCCACCGCCGGGCCGCGCACAGTGCTTGCTTACGTCATCCGGCGCTTGTTCGCCGTCGCCATGATGTTGTTGGTCGTCACACTGACGACCTTCGTCATCTTCTTCGTACTCCCGAAATGGGCGGGACAGGACATCGCGCTCCTGTTCGTCGGAAAAAATACCGATCCCGCGTCCGTCGAGGGCGTCCGGGAGAAGCTGGGTCTCGCCGATCCGGTCATCGTGCAGTTCTGGCACTTCGTCCAGGCGCTGTTCGTGGGCCGCGACTACTCCAGCGGCGTGGATGTCACGCGGTGCGCGGCTCCCTGCTTCGGCTACTCCTTCCGTACCGAGCAGGAAGTGTGGCCCCAGCTCACCGCTGCCATGCCGGTCACGCTCTCCCTCGCCGCCGGCGCATGCCTGCTGTGGGTCACCGGTGGTGTCGCGGCGGGCGTGCTCTCCGCGCTGCGCCGGGGCACCATCTGGGACCGCACCGCGATGACCGTCGCCCTCGCCGGCGTCTCGCTCCCCATCTACTTCACCGGCCTGCTCTCGCTGGCCGTCTTCAGCTTCCAACTGGAATGGATCGAGGGCGAGTTCACTCCCTTCGCCGACGATCCCGGGCTCTGGTTCCAGAGCCTGCTGCTGCCCTGGATCACCCTCGCCTTCCTGTACGCCGCCATGTACGCCCGGCTCACCAGGGCGACCATGCTGGAAATCCTGGGCGAGGACTACATCCGTACCGCCAGGGCAAAGGGCCTCACCGAGCGGGCGGTCATCGGCAAGCATGCGATGCGCTCCACCTGGACGCCCGTCATCACCCTGCTCGGCCTGGACCTCGGCGCCCTGCTGGGCGGCGCGATCCTGACCGAGAGCACGTACAACCTCCCGGGTCTCGGGCGCCTCGCGGTCGACGCGATCACCCAGAAGGACCTGCCGATCATCCTCGGCGTCACGCTGATCGCAGCGATCTTCATCTGTGTCGCCAACCTCCTCGTGGACATGCTCTACGCCGTCATCGACCCGCGAGTGAGGCTCGGATGACCAACCTCGACAAGTCCGGCACGTCCGGCACCTCCGACACGACGGACACCTCCGCCGCGACCGGCACCTCCGCGGCGTCCGGCACCCCCGCCGCGGCCGTGGGCGTGCCCCAGGCCGTCGGCTCCGAACCCTCGACGTCCTTCCTGGAAGTACGGGACCTGCGCGTCCACTTCCCGACCGACGACGGTCTGGTGAAGTCGGTCGACGGCCTCAGCTTCAAGCTGGAGAAGGGGCAGACCCTCGGCATCGTCGGCGAGTCCGGCTCCGGCAAGTCGGTCACCTCGCTCGGCATCATGGGCCTGCACACCACGGGCCAGTACGGCCGCAGCAAGGCCCGCGTCACCGGCGAGATCTGGTTCGACGGCCAGGAACTGCTCACCGCCGACCCGGACGAGGTGCGCAAGCTCCGCGGCCGCGAGATGGCGATGATCTTCCAGGATCCGCTGTCCGCGATGCACCCGTACTACACGGTGGGCAAGCAGATCGTGGAGGCCTACCGGGTCCATCACAAGGTCGACAAGAAGGTCGCGCGCAAGCGGGCGATCGAGATGCTCGACCTGGTCGGCATCCCGCAGCCGGACAAGCGGGTCGACTCCTACCCGCACGAGTTCTCCGGCGGTATGCGCCAGCGCGCGATGATCGCGATGTCGCTGGTCAACAACCCCGACCTGCTGATCGCCGACGAGCCGACGACCGCCCTGGACGTCACCGTCCAGGCGCAGATCCTCGACCTGATCCGCGACCTGCAGAAGGAGTTCGGCTCCGCGGTCATCATGATCACGCACGACCTCGGCGTCGTCGCGGAGATGGCCGACCAGCTGCTGGTGATGTACGGCGGCCGGTGCGTGGAGCGCGGCACGGCCGAAGAGGTCTTCTACAACCCGCAGCACCCGTACACCTGGGGCCTGCTGGGTTCGATGCCGCGCATCGACCGCGAGCAGACGGAACGGCTCATCCCGGTCAAGGGCTCGCCGCCGTCGCTGATCAACATCCCGGACGGCTGCGCCTTCAACCCGCGCTGCCCGTACGCCGACGTGCCCAAGGACAACGTCACCCGGACCGTACGCCCCGAGCTGGAGCAGGTCAGCACCGGTCACTACTCGGCCTGTCACCTCTCGACCGAGCAGCGGACCCGGATCTGGACCGAAGAGATTGCGCCGAAGCTGTGAGCGATAACGAAGTGAAGACGCAGGAGCAGCCGGAGGCCCCCGAGCCGGCGTCCCCCGCCGTCTCCCGGGGCGAGCCGCTGCTCAAGGTCGAGAACCTGGTCAAGCACTTCCCCATCAAGTCGGGGTTGATGCAGCGCCAGACCGGCGCGGTCAAGGCCGTCGACGGGCTGTCCTTCGAGGTGTACCCGGGGGAGACCCTGGGCGTCGTCGGCGAGTCGGGCTGCGGCAAGTCGACCATGGGCCGGCTGATCACCCGCCTGCTGGAGCCGTCGAGCGGCAAGGTCGAGTTCCAGGGCCACGACGTCACGCACATGTCGACCGCGAAGCTGCGCCCGCTGCGCCGAGACGTGCAAATGATCTTCCAGGACCCGTACTCCTCGCTGAACCCGCGGCACACGATCGGCACGATCGTCAGCGCGCCCTTCAAACTCCAGGGCGTCAAGCCCGAGGGCGGGATCAAGAAGGAGGTGCAGCGGCTGATGTCGCTCGTGGGCCTCAACCCCGAGCACTACAACCGCTACCCGCACGAGTTCTCCGGCGGCCAGCGCCAGCGCATCGGCATCGCACGGGCGCTCGCGCTGAAGCCGAAGCTGGTCGTGGCCGACGAGCCGGTCTCCGCGCTCGACGTGTCGATCCAGGCCCAGGTGGTCAACCTGCTGGACGACCTCCAGCAGGAGCTGGGGCTGACGTACGTGATCATCGCGCACGACCTCTCGGTCATCCGGCACGTCTCCGACCGGATCGCGGTGATGTACCTCGGCAAGATCGTCGAGCTGGCGGACCGCAACTCGCTCTACAAGGCGCCCATGCACCCGTACACCAAGGCGCTCATGTCGGCGGTGCCGGTGCCGGACCCGAAGCGGCGCGGCGTCAAGAGCGAGCGGATCCTGCTCAAGGGCGACGTGCCCTCGCCGATCTCGCCGCCGAGCGGCTGCCGGTTCCACACCCGGTGCTGGAAGGCGACGGAGATCTGCAAGACGCAGGAACCCCCGCTGCTGGAGCTCAAGCCGGGCCAGCAGGTGGCCTGCCACCACCCGGAGAACGCCGAGGACCAGGCGCCGGGCGAGAAGATCCTGGCGGAGGCGAAGGACGCGGTGAAGACCGTGGACGTCGCCAAGGACGCTTGAGGGACTGCGGGAGATCTGTGGGGGAGGGCCGTCCGGTCGAGCACCGGGCGGCCCTCGCCTTTTGGGCAGAGGTGCGGGGGCGCGGGGGTGCCGGGGTGCGGGTGGACGGAGGGGGACAAGCCGGCGGAAGGTGGCCGTTCCCGGGCTGTCCGGCCCGGCAGCGGGCTTGAGCGCCCCGTCGGGCCCGGCCGTAAGTAACAATGTCGGGTGCTCCAGGAACTCTTCAACCCCTCCGTCCACCACGTGCTGGACCTCGTCGGGATCTTCGTCTTCGCGATCTCCGGTGCCCTGCTCGCCGTGCGCAAGAACTTCGACGTCTTCGGCATGGCAGTGCTCGCGGAGGTCACCGCGCTGGGCGGAGGGCTGTTCCGCGACCTGATCATCGGTGCCGTGCCACCCGCCGCCTTCGTCGACCTCGGGTACTTCGTCACCCCGCTCGTCGCGACCGCGCTGGTCTTCTTCCTGCACCCGGAGGTCGAACGGATCCAGCTCGGGGTGAACGTCTTCGACGCGGCGGGCCTCGGGCTCTTCTGCGTGTCGGGCACGGCCAAGGCGTACGACTACGGGCTCGGGCTGACCGCGTCGGCGACGCTGGGCCTGGCCTCGGCGGTCGGCGGCGGCGTGCTGCGGGACGTGCTCGCCAACGAGGTGCCCTCGCTGCTGCGCTGGGACCGGGACCTGTACGCGGTGCCGGCGATCGTGGGAGCGGCCATGGTGGCCCTGTGCATCCGGTTCGACGTGCTGAATCCGTTCACCAGCGGACTGGCGGTGTTCACCGCTCTGTCGCTGCGGCTGCTCGCGCTGAAGTACCACTGGCGGGCGCCGCGGGCGTGGCACCGGTCCTCGGTGAAGGCGGACGAGCCGGATCAGGTGGGGTGAGGGGGAAGTGGAGGGGGCCTGCCCGGGGCCTGCCCGGGAGGCTTCGCGGTTGCTTCGCTCGGAAAGCTACCGCTTAGTAATGAGGCGGTGTAGCGTTCCTGCCATGGCACAGACACCCATCGGGTCCCTCGGGGACAGCGAGTTCGACCGCGACACCGCCGTGACCCGGCGCGAGCCCGGCGTGTACGACGCGGAGCTCTCCGCCGGCTGGACGATCATCAACGCCGTCAACGGCGGATACCTCCTCGCCGTCATCGGCCGCGCCCTCGCCGACGCCCTGCCGCACCCGGACCCGTTCACGGTCTCCGCGCACTACTTCTCCCCGTCGCAGCCCGGCCCGGCGGTGGTCCGGACCGAGACCGTCCGCTCGGGCCGCACCCTCTCCTCCGGCCAGGCCTCGCTCCTGCAGTACGACGAGGAGGGCCGGGAGGTCGAGCGCATCCGCGTCCTCGCCTCGTACGGCGACCTCGACGCCCTCTCCGACGATGTGCGTACGTCCGCCAAGCCGCCCGCCATTCCGCCGCTGGAGCACTGCCTGGGCGCCTCCGACGGTCCGGCCCCGAAGATCCCCGGCAGCAGTGCCATCACCGAGCGGCTCGACCTGAGGCTGGACCCGGCCACGGCCGGCTGGGCGGTCGGCGCACCCTCCGGCAAGGGGGAGATGCGCTCCTGGTTCGCTCTCGCGGACGGCCGCGACGCCGACGCGCTGTCGCTGTTGCTCACCGTCGACGCCCTGCCCCCGACCAGCTTCGAGCTGGGCCTCAAGGGCTGGACGCCGACCGTCGAGCTCACCACGCACATCCGCTGCCGCCCGGCACCAGGACCCCTGCGCGTCTCCATCGTCACCCGCAACCTGGCGGGCGGCTTCCTGGAGGAGGACGCGGAGGTCTGGGACAGCGCGGACCGGCTGGTCGCCCAGTCACGGCAGCTGGCGCGCGCACCGCGTCCGTAGGGGATGCGGGGCACGCGCCAGTTCTGGTGCGGTGTGCGGGCCGGAGTGCGGGGCCGGCCTCAGCGGCGGCTCCGGCTTCCGCCCCAGTTGGAGCCGATGCCCGCCACATGCAGGGCGAGGAAGGCGAGGCCGAGCAGCATGAGGCTGGTCGGCATGAAGATCTCGTTGGCGGAGATGTCCGCGGCGTTGATGATGAACGCGATGACGAAGAGCACGGCACCCACGATTGCCAGCATCACAAGTCCCCTTCCTTGACTGTCCGGTGACTCCTTACGGAATCCTTATGCAGCTGGTGCCCCGGCTCGCGGCACCCATGCGGGGGGCGCGGAAACCCGTGCGTGGCGGGCCCGCCGGACCTGCCACGGGTTCCGGGGGGACCGCGCCGGGGCGGGGGCCCCGGGTGGCCTCGTACAATTTGCGCACCATGGCTTACCTCGACCACGCCGCGACCACGCCCATGCTGCCGGAGGCGGTCGAGGCGATGACCGCCCAGCTGACCGTCACCGGTAACGCGTCCTCCCTCCACGCCGCCGGACGGCGGGCCCGCCGTACCGTCGAAGAGTCCCGGGAGGCCTTCGCCGACTCGCTCGGGGCGCGCCCCAGCGAGGTCGTCTTCACGGCGGGCGGCACCGAGGCCGACAACCTCGCCGTCAAGGGCCTGTACTGGGCGCGCCGCGCCGCCGACCCGCGCCGCACCCGCGTCCTGGCCAGCCCCGTCGAGCACCACGCGGTGCTCGACGCGGTCGACTGGCTGGCCACCCACGAAGGGGCCGACGTCGAGTACCTCGACGTGGACGCGTACGGCCGGGTGCACCCCGAGACGCTCCGCGCGGCAATTGCGCGCAACCCCGAAGACGTCGCGCTCGCGACCGTCATGTGGGCGAACAACGAGATCGGCACCATCATGCCGGTACGTGAACTCGCCGATGCGGCAGCCGAGTTCGAGGTTCCGCTGCACGCGGACGCCGTGCAGGCGTACGGGCAGCTGGAGGTCGACTTCGCGGCGTCCGGGCTGGCCGCCATGACCGTGTCCGGTCACAAGATCGGCGGGCCCTACGGGATCGGCGCGCTGCTGCTCGGACGGAGCTACGCCCCCGTACCCGTGCTGCACGGCGGCGGCCAGGAGCGCCATGTGCGTTCCGGCACCCTCGACGTGCCGGCCATCGCGTCCTTCGCCGTCGCGGGCGTGCTGGCCGCCGAACGCCGTGCGGACTTCGCCCGGGACATCGGCGCTCTCCGCGACGATCTGGTGAAGGCGGTACGGGAAGCCGTTCCCGACGCGATCCTCGGCGGCGACCCGGCCCCGGGCGGCCGGCTGCCGGCCAACGCGCACTTCACCTTCCCCGGCTGCGAGGGGGACTCGCTGCTGCTCCTGCTGGACGCGCAGGGCATCGAGTGCTCCACGGGATCGGCGTGCACCGCGGGGGTGGCCCAGCCCAGCCACGTACTGCTCGCCACCGGAACCGACCCCGACCTGGCGCGCGGCACCCTGCGTTTCACCCTCGGCCACACCTCCACGGCCGAGGACGTGGCGGCGGTCGCCGCAGTGATCGGCCCGGCGGTGAAACGGGCCCGCACCGCGGGCCTCAGCTGACCCGCCCGGCCCACGGAACCCTTGCTGACCTGCGGATCAGTACGGTGGACCGGGCAGTCACCGCAAAACGGAGGGTGTCTCGGTTTTGTGTAACGCTAGTCACGCTCAACCCTAGAGGCCCACAATCGCTCTTTATACTTGATGCCTCTGAAGTCCCTCAGAAGTCAAGGAAGTCCGCGCCGCGCGTTTGGGCCGCACGACGACCCATGGAGTCCACGTTGAAGGCGACCCTCCGTTCCCGCATCACCGCGCGGATCGGGCGCATGTACCTGGCCAGGATCCAGAAGCACGGCATCAGCTCCTCGCTGATCAACCGGCTGCCGGAGAACCTGCTGCTTCCCATGCGCCGCGACGGCCTCGACCCGGTGGCCAAGCTGTCCGCGCGGCAGGAACAGTCCCCGATCTACCAGGTGCCGCTGCCGTTCGGCATGGACGCCTGGGTGGTCACGGGGTACGACGAGGTGAAGGCGGTCCTCGGCTCGACCGACGGTTTCAGCAGTGACTTCACCAACCTCGCGGGCAACGCGGGTGTCGTCGCCGAGCACAACCCCGGCGGCCTCGGCTTCAGCGACCCGCCGGTCCACACCCACCTGCGCCGGATACTCACCCCCGAGTTCACGATGCGCAGACTGCGGCGGCTCACCCCGCGCATCGACGAGCTCATCGAGGCGCAGCTCGACGTGATGGAGGCGGCGGGCGCGGGCGGCGAGCCCGTCGACCTGGTGAAGGACTTCGCGCTGCCGATCCCCTCGCTGACCATCTGCGAGCTGCTCGGCGTTCCCTACGAGGACCGGCACGACTTCCAGCAGCTGGCCATGGAGCGGTTCGACCTGTTCTCCGGGGCCACCGCCCCCTTCGGCGCCATGTCGGAGTCCCTCTCGTACTTCCGCGACGTGGTCAAGAAGCAGCGCGAGAACCCGGGCGACGGCCTCATCGGCATGATCATCCGGGACCACGGCGACACCGTCGGCGACGAGGAGCTGGCGGGCCTCGCGGACGGCGTGCTGACCGGCGGCTTCGAGACCACGGCGAGCATGCTGGCCCTCGGCTCGCTGCTGCTCCTCCAGAACGACACCGCCTTCGCCCGGCTGCGGGACGACGACGCGGCCGCGGCGCCCTTCGTCGAGGAGGCGCTGCGCTACCTGACCGTGGTGCAGGTGGCCTTCCCCAGGTTCGCCCGGGAGGACACCGAGATAGCCGGGGTGCGGATTCCCAAGGGGGACCTGGTGCTGTGCTCGCTGGCGGGGGGAAACCGGGATGCCGGGTACACCCCGGACAAGGGGGGCTTCGACCCGGACCGCAAGGCGTCGGGCCACCTTGCCTTCGGGTACGGAATCCACCGGTGCATCGGCGCCGAGCTGGCCAGGATGGAACTGCGGGCGGCCTATCCCGCGCTGGTCAGGCGCTTCCCGGAGATGAAGCTGGCGGTGCGCCCCGAGCAGCTCGACTTCCGCAAGCTGTCGATCGTGTACGGGGTGGACTCCCTGCCGGTGCGGCTGCGCTAGCGGGGCGGCTGCTCTGGCCGTACGGGTGCGTGGGCCCGGGGACGACGGCCGGGCCGGACGACGGCCGTACAGGCGCGCCGGTCACGCCTTGGACGTCGAGGCGGCCCTCACCAGTTTGAGATAGCGGTCCCAGTCCCAGTACGGCCCCGGGTCCGTGTGGTCGGTGCCGGGGATCTCCACGTGGCCGATGATGTGCTCGCGGTCCACCGGGATCTTGTACCGGGCACAGATGTCGGCGGCCAGCCGGGCGGACGAGCGGTACATCACGTCGGTCAGGGTGCCCCTGCGGTGGGCGTACGCCTCGTGCTCGATGCCGATGCTGCGCTCGTTGAAACTCCGGTTGCCCGCGTGGTACGCCACGTCCAGCTCCCGGGCCATCTGCGTCACCTGGCCGTCCTTCGCCCGGATCACGTAGTGCGCGGCCGCCGCGTGCAGCGGGTCGCGGAAGACCCGTATCGCCGTGTCGTAGCTGCCCTCGGTGGTGTGGATCACGATGCGGTCGATGGTGTAGTCGTCAGGGCGGTCCGCCGTCCGGAGGTTTCCCGCCGAGGCCGCCACCCACCGGGCCCCCTTCTGGTCCACCGCCCCGTCCGTGCGCTGTTTGTCGACTCCCGGCACCTTCCACCACAGCCGGGACGCCTCGTCGCCCCACACCACGGCCGCGCCGGTCACCACCAGCCCCGTACCGATCAAGAAGCCCCGTCTGCTGGGTTTCTTCCTGGCCCCGTCGCTCATCTGCCGGCCCCCTGTCCCCGTCCTGTACGCAGGTAACGCTTGGGACTCCCGCGTTGGTTCCGATTACCCTGGACGAGCTATGACCGATACCCCGCGCCCCCTCCGTGTCCTCGCCGCCATGTCCGGCGGGGTCGACTCCGCCGTCGCCGCCGCCCGAGCCGTGGAGGCCGGGCACGACGTGACCGGTGTCCACCTCGCGCTCTCCGCCAACCCGCAGTCCTTCAGGACAGGGGCCCGCGGCTGTTGCACCATCGAGGACTCCCGGGACGCCCGGCGGGCCGCCGACGTCATCGGCATCCCGTTCTACGTCTGGGACCTCGCCGAGCGCTTCCGCGAGGACGTCGTGGAGGACTTCGTCGCCGAGTACGAGGCCGGGCGCACGCCCAACCCGTGCCTGCGCTGCAACGAGAAGATCAAGTTCGCGGCGCTCCTCGACAAGGCCCTCGCGCTCGGCTTCGACGCCGTGTGCACCGGCCACTACGCCACCGTCGTCGTGAACGAGGACGGCAGCCGTGAGCTGCACCGTGCCTCGGACATGGCCAAGGACCAGTCGTACGTCCTGGGCGTCCTGGACGAGAAGCAGCTCGCGCACGCCATGTTCCCGCTCGGCGACACCCTCACCACCAAGGAAGAGATCCGGGCCGAGGCCGAGCGCCGCGATCTGGCCGTCGCCAAGAAGCCCGACAGCCACGACATCTGCTTCATCGCCGACGGCGACACCCAGGGCTTCCTCGCCTCCCGCCTCGGCGGCAAGGCCGAGGGCGACATCCTCGACGAGGAGGGCGCCAAGCTCGGCACCCACGACGGCGCCTTCGGCTTCACCATCGGCCAGCGCAAGGGCCTGCGCATCGGCCACCCGGCCCCCGACGGCAAGCCGCGCTACGTCCTGGACATCTCCCCGGTCAACAACACGGTGACGGTCGGCCCCGCCGAGGCCCTCGACGTCACCGCCCTCACCGCCATCCGCCCCCGTTGGTGCGGCTCCACCCCGGCCGCCCCCGGCACGTACACCGCCCAGCTGCGCGCCCACGGCGGGGAGACCGAGGTGCACGCCGAGGTCGTCGACGGCGAACTCCACGTCACCTTCACCGGGGAGCCGATGCGCGGAGTCGCCCCCGGCCAGGCGATCGTGCTGTACGACGGCACGCGCGTGGTCGGCTCGGCGACGATCGCGACGACGGTGCGGCGCACGCAGACCGCGGAGGCGGACGCCACCGTCTGAGCGCTCCCGGCACCCCGGGGGTGGCGCCGCGACGTGAGGTCCCGCAGCCCCCGGTACCCCTCACGCGGCGGCCGAGAAGAACTCCTTCAGCACCGGTGCCAGCCGACCCGGGTCCACGTCGTGCGTCTGCTGCGGCAGGGTGCTCCGGCGGCCGTCCGGCAGGGCCGTCGCCGTCAGCCGGGCCGCGTCGCGCATCAGCGGCGGGCTCGCGCCGCCGTCCACGACCAGGACCGGACGGTCCAGTGCGGCCAGCCGGTCCGTGGGGACCGTCCCGTCGCCCATCACGGCGTCGTCGTACGCCAGCGAAGGCGCCAGACGCTCGAAGGAGCGCCACACCGGGGCCCCCTTCATCTGGGCGACGAACTGGCGGGGCATGCCGACGACCGACAGGAACAGCTCGACCGCATCGCTCCTGCGTCCCTCGCCCAGCGCCGCGGTGAGGCTCTCGGTGTACGCGGCCTTCTCGGCGCGGGTGTCCTCGCGGACGGTGAACGGCGGCTCGTAGACCGCGAGCCGCGGAGCGGCCAGCCCGGCCGATGCCGCGCGCAGCACCAGCGCGCCGCCGGAGGACATCCCGTACAGGAAGGCGCTGCCGCCGACCTCCTCGATCAGCGCCGCCAGGTCCTCGACCTCACGGGCCACCGCGTACGGGGCGGTGTCGCCGCTGGCGCCGCGGCCCCTGCGGTCGTACGTGACGACGTCGAAGTCCGCGGCCAGGAGCCCGGCCAGCGGCCCCTCCGCCGTACCCGTGCTGAACGCGCCGCCGACCAGGATCAGCGGGGGGCCTTCCCCCCTGCGCTCGTACGCGAGAGGGGTGCCGTCACGCGAAATCACTTTGCTCATACCGACTTGGACCGCGGGCGCGCACGGAACTCATCGGTCGGCGGGGCAAAGTCGCGAGAAGTTTTTCCGCGGGGCTCCGGGGCGCCTTTCCGGCCGCTTCCCGCGCGCCCCCGGGCGGCTGCGCACCGGGGGACCGGCGTTAGGTTGGGAGCCATGAACATCTGCGTCTTCCTCTCCGCCGCCGACCTCGACGAGCGCTACACCCGGCCCGCCCGCGAGTTCGCCGAACTCCTCGGCAAGGGCGGCCACACGCTCGTCTGGGGCGGCTCCGACGTGGGCCTGATGAAGGTCGTCGCGGACGGTGTCGAGGCGGCGGGCGGCCGGCTCGTCGGGGTCTCCGTCGACTTCCTGCACACCAAGGCACGCGCGCGTGCCGACGAGATGGTCATCGCCAAGGACCTCGCCGAGCGCAAGGCGCTGCTGCTCGGCAAGTCCGATGCCGTCGTGATCATGGTGGGCGGCACCGGAACCCTCGACGAGGCGACCGAGATCCTGGAGCTGAAGAAGCACGGACTGACCGACAAGCCGGTGGTGCTGCTCAACGCCGACGGTTTCTACGACGGGCTCAAGCAGCAGTTCCAGCGGATGGAGGCAGAGGGCTTCCTGCCCGTCCCCCTCGGCGACCTGGTCTTCTTCGCCGAGGACGGAGTGGCCGCACTGGCCTACCTGGAGGAGTCCACCGGAGTCCAGTAGCCCCTGGTGAGGTGCGGTGAGGGGGCCGGTGAGGTGCGAGCATGGGGCGCATGGCTACTCATGTGATCACCGGGGCGGGGTCGGGCATCGGCGCCGCCGTCGCCCGCCGTCTCCACGCGCGCGGCGACGACGTCGTCCTCATGGCCCGCGACGCGGGCCGCGCCAAGGAACTGGCGGCCCAGCTGCCCGGCGCCCACACCCTCGTCGGCGACCTGTCCAACCCCGACCGGCTGTCCTGGGCGTTCTCCCACCAGCCGATGCCCGAGCGGGTCGACACCCTGCTGCACATCGCCGGCGTCGTCGACCTCGGCAAGGTCGGTGAACTCGGTGTACGCGCCTGGCACAGCCAGCTCAACACCAACCTCATCGCCCCCGCGGAACTCACCCGGCTCTTCCTGCCCCAGCTGCGCCTCGACAAGGGGCACGTCGTGTTCGTGAACTCGGGCGCCGGCCTCTCCGCGGGCCCCGAGTGGAGCGCGTACGCCGCCAGCAAGCACGGGCTGAAGGCGCTCGCCGACTCGCTGCGCGCCGAGGAGCACGAGAACGGGGTGCGCGTCACCTCCGTCTACCCCGGCCGCACCGCCAGCCCCATGCAGGCGAAGGTGCACTCGCAGGAGGGCAGGGCGTACGACCCGTCGAAGTACATCGACCCCGAGTCGGTGGCGACCACCGTCCTGATGGCCCTCGACCTGCCGCGCGACGCCGAGGTCAACGACCTGACGGTGAGGCCCGGACGATGACCGGGAACGCGACGACGACCGAGGACGCCGGGAAGAAGTGGTGGGCGCCGGCCACCGGTGTCGGCTCCATGCCCGGCACCGACGCCCGGGAGACCGCCAAGACCGTCGTCGGCTCCTTCGAGGACTTCCCCCACCTCGCCGAGCTGCCCGCGCGCGGCCCCGGAGCGGACATGCTCGGCCGCACCGCGGGAATGCTCGCCGAGATGTACGTGCACCTGGAGCCCAGCGGCTGGCGCTTCAGCGACCGGCCGGGACGCGACACCCGGCGGGCCCGCTCCTGGCTGGGCGAGGACCTGGACGCCCTGGAGGAGTTCACCCAGGGATACACGGGACCGGTCAAGGTGCAGGCCGTCGGTCCCTGGACACTCGCCGCGGCCCTCGAACGGCGCGGCGGCGAGGCGGCGGTCGGCGACCCGGGTGCCTGCCGCGACCTGGCGGCCTCCCTCGCCGAAGGGCTGCGGGAACACCTCGCGGACGTGCGGCGGCGGATCCCGGGCGCGCAGCTGGTGCTCCAGCTCGACGAGCCCTCCCTGATCGCCGTACTGCGCGGACAGATCAGGTCCGCCAGCGGATACCGCACCTACCGGGCGGTCGACCGGCAGGTGGTGGAGAGCGCGCTGCGGGACGTGATGGCGGTGCACGAAGGACCCGTGGTCGTGCACTCCTGCGCACCCGACGTGCCGATCGCTCTGCTGCGCAGGGCGGGCGCGTCCGGTATCTCTCTCGACTTCACCCTGCTCACCGAGCGTGACGACGACGAGATCGGTGAGGCCGTCGAAGGAGGCACGAAGCTGTTCGCTGGCGTGGTGCCGAGCACGGAAGGGCCATTGTCAGACCCGGGCGGTAGCGTCATGGGTGTCAGGCAGTTGTGGCGCAGGCTGGGGCTGAATCCCGGACTTCTGTACGAGTCCGTGGTGATCACTCCGACGTGCGGGCTCGCCGGGGCTTCCCCGGCGCACGCCCGGGCGGCGCTCGCCCACAGCAGCCGGGCGGCACGGTCGCTCGCGGACAACCCAGAGTGACGAGAAATCCCCTCACGGGGCCAACGGGAGGATGAAGACGGTGGCTGGCGAACAGCACGCAGCGGTACCCGCAGAGGCACGGGAGAAGCACGCGCGGCTCGCTGAGCAGATCGAGGAGCACCGCTTCCGGTACTACGTCAACGACCAGCCGGTCGTCAGCGACGCCGAGTTCGACAAGCTTCTCCGCTCCCTGCAGGCGCTGGAGGAGGAGTACTCCGAGCTGCGCACGCCCGACTCGCCGACCCAGAAGGTCGCCGGGGCGTACGAGACCGAGTTCACCTCCGTCCAGCACCGCGAGCGGATGCTCTCCCTGGACAACGCCTTCGACGACGAGGAACTGGCCGCCTGGGCCGAGCGCCTGGCCACAGAGCTCCACGGCATCGAGTACCACCTGCTGTGCGAGCTCAAGGTCGACGGCCTCGCCGTCAACCTGACGTACGAGAAGGGCAGGCTGACCCGCGCCGCCACCCGTGGCGACGGGCGCAGCGGCGAGGACATCACGCCCAACGTGCGCACGATCTCCCAGATCCCGCAGACCCTGAAGGGCGACCGCATCCCGGACCTGGTGGAGATCCGGGGCGAGGTCTACATCCCGATGGAGGAATTCGGCGAACTGAACGCACGCCTGGCGGAAGCCGAGCGGGCGGCCAAGGCCGAGGGCAAGGCGGCCAAGGAGAAGCCCTTCGCCAACCCGCGCAACGCGGCGGCCGGTTCGCTGCGGCAGAAGGATCCCCGCGTCAGCGCCAGCCGCCCGCTGCGCATGGTCGTGCACGGCATCGGCGCCCGCGAGGGCCTCGACATCGCCCGGCTCTCCGAGGCGTACGCACTGCTGGGGGAGTGGGGCCTGCCCACCGCGCAAGCGAACCGGGTGGTCGACGGTCTCGACGGAGTACGGGAGTTCATCGCCGACATCGGCAGGAACCGGCACTCCGTCGCCGAGCACGAGATCGACGGCGTCGTGATCAAGCTCGACGAGATCCCCCTCCAGGGCAGGCTCGGCTCGACCTCGCGCGCCCCGCGCTGGGCCATCGCGTGGAAGTTCGCCCCCGAAGAGGTCAACTCCAAGCTGGTCAACATCCGCGTCGGTGTCGGCCGCACCGGCCGTGTCACCCCCTACGCCCAGGTGGAGCCGGTGACGGTGGCCGGATCCGAGGTCGAGTTCGCCACCCTGCACAACCAGGAGGTGGTGAAGAAGAAGGGCGTCCTGATCGGCGACACGGTCGTGCTGCGCAAGGCCGGCGACGTCATCCCCGAGATCCTGGGCCCCGTCGCGGACCTGCGGGACGGCACGGAGCGCGAGTTCGTGATGCCCGTCGACTGCCCCGAGTGCGGGACGGCGCTGCGCCCCATGAAGGAGGGCGACATCGATCTGCGCTGCCCCAACGCGCAGACCTGCCCCGCCCAGTTGCGCGAGCGGCTGTTCTACCTCGGCGGCCGCAAGAGCCTCGACATCGAGAACTTCGGATACGTCACCGCGACCGCGCTCACCAAGCCGCTGGAGCCCGCCGAGCCGCCGCTGCTCGACGAGGGCGACCTCTTCGACCTCACCATCGAGCAGCTGCTGCCCATCAAGTCCCATGTCCTGGACTCCGATTCGGGCCTGCCCAAGGTGGACCCGAAGACCGGTGAGGAGAAGGTCGTCACCGTCTTCGCCAACCAGGACGGCGAGCCCCGCAAGAACGCCCTGGCGATGCTGGAGAACATCAGGGCGGCCAAGGAGATGCCGCTGGCCCGCATCCTCACCGGGCTCTCCATCCGGCACGTCGGACCGGTCGCCGCCGAGGCGCTGGCCCGCGAGTTCCGCTCGGTCGACCGGATCCAGCAGGCCACCGAGGAGGAGATGGCCGGGGTCGACGGCGTCGGCGGGATCATCGCCGCCTCCCTCAAGGAGTGGTTCGCCGTCGACTGGCACCAGGAGATCCTCCGCAAGTGGCGGGCCGCCGGGGTCCGGATGGAGGAGGAGGGCGCCGACGAGGACCAGGGGCCGCGCCCGCTGGAGGGCCTGACCGTCGTCGTCACCGGGACGCTGGAGAAGTACACCCGGGATGGCGCAAAAGAGTCCCTGCAGAATCTCGGAGCGAAAGTGACCGGTTCCGTTTCGAAGAAGACCTCCTTCGTGGTGGTCGGGGACAGCCCCGGTTCGAAGTACGACAAGGCCATGCAGCTGAAGGTGCCGGTGCTCGACGAGGCCGGCTTTGGGGTGCTGCTCGCAGAAGGGCCGGAAGCCGCACGTGAAGCGGCGGTTCCGGTGCAGCCGTAACGGGAAGAACAGCGGCCGGAGGGCCACCCGTTCGGCGCATACCAGACGTCTGCGGGTGGTCGGGTCGCATTCGGGCAACAGCGGTCTACCGCTGCCCGGGAGAGCCTGCTGCGGCCTACTGTTGGGATGTGCGCCTGCCGTGCACCGCTGGGGAACCGTTTCCTGTCCCCGGAATGTCTGCTCCTGAGGAGACGTCCGGGGCGGCGGAGGCGGGGCGAGCCGTGGTGACATGGCAACGGGGCCATCTCGCGTGACACGGGCACCGCCGGCTGTGAGAGGGACGGAATGAAACCGACCGAGAGTGCCGACCCGGCCTCACGGCTGCGCGGTCTGGCAGGACGGGCCGGGCTGTCCGCAATGGCGGGCCGGTTCGGACGGGCCGGGCAGTCCGGCCGCGGGGCCGAAGGGCCCGCAGGGCCCGGCCACCGGACCCAGGCCCCCGGCCGGCCGTCGCCGCAGCCCTCACCCGCACGGCTGCAACAGCCCTACGGCGCCTACCCGGCGTACCCGGCCCGTGGCCCGCGGCCCGCACCGCCGGAATCCGGACACGGCGCGACCTGGCCCCAACTCTGGGGTCCGCTGCTCCCCGCGGTGCTGACCGGGCTGGCCGGCGTGGTCCTGGCCGGCGGCATCGCGCAGGCGGTCGGCGCCCAGCGCGCCCTGTTCCCCAGTGGCACCGCGGGCTGGTCCCTCGCCGCCCTGACGGGAATCGTCGTCGGTCACCTCGTCGCGCTCGGCAGGGACCGGTGGTGGGGCGGCACCGGATCGGGGGCGGCGCTCACCCTCGCCGTCCTGCTGCTGTACGGATGGCTTCCGGCCGGGCTGGTCAGCCTGGCCGTCGTCGTGCTGGTCGGCACCGCCCGCCGACGCCGCTGGCGACAGGGCGTGCTGCACGGCTCCGCCGACATCCTCGGCCTCGCGGCCGCGGCCCTCACCCTGAGTGTCTTCGGTCAGGTGCCCACGGTGGAGCGCCCCTGGCAGCCCACCGGCTGGGACTGGCAGGCCCTGCCCGAGGTGGTCCTGGCCGCTCTCACCTACCTCCTGGTCACCCGGCTGCTGCTGTGGTGCGTCCAGGCCCCGCAGACCGGACGGCTGCCGTCGGCCGCCAAGACCGCTCTGGTGCGGCAGGGACTCGTGGCCGGCGCGCTGCTGGGCATCGCCCCGCTGATCTGTGTCGTGGCGATATCGCTGCCGGTGCTGCTGCCCCTGTTCGCCGTACCGCTGATAGCGCTGGACTCCACGCTGTGGATAGCCAGGGCGCGGGCCGAGGAGCAGCTGCGGGACCCGCTGACCGGGCTGCCGAACCGGCAGTGGCTGCTGGAGCGCGCCCGGCCGGCGCTGGAGGAGGCCGAGGGGCTCGGGTCGCGGTCCGCGCTGGTGCTGATCGACATGGACCGGTTCCGCTCGGTGAACGACACCCTCGGCCATCTCGCCGGGGACCGCCTGCTGTTGCAGATAGCCGACCGGCTGCGACGTGCGCTGCCCAAGGGGGCGGAGGCCGCCCGGCTGGGCGGCGACGAGTTCGCCGTACTGCTGCCGAAGACCGAGTCCGCGACGGGCGCGCAGCGCATCGCCCGCCATCTGGTCGCGGAGCTGGGGTCCCCGCTGGACCTGGACGGGCTGACCTTGGTGCTGGAGGCAAGCGCGGGCGTGGCCGTCTTCCCCGACCACGCGCTGGACGCGGAGGGCCTGCTGCGGCGGGCGGACGTCGCGATGTACCAGGCCAAGCGGGACCGCAGCGGGGTCGAGGTCTACGAGTCCAAGCGGGACTCCAACACCCCCGACCGGCTCGGCCTGTTGGGAGACCTGCGGCGGGCCCTGGACGCGGGGGACGTGGAACTGCACTACCAGCCCAAGGTGCGCTTCGACGGGCAGGTTGCCGGTCTGGAGGCACTGGTGCGCTGGGTGCATCCGGAGCGCGGGCGGGTGCCTCCTGACGAGTTCATCGCCATCGCCGAGTCGTCGGGGCTGATGCCCCACCTCACCGAGTACGTACTGGAGACGGCGCTGGCGCAGGTCGCCCGGTGGCGCGCGCAGCAGCTCTACGTACCCGTGGCGGTGAACGTCTCGCCGCGCGACGTGCACACCCCCGGGTTCGCCGGAGCGGTGGCGGCGCGGCTGGCCAGGCACGGGGTCCCGGCCGGATCGCTCCAGCTGGAGATCACCGAGCACGTACTCCTCGAGGACCCGCAGCGGGCGGCCGACACCTTGGCCGGGCTGACCGGGCACGGCGTGAAGATGTCGCTCGACGACTTCGGGACCGGCTACTCCTCGCTGGTGCACCTGCGGCGGCTGCCGGTGAGCGAGCTGAAGATCGACCGGTCGTTCGTCGCCCGGCTGGCGGTGGACACCGAGGACGGCGAGATCGTCCGGTGCACGATCGACCTCGCCCACTCGCTGGGGCTGCTGGTGGTGGCCGAGGGCGTCGAGGACGACGAGACGTGGGAGCGGCTGCGGGACCTGGGGTGCGACGCCGTACAGGGGTGGCTGGTGGCGGCCGCCATGCCGCCCGAGGAGGCCACGGCATGGCTGCTGGCCCGCGGGTCGCGCGGCTGGCAGCGCCCGGCCGAGCTGGCCGCCGCGGCGGCCGCCGCGGAGGCCGAGCGGGAGTAGGAGCGTTCGGCGGCAGCGGGGGCCGTGCCCCCTCACCGCCGGCGGCGGCGCGGTCAGTGCCCCGGACCGGGTGGAAGCGAGAGGTGCGAGTGAGGGCCCCGGCGGCGGCGCCGGGGCCCTCACTCGTACCGCCCGCCGGAACTGTTTCGCAGGCATACGACCGTGCCCCATAGGATTGGGCGCAACAACCCACATCGCACACCAACCCCTGAGGATCGCTGCATGCCTGGCATCACGCGCGAGGAGGTCGCACACCTCGCTCGGCTGGCGCGTCTGGAGCTGAAGGCCGAAGAGCTGGAGCACTTCGCCACTCAGCTCGACGACATCATCGGCGCGGTCGCCCGCGTCTCCGAGGTCGCCGACCAAGACGTTCCGCCGACCTCCCACCCGCTGCCGCTGACGAACGTTATGCGCGCGGACGAGGTACGCCCGTCGCTCACCCCCGAGCAGGCGCTTTCCGGCGCCCCGGCCCAGGAGCAGCAGCGTTTCAAGGTGCCGCAGATCCTGGGGGAGGACTAAAACAGCATGACGACCGACATCATCAAGCTCACCGCGGCCGCGACCGCCGAGAAGATCGCCTCCGGCGAGCTCACGGCCGTCGAGGTCACCGAGGCCCACCTGGCCCGGATCGAAGCCGTCGACGAGAAGGTGCACGCCTTCCTGCACGTCGACCGCGAGGGTGCGCTCGCGCAGGCCCGCGCCGTCGACGCCAAGCGCGAGGCCGGCGAGAAGCTGGGCCCGCTGGCCGGCGTCCCGCTCGCGCTCAAGGACATCTTCACGACGGAGGGCATTCCCACCACCGTCGGCTCGAAGATCCTCGAGGGCTGGATCCCGCCGTACGACGCGACGCTCACCAAGCGCCTCAAGGCCGCCGACATCGTCATCCTCGGCAAGACCAACATGGACGAGTTCGCCATGGGGTCCTCCACCGAGAACAGCGCGTACGGTCCTACCGGCAACCCCTGGGACCTCACCAAGATCCCCGGCGGCTCCGGCGGCGGCTCCTCCGCCGCCCTCGCCTCCTACGAGGCCCCGCTCGCCATCGGCACGGACACCGGCGGCTCCATCCGCCAGCCCGCCGCCGTCACCGCCACCGTCGGCGTCAAGCCGACCTACGGCGCGGTCTCCCGCTACGGCATGGTCGCCTTCTCCTCGTCCCTCGACCAGGGCGGGCCCTGCGCCCGTACGGTCCTGGACGCGGCGCTCCTGCACGAGGTCATCGCCGGGCACGACCCGCTCGACTCGACCTCCATCGACGCCCCGGTCCCGCCGGTCGTCGAGGCCGCCCGCAACGGCAGCGTCGACGGCATGCGCGTCGGCGTCGTCAAGCAGTTCCGCGGCGAGCACTACCAGGCCGGCGTCCTGCAGCGCTTCGACGAGTCCGTCGAACTGCTGACGAAGCTCGGCGCCGAGATCGTCGAGCTGGACTGCCCGTCCTTCGACCTGGCGCTCTCCGCGTACTACCTGATCGCGCCCTCGGAGTGCTCCTCCAACCTGGCCCGCTTCGACGCCATGCGCTACGGGCTGCGCGTCGGCGACGACGGCACCCGCTCCGCCGAGGACGTCACCGCCCTCACCCGCGAGGCCGGATTCGGCGACGAGGTCAAGCGCCGCATCATCCTGGGCACGTACGCCCTGTCGAGCGGCTACTACGACGCGTACTACGGCTCGGCGCAGAAGGTCCGTACGCTGATCACGCAGGACTTCGAGAAAGCATTCGAGCAGGTCGACGTCATCGTCTCGCCGACGACGCCCACCACCGCCTTCCCGATCGGCGAGCGCGCCGACGACCCGATGGCGATGTACCTCGCCGACCTGTGCACCATCCCGACGAACATGGCGGGCAACGCCGCCATGTCGCTGCCCTGCGGGCTCGCGCCGGAGGACAACATGCCGGTCGGGCTCCAGATCATCGCCCCCGCCCTGAAGGACGACCGTCTTTACAAGGTCGGCGCTGCCGTTGAGGCCGCCTTCGTGGAAAAGTGGGGGCACCCGCTGCTTGAGGAGGCACCGTCGCTGTGAGCCCCATGCCCATCAAGGCCAAGGGATTCAAGAATTCCAAGGCTGCTACGTACCTGTCGATCGGCTCCACCGCATTCGGCGCGATCAGCGTCGTCAAGCAGGCCCGGATGGCCCGCAAGGACAACGACACGCTCCGTCTCGTCGACGCCGCTGTCTCCGCCGCCGCCATCGTCACCGGCCTCGCTCTGCTCTACCGCGAGCTGAAGAAGCTCGGCGACGACGACGTCCTGCTGGGCTGAGAGGGAAAGTTTCACCGTGACTGTCACTACCGACCTGGTGTCGTACGAGGATGCCCTCGCGACGTACGACCCCGTCATGGGTCTTGAGGTCCATGTCGAGCTCGGCACCCGGACCAAGATGTTCTGCGGCTGCTCCACGGAGCTGGGCCAGGACGCCAACACCCAGACCTGCCCCACCTGTCTCGGCCTGCCCGGCGCCCTGCCGGTCGTCAACGAGATCGGCGTGGAGTCGGCCATCAAGATCGGTCTCGCGCTGAACTGCGAGATCGCCGAGTGGTGCCGCTTCGCCCGGAAGAACTACTTCTATCCGGACATGCCGAAGAACTTCCAGACCTCCCAGTACGACGAGCCCATCGCCTTCAACGGCTACCTCGACGTACAGCTGGAGGACGGCGAGATCTTCCGGGTGCAGATCGAGCGCGCCCACATGGAGGAGGACACCGGAAAGTCCACCCACGTCGGTGGCGCGACGGGCCGCATCCACGGCGCCTCGCACTCCCTGCTCGACTACAACCGGGCCGGCATCCCGCTCATCGAGATCGTCACCAAGCCGATCGAGGGTGCGGGCGCGCGCGCTCCCGAGGTCGCCAAGGCGTACGTGGCCGAGCTGCGCGAGGTCATCAAGGCGCTCGGCGTCTCCGAGGCCCGGATGGACAAGGGCCAGATGCGCTGCGACGTCAACCTGTCGCTGCGCCCGCACGGGCGCGAGGAGTTCGGCACCCGCAGCGAGACGAAGAACGTCAACTCGCTGCGTTCCGTCGAGCGGGCCGCCCGCTTCGAGATCCAGCGGCACGCCGCCGTCCTCAACGGCGGCGGCACGATCATCCAGGAGACCCGGCACTTCCACGAGGAAGACGGCTCGACGACGTCCGGCCGCATCAAGGACAACGCCGAGGACTACCGCTACTTCCCCGAGCCGGACCTGGTCCCGGTCGCCCCGGCCCGCGCCTGGGTCGAGGAACTGCGCAGCGGCCTCCCCGAGATGCCGCGCGTGCGCCGCAACCGGTTGCGCGAGGAGTGGGGGGTCAACGAGCACGACATGCAGTCGATGCTCAACGCCGGTGCGGTCGACCCGATCGTCGCCACCATCGAGGCCGGTGCCGACTCGGCGTCCGCCCGCAAGTGGTGGATGGGCGAGCTGGCCCGCAACGCCAACGAGACCGGCCGGGCGATCGACGAACTGCCGATCACCCCGGCGCAGGTGGCCCGCGTCGCCGCTCTGGTCTTGGCCGGCGACCTGAACGACAAGCTGGCCCGCCAGGTCATCGAGGGCGTCCTCGCAGGTGAGGGCGGCCCCGACGAGGTCGTGGAGAAGCGCGGCCTGAAGGTCGTCTCCGACGACGGCGCACTGGGTGCGGCGGTCGACGAGGCCATCGCGGCCAACGCGGCCATCGCGGACAAGATCCGCGGCGGCAAGGTCGCCGCGGCGGGCGCGCTGGTCGGTGCGGTCATGAAGACCACCCGGGGCCAGGCGGACGCGGCACGTGTACGCGAGCTGATCTTGGAGAAGCTGGGCGTCGAGGGCTGACGCAGGCTGACGCACGGAGCGAAGGGCCCTGGCCGGGACACACCGGCCGGGGCTTTTCGGCATACGCCTGCGGAGTACCGTCACAGCCTTCCCCGTGTCCTCACCAGGAGCGGCGCACGGGACTGCACGCAACTACGGGGGAGCGCGGTGTCCAGGACGTACGGCAGGGACTTCGGCCACGGGGGTGACGTCGGCCTCGACCACAGGGGTGACGACGGCCCCGGCCACAGGGATGACGTCGGTCAAGGCCGCAGGGGTGACGACGGCCCCGGACCCGGCGGGGGTAGCGGCCCCGATGACGGTGACCGGCGGGAGTCCGGCCGTCGCGGGGAGCGCCCCGGCGACGCCGGGAGCAGGCCCCGCACCTGGCCCGGGGGTCGGCACTGGGGCGAGGACGGCAGGGGCCGCGGCTCCTGGCGCAGGGGCCGGCTGGTCGCCCTGTGCGCAGTGCTGCTCGGTCTGCTGCCCGTACTCCATCCGCTCGTCCCCCAGGTCCGGGGCATGGGCAGCCTCTTGGAGACCCTGCTGCCCTGGGCGGGCCTGCTCGTCCTGCCGCTGCTGATGCTCGCGTGGCGGCGGCGCTCCGCCCTCGCACTGGTGGCACTGCTGGTGCCCGCCGGGGCGTGGGGCGGCATGGTCGGCGGGGCGGTCACCGCGTTCGACGCCGACCCGGTGCACGACTTCAGCGTGGTGCAGCACAACATCGCCGACGACAACCCCGATCCGGCGGGCGCCGCCCGGGCACTGGCGGCGACCGGGCCCGCGATGATCGCGCTGGAGGAGGTCACCGGAGAGGTGGCGGCGAAGGTCTCCGGCGTACTCGGCGCGAAGTACCCGCACCACGCGGTACGGGGGACCGTCGGGCTCTGGTCGGCGTACCCGCTGCGGGACGTGCGCCCGGTCGACATCAAACCGGACTCGATCGCCGGGCCGTGGCAGCGCGCTCTGCGGGCGACGGCGTCCACCCCGCAGGGGTACGTCGCGGTGTACGTCGCACATCTGCCCTCGGTACGGGCGTCCTGGCCACAGGGGCTGAGGACGGGACCGCGCGACGAGGCGGCGCGACGGCTGGGCGCGGTGCTGGAGGCGGAGAGCGTGGACCGGGTGATCCTGCTGGGCGACCTCAACGGCACCTCGGACGACCGGGGGCTCGGCCCTGTGGTCACCCACTTCGACGATTCCGGGAAGGGGTTCGGCTTCAGCTGGCCCCGGAGGTTCCCGGTGGCACGGCTGGACCACGTGATGGTGCGCGGCGGCGAGATCCTCCACTTCGCCACCCTGGCCACCACGGGCAGCGACCACGTCCCGGTGCGCGCGAAGCTGGCCTTCTAGCGCGCCCGCCGTGGCGCCCCGACCGCAGTCACCAGGGCTTCGCCGGCGCTTGGACTGCCGTCACCAGCGCTTGGACTCAAGCCCGCCGCCACCTGGACGTTAACCGCCAGTCCTGTCGCAGTACTTCTCCTTGCCACGCCGCCTCAGTACTTTCCCGGCATCACCACTGACTCGGGAGGAACCCCTTGGCCACTGACCTCACACGGCGCCGGCTCTTCGCGATCGGCGGCGGGGCGCTGGGCGCCGCCGCGGCGGGATCGCTGCTGCCGCCGTCGTTGCAGGCCGCGATCGCCGCGGAGAAGCCGGCCTCCGGCGGGCTGCGGGCGATCAAGCACGTCGTCGTACTGATGCAGGAGAACCGGTCCTTCGACCACTACTTCGGCACCCTGCGCGGCGTCCGTGGCTTCGGGGACCGCAACGCCATCGAACTGCCCGACGGGAAGCCGGTGTTCGAGCAGCCGGGGCCGCTGAAGAGCGTGCTGCCGTTCCCCATCAGGGACGCGGCGGCCGCGCAGAAGAAGGACCTCCAGTACATCGGCGACCTCGACCACTCCTGGGACGGCGGGGCCAAGGCCTGGGGTCAGGGCTGGATGAACGGCTGGGTGACCGCCAAGACCGGCGCGACCATGGCCTACTACGACCGGCGCGACCTCCCGCTGCACTACGAGCTCGCGGACACCTTCACCATCTGCGACGCCTACCACTCCTCCATCCACACCTCCACCAGCCCCAACCGCAACCATCTGTGGTCCGGCTGGACGGGTTACGAGGCCAACGGCAGCCGCGCCGTGACCAACGCGGCGTACGCCGAGGGCACCCACCCCGGCTACCCCTGGCCGACGTACGCCGAGCGGCTGGAGAAGGCGGGCAGGAGCTGGCAGACGTACACCGAGTGGGAGAACTTCACCGACAACAACATCGAGTTCTTCACCAGCTTCAAGACGATCGCCCGTAAGGCTCTGGCCAGGACCGGCGGCCACACCTTCATGGAGTCCTTCTACGCGGCGGTGCGCGACACCAAGGACGCCGCCGAGCGGACCCGGCTCCTCGCGCTCCTCGAAGAGGGCGTCGCGACTCTCGACAAGCACGAGCGCTCCCTCTTCGAGCGGGGACTGCGCCGGGGCGAGACCGGCAGCCTCGCCAAGAACTTCCGCGCGGACGTGGCCGCCGGGAAGCTGCCCGAGGTCTCCTACCTGGTGCCCTCGGCGATCGACTCCGAGCACCCCGGCTCCTCCTCGCCCGTCGCCAGCGCCTCCCTCGTGTACCAGGTGCTCGACGCGCTCGCCTCGCACCCCGACGTCTGGCGGCACACCGCCGTCCTGATCAACTACGACGAGAACGACGGCTTCTTCGACCACGTGCCGCCGCCCGTCCCGCCGGAGAACAACACGGACGAGCGGTGGAAGGGCAGGCCGACGGGGCTCGGCATCCGCGTTCCGATGCTGGTCGTCTCGCCGTGGACGGTCGGCGGCCACGTGTGCTCGGAGACCTTCGACCACACCTCGGTGATCCGTTTCCTGGAGAAGTGGACGGGGGTGCGCGAGCCGAACATCACCCCGTGGCGCAGGCAGGTGACCGGTGACCTCACCTCGGCCTTCGACTTCCGCAGGTCCTACCGGCAGCCCGCGGTGGACCGGCCCGGCGCCGTTCCGCCGTTCACCGGCAGGTGGCGTCCTGTGCCGCCGCTGCAGCAGCACATGCCCGTGCAGGAGCCGGGGCAGCGGCGCGCGAGGGCCCTGCCGTACCAGCCGGACGTGGACGGGAAGGTGGCACCGGGCGGATCCTCGCTGCGTCTTTCGGTCCGCAACTCCGGGCGTGCCAGCACCCACTTCGCGCTCTACCCGTACGCCGGTGAGTTCGCCGTGCCCCAGCACCTGGACGTCGAGGGCCGGGGCGAAGCGGCCTGGACGGTGCCGCTGGCCCAGGACGCGTACCGCTTCACCGTCACCGGACCGAACGGCTTCCGCCGCGAGTTCGCCGGTACGAAGGCGGGGACGGCCGAGGTGTCCTCGCGGATCGAGGCACGCGACCGGGACCTGCACCTGACCCTGACGAACCGGGGACGCAGGGCCGTCACCTTCACCGTGCAGCCGCTCGCGTACGCCGACGAGGACGACCTCGACGAGCGCCGCCCGCGCCGGATCAGCGTCCGGCCGGGCCGCAGCCGCAGCATCGTGCACTCGGCGGACGACGCGCACGGCTGGTACGACCTCGCGGTCACCGTGGAGGGCGAGCCGGGCTTCCGGCGCCGGCTGATGGGCCACATCGAGAACGGGCGGCCCAGCGTCTCGGGCTGACCCGCTCCCGCGCGGCGCCGGCGTACGCGGAGCCGGCGCACCCCCGCGCGGAAATGAAGTGCCGGGCAGGGTGCCGGACATGCGAGGATCCCCGCAACCAGAAGGCGAACGGGAGCGCGAACGACAGCACGCGCGCGCGAACGGGAGCACGAACGAGAACGGGGAGCAGCATGTTCGGCACAGACCTGGCCGGCCGGGGTGACGGCGAGAAGGCGGTGCTGCGACCGCTGGAGCCGTGGCGGGCCGAGGAGTTCCTGGCGCACATCGACCGGGGCCGGGCACACATCGGCAAGTACATCGGCATGCCCGACGTCAACAAGGACCTGGAGTCCGCGCGGGCCTTCCTCCAGCGGTACGCGCAGAAGACCGCCGACGACGCGGGCGGGATCTTCGGGATCTGGCTGGACGGAACGCTCGTCGGCGGGGTGATGTTCCGGCTCTTCGACGCGGCGGCGGGCACCTGTGAGGTGGGCTGCTGGCTGGAGCCCTCGGCCACCGGGCGCGGGCTGGTCACCCAGGCGTGCCGGGTACTGATCGACTGGGCGGTCGAGGAGCGCGGCATCCACCGCGTCGAGTGGCTCTGCGACGCGGAGAACACCGGCAGCATCAACACCGCGAAGCGGCTCGGCATGCGCATGGACGGGGTGTTGCGCGAGGCGTACCTGTACCGGGGGGTGCGGCACGACGAGGAGATCTGGTCGGTGCTGGCGCCGGAGTGGCGGGCGGCGCGGGACGGCTCGGGGGCGGGGGCGGGTTCGCGGTGACGCGCGGGGGTGCGTCGGTCTGCGAGCGACGCGTTAAGAGGACTCTCAGATACGGGACCTAGCGTGCGGCACATGGACGCCACGACCCGTACCGGGAGCAAGACCACCACGACCGAGGCCACGGCCGACGAGTCCGCAGCGACGGGCACCGTCACCGCGGACTCCACCTCGAAGGAGACCGCTTCGGAGGCCTCCACTTCGAAGGAGACCGCTTCGGAGGCCTCCACCTCGAAGGACGCCGTCTCCAAGAGCACCAACCTGCCGCCGCAGGGCGGCGCGTCGAAGACCTCCCTGGCGAAGGACGTTCCCGCCGCGGAGTCCGCCGAGGGCGAGCTCACGGAGGAGGAGTCCGCCGAGCTGGAGGCCGAACTCGATGCCGAGGAGGCCCGGGCAGCCGCGTCCTCCGCCGGGGTCGGGGCGGGAGCCGGAGCGGTCGTCTCGGCCGGTCTGGGTCTGGTCGCCCTCACCGGCGGCTGGATCGGGCCGGTGCTCGGTGACCGCGAGAAGCTCGTCAGCCAGCTGACGCTGTCGCAGTCGAGCTCCCCGACCGCGCAGATCGACGGACTGTACGGCAACGTCTGGCACATGACGGCGCTGGTCAACGGCGGATTCGCGCTGCTGGCGCTGGTGTGCTGCTGGCACTGCGCGCGGCCACCTCCACCTCCTCGCCCGCCTCGCCCACCGGCGTGGCCGGGCGGCCCGTGTGGATGCGGTCGGTGGCCTGGGGCGGTGTGATCCTGGGCATCATCGGGCTGCTGCTCTCGACGGGGATGTACTTCGACCTGTTCGCCGCCATCCCCACCCCGCCGTCGGCCTGACCCGCCCCCGGCCGCGCGTGGGGCAACCCGACCGCCCCTCGGCCTCCTCTGCGGCAAGGGGCGTGGGGACTAAGGCCCTCCGGCCGTACCCGGGCTTCGCCTAAGGCCCCCTGAGGACCCGGCGGGGCCCGCGGCGGCCCCCGATATCCGGCAGTCTCCCGATGTGGCGGCACCCCCTGGGAAGCGAAGGTTGAGGCATCGCAAGAACCGCGATGCACAGCCAATTCACTCCGGGGGAGCCCCAGATGTTCGAGTACGAGATGCACCAGAGCCGCCACGCCCACCTCGTGGAGGAGGCCCGCAGGGACCACCTCGTCCGCGAGGCCCGCGACGGCGCCCGAGCCGCCCGCGAGGACCGGGCGGCCCGTACCGGCGGCACCGGTCCGCAGACCGAGGGCCCGGCGGGGCAGCGTCGTTCGCTCCGTTCGCACTTCACCCGCGCCGCGTGACCGGCGGTCCGCCGTGCGGACAGTGGGAGTGGGTACGGACTCCTCGCAGCGGGACTTCCCGGAGGCGGACGCCTCCAAGCGGAGCTCCTCGCAGCGGGACTTCCCGGAGGCGGACGCCTCCAAGCGGAGCTCCTCGCGGCGGGACTTCCCGAAGCCGGACTCCTCGAAGCCCTGTGCGATGCTCAGCGGCGTGGAGACCAGGTCTGTCAGTCCCGTGTTCGTCGGCCGTACCGGCGAACTGAGCATCCTCACCGACGCGCTCGCCCGTGCCACCACGGGCGAGCCGCAGGCGTTGCTGCTCGGCGGCGAGGCGGGGGTCGGCAAAACCCGTCTGGTCGAGGAGTTCCTGGCACGCGTCACGGGCACCGCGAGCAGCCCCGCGTCCGCGAGGCCGGGCCCGGCACCGGACACCTCCGGTACCGCGGCCGGCGCGGGCACCGCGGACCAAGACCCCGCCGCGAGCCCGCACCCCGCACCGGACGCCCCCGTCGTGGCCGTGGGCGGCTGCGTCGAGATCGGTGCCGACGGCCTTCCCTTCGCACCCTTCTCCGCGGCCCTGCGCACCCTCTACCGCCAGCTCCCCGAGGAGATGGCCCACGCCGCCGCAGGCCAGGAGGACGAGCTGGCCCGGCTCCTCCCGGAGCTCCACGAAGCCCCCTCGTACCCCTACGGCACACCTGGCCCCACGAGCAGCCAGGACCTCTCCGGCCCCACTGGACTCACCGGCATACCGGGCCTGCCGGGCCCCCGTACCCCCACCGAGGACGCCCCGGCCCGGCTCTTCGAGGTCGCCGCCAGGCTGCTGGAGCGGATCGCCGCCGTCCGTACCGTCGTTCTCGTTCTGGAGGACCTGCACTGGGCGGACGCCTCCACCCGCAACCTCCTCTCCTACCTCTTCCGCACCCTGCGCACCGGCCGTCTCGTCGTCGTCGGCACCTACCGCGCCGACGACATCCACCGGCGTCACCCGCTGCGCCCCCTGCTCGCCGAGCTGGACCGGCTGCGTACCGTGCGGCGCATCGACCTGCCGCGCTTCACCCGCGACGAGGTCGACCGGCAGCTCACCGGCATCCTGGCCGGCGCGCCCCGGCCCGACCTGGTGGACGAGGTGTTCGGCCGCTCCGACGGCAACGCCTTCTTCGTCGAGGAACTGGCCGTCTCGATGGGCAGCGGCTGCCGCACCGGGCTCACCGACTCCCTGCGCGACCTCCTCCTGGTACGCGTCGAAACGCTGCCCGAGGACGCCCAGCACGTCGTGCGGATCGTCGCCGAGGGCGGCTCCACCGTCGAGTACCGGCTGCTGCTCGCCGTCGCCCAGCTCGCCGAGGACGACCTGATCGGGGCCCTGCGCGCCGCGGTCGGCGCGAACCTCCTCCAGGCCGCGCCCGCCGACGACGGCTACCGCTTCCGGCACTCCCTCGTCCGCGAGGCGGTCAGCGACGACCTGCTGCCGGGGGAGCGGTCCCGGCTGAACCGGCGGTACGCCGAGGCCCTGGAGGCCGACCCCTCGGCCGTACGGAGCGGGGAGCGCGCCACCCGGCTCGCCAGTTACTGGTACGCCGCCCACGACGCGGCCAAGGCGCTGCCCGCCGTGCTCAGTGCCGCCGTCCAGGCCCGCAAGAGGCACGCCCGCCTCGAACAACTGCGACTGCTGGAGCGGGCCATGGAGTTGTGGGACGAGGCGCCGCGCGAGGTGCGTGCCGTGCTGCGGCCGATCGACTTCGCCGAGGTCTACCCGCCCTGCGGCTGCGACCCGGCCGCCACCCCGCTGCGCTATCTCGACCTGATGGCAGAGGCCACCGTCGCCGCCCGCCTCGGCGGCGAACGCGAACGCGCCCTCAAGATCGCCAAGCGGGCGCTGCGGCTCCTCGCCGAGGACGCGGCACCGGGCCAGGACGGCAGCCCCCGCTACGACGAACCGGCCGCCCTGCGCGCCGCCTGGTTCTGGCTCCAGCGCGCCAAGGTGACCTCCGCCCTCGCACGCGGTGACGGCCGCACCGAACTGGTCACCGCCCAGGAGCTGGTGCGCGGCCTGCCGCCGTCCGCGGTGCACGCCGACATCCTGGCCTACGCCGCGGCCTGGGCCATGCTCCACCAGCCAGGACCCGAAGCCCTCACCACCGCCGAACAGGCCGTCGGGTACGCCGGGATGGTCGGCGCCGAGGAAACCGAACTGAACGCCCGCCTCACCCTCGGCGGCCTCATGGCCGACGCGGGCGACATCGACGACGGCCTCGCCGCGATGCGGGCCGTACGGGAGACGGCCCTGGCCCGCAAGCTGGTCACGCTCGCCAACCGCTGCCACGCCAACATCCCCTCCGTCCTGGAGGCCGTCGGCCGCTCCCGTGAGTCCGCGGAGCTCTGCGCGGAGGGGCTGGAGTACGCCCGCGCGCACGGCCTCGTCGACAGCGAGCACTGGATCCTCGCCAACCAGTCCGAGTCCTACTTCTCGCTCGGACGCTGGGACGAGGCCGCCGCCAACTGCCTGCGCACCGAACGCGCGGCCCCCAGCGCCAAACCACGCGGCAGCTCCGCGCTGCGCCGCGCCGAACTCTCCCTCGTCCGCGGCCATCTCGACGACGCGAAGGCCCAACTCGCCGCCGCGGCGGACCACTACGGCCTGCGGGACCTGATGCCCCAGCACACGGTCCCCCTGCACCGGGTCGCCCTCGCCATCGCCGCGCACGAGGGCCGCGTCCTCGACGCCCGCGCCGAACTGGAGCGCGCGGCCGAGGGCGGCTTCCGCCTGGGCACGCACCGCTACGCCTGGCCGCTCCTCCTGGAGGCCGCCGCCCTGGAAGCCGACGCCCGCTCCCTCGCCGCAGCGGAGCCGGGCCGCACCGCGGCACTTCAGCTGATCAGGGACCAGACAGGACGGCTGGCGACCGGGGTGCCCCTGTGGCAGGCGTACGACAGGTGGGTGGGGGCCGAACTCCGCCGCGCAGAATGCCGCGACACCCCCGAGGACTGGTCCGCCATCGCGACGGCCTTCGCTCCCCTGGAACGGCCCTTCGACCTGGCCAGGGTCAGGCTCCGCTGGGCCCAGGCCCTCCTGGAATCGGGCCCGCGCGCCACCGCCCGGACCCCGGACACCGGCCGGGCGGACAGAGCGGGCGCGCCCGACACCGCGGACGCGACCGCCACCGCCGACGCGACCGCCGACGGGCCCGACATCGCCGACGGGCCGGGCGGCACCGACGGGCCGGGCGGCACCGACCGGGAGCGCGGGGCCGACCGCGAGCGAGCCGCCGAGCTGCTCCGGCTGGCGGGTGCCACCGCCGCACAGCTCGGTGCCCGGCCGCTCGCCGACCGGGTCGCCGACCTCGCCCGGCGCACCCGGCTGGCACCCGCCGCCGGGCTCTCCCGTACGGACGGGGACGACTCCTCCGGCACCCCGGCCTTCCATCTCACCCCGCGCGAACGGGACGTGCTGCGGCTGGTCGCGGCGGGCCGCAGCAACCGGCAGATCGCCGAGGAACTGTTCATCTCGCCCAAGACGGCCAGCGTCCACGTCTCGAACATCCTGGCGAAGTTGCAGGTCGCGGGCCGGGGCGAGGCGGCGGCAGTGGCACACCGCCTCGACCTGTTCGGCGGGGAAGCGGCCCCCGGCCCGGCGCGCGAGGCCGGTGCCACGGCCGGGTGACCCCGCGGAGCCGCCCCGGACCGTGGGCGTTGGCCCGTGGCCGCCGGGCTCGTGGACGCCGACCCGAGGACGCCGGCCCGAGGGCGCAGTCCTGCGGACACCGGGCCGGTGCCGTGGCTAGGTGACCGTCACCTTCAGGATCCGGTCGTCGCCCGTTTGGGGCGAACCCCGGGAGTCCGTCTCGTTGGTGACCAGCAGCAACTGGTCGCCGCCGACCGCCAGTACCGTCCGCAGCCGCCCGTACTTCTCCTCGAAGAAGGCCTGCGGCTCCGCCACCGGCTTCGCGCCCGCCAGCGGCACCCGCCACAGCCGCTCACCGCCCAGAGCGGCCACCCACACCGAGCCCTCGGCGACCGCGATGCCGCTGGGGGAGGCGTCGGATGTCTTCCACTGCGCGACCGGGTCGACGAAGCCCGGCTTGCCCGCCTTGCCCTCGGCCGTGGGCCAGCCGTAGTTCTTGCCTGGCTCGATCAGGTTCAGTTCGTCCCAGGTGTCCTGGCCGAACTCGGCCGCCCACAGCCGCCGGTCCGCGTCCCAGGCCAGGCCCTGCACATTGCGGTGACCCAGCGAGTACACCACCGAGTCCGCCGACGGGTTGTCCTTCGCCGGGTCGCCCTCCGGCGTCATCCGCAGGATCTTCCCGCCGAGCGAGGCCGGGTCCTGGGCGAGACCCCGCTCGCCCGTCTCGCCGGTACCCGCGTACAGCATCTTGTCCGGGCCGAAGGCGATCCGCCCGCCGTTGTGCGTGTGCCCCTTCGGGATACCCTTGAACACCGTGTCGGGGGCGCCCAGCTGCTGGCCGGCCGGGCGCTTCTCGTCGTAGATCATGCGGGCGATGCGGTTGTCCGACTCGGTCGTGAAGTACGCGTAGACCTGATGGTCGGTGGCGTACGTGGGGGACAGCGCGAGCCCCATCAGACCGCCCTCGCCCGCGGGCGACACACCCACCACCTTGCCGACCGCGGTGACCGCGCCCGACCGCGCGTCGACCCGGGTGAGGGACCCCTCGTCGCGTGACGACACCAGCAGGTCGCCGTCCGGCAGGGCGACGAGCCCCCACGGCGACTTGAGGTTCTTCGCGACGGTGGCCGTCACCGCGGCCGAACCCTTCGCGGGCGCGCCCGAGGGGCTCGGGGCGGCCGACGGGATCGCGCTGCCGGTCGGCTCGGCGCGGCCGGGCGCCGAACCGCCGTTGCTCTCCGGAGGTCTGGGGGCACCGCCCGGACCGCCGTCGGAGCACCCCGCGGTGAGCAGGAGCGCCGCGGCGGCCAGGACGGCTGTCACAGCAGGACGTCGCACGATGTGATCCCTTCGATTCGCTTCGAGCGGGAGAGCTCCCTTGAGTTCATACACCGACTTCCCCTGTTCGTGTCCCGTCGCGGACCTCGCGCGGCGCGCCCCGGGGACCGCCCGCGCCGCCGCCGCGCGGCACACCTCAGTCCCACGACCCCTGCGCCGCGGGCAGTTCTGCGATCGCCGCCAAATCCCTTTCGGTCAGCACCAGTTCGCAGGCCGCCGCGTTCTCGGCGACCCACCGCTCGTGCTTCGCGCCCGGCACCGGGATCACGTGCGGGCCCCGGGACAGCACCCAGGCCAGCGCCACCTGCCCCGGAGTGACCCCGGGCCCGTGCCGCTCCGCGATCCGCCGCAGGCCGGCCACCAGTGGCTGGTTCGCCGCCATCATCTCGGCGGTGAACCGCGGGTGGCGGGCCCGTACGTCCTCCGGTTCGAACCCCTGACCGGGTGTCAGCGTGCCGCTCAGAAAGCCGTTCCCGAGCGGCATCGCCGCCACGAACCCGACCCCGCGCGCCTGGCACCACGGCAGCAGCCGGGTCAGCGCCTCCGGCGACCACACCGACAGCTCGGCCTCCACCGCCGCCACCGGGAACACCTGCTGCACCCGCTCCAGCTGACGGACCGTGTCGTCGTGCAGCCCGCCCGTCAGCGGCCGTCCGATGCCGGTGCCGGAACGCCGCGAGGCCCGCGCGCCCACCGCGCACAGGCCCAGCGCCCGCACCTTCCCGGCCCGCACCAGTTCGGCCATCGCCCCCCAGGTCTCCTCGACGGGTATCTCCGGGTCCGCGCGGTGCAGTTGGTAGAGGTCGATGACATCCGTCTGGAGGCGGCGCAGCGAGGCGTCGCAGGCCCGGCGGATGTAGGAGGGCCGCCCGTTGGCGACGATGTGCTGCTCACCCACCAGCAGTCCGGCCTTGGTCGACACGAAGGCGTCCCGACGGCGCTCCCGCAGCACCCGCCCGATCAGCAGCTCATTGGTGAACGGGCCGTACATGTCGGCCGTGTCGAGCAGATTCGCCCCCAGGTCGAGCGCCGTGTGCAGGGCCCGCAGCGACTCCTCGCCCCGCTGCCGGGAGGCGGTGTACGCCCAGCTCATCGGCATGCAGCCGAGCCCGATCGCGCCCACTTCGAGCGCTGTCGCCCCGATTGTCCTGCGCTCCACCTTGCCCGTACCCCTCCGTATGACGCACCCCCCGACGCACCCCCACCAAACTAGCCGCTGCTGGTCAGAGCAGTTCGCATAGCCTCCTGACCATGACTGCTGACGTATGGCTGCCCATGGAACCCGCCGAGATCGACGGCCTCCCCGACCCGGCCGCCGTCCCCCTGGCCTACCGCGTCTGGGACGGCCACGCCGACTACCCCGCCGACCCCGCGGACTGCGTCTTCTACGTCGTTCCTTACATGCTGGAGGCCCGGGTCGCCCAGCAGCCGCTGGAGCGGATGACCTCGCTGCGCGCCGTCCAGACCCTCACGGCAGGCGTCGACCACGTCCGCGACGGACTGCGGCCAGGACCGCACACGGGCGTGACGCTGTCCAACGCCCGCGGGGTCCACGAGGCCAGCACCGCCGAACTCGCCCTCGCCCTGACTCTCGCCCAACTGCGCGGCATCCCCGGCTTCGTCGAGGGGCAGCGGCACGAGGAATGGCGCTCCGGCTTCTACCCGGCGCTCGCCGACAAGTCCGTCCTGATCGTCGGATACGGAGCCATCGGCGCGGCCGTCGAGGACCGGCTCGCCCCCTTCGAATGTGCGCGGGTGGCGCGCGTCGCGCGCTCCGCACGCACCACGGAGCGCGGCGCCGTGCACGCGTTCACGGACCTGCCCGCGCTCCTGCCGGACGCGGACGTGGTGATCCTCTCGACGCCGCTCACCGAGGACACCCGGGGTCTGGCCGACGCGGGGTTCCTCGCCCTGATGAAGGACGGCGCCCTGCTGGTGAACGTCGCACGCGGCCCCGTCGTGGACACCGCCGCCCTCCTCGCCGAGACGGAGCGGGGCCGGCTGCGGGCCGCGCTCGACGTCACGGACCCGGAGCCGCTGCCCGCCGGCCACCCGCTGTGGCACGCGCCCGGTGTGCTGATCAGCCCGCATGTGGGCGGCAGCACCTCCGCCTTCCTGCCGCGCGCGAAGCGGCTGCTGGCCGCCCAGCTGACCCGGTTCGCGGCCGGCGAACCGCTCGCCCATGTCGTCCGCACCGTGGCCTGAAGAGCCTGCCGGGCGCTCGCCCACGTCGTCCGCACCGTGGCCTGAGGAGCCCGCCGGGCGGGTGCCCCGTACGCCCGGAAGCACCCTGCGGACACGCTCCGGAGCCGCCCGACAGCGCCCAGTTCCGGTAATGCCGCAGGTAGTTACTGAGCGTAGAGGAGCTATGTCCCTGAGTGACGAGTCTGGTGTATCGTCCCGACCTAGGGGCTGCGCCGTGCACCACGACGGCGCGGGGGAGCACGACGGACAATGCGAGGGGGGCGACGGGCGATGCACCACGGCCAAGGGAGAGACGATCCGACGCGGCTCGGACACCGGCCCGGTGACCGAGGGCCGGGAGTCCGCCGCAAACCCCCGTGCGGGGAGGTCCGGTGAGTGCCTCGGGGGCCCTGCTGGCCCCTCACTCGGCCGCCGAGGAGTACGACAGCGGCGGCGGGTCGAGCCTGCTGACCCAGCTCGCCCTCGCGGTGGTCTGCGGAGGATACGCCGCCGGATCCGCCCTCGGCTGGGGATCCCCCCGACTGGCGCTGATCATGGGCGACTTCGGACTCGCCGCGGCAGCGCTGGTCGCCGCGGTCTCCTGCTTCCTCTACGCCAGGTCCCGGGAGAGCGGCTTCAAGCCCGCTTGGCTGCTGTTCTCGGCCTCCTCGCTGATGGCGGCCGGCGGCAACGCGGTCTGGGGCTGGTACGAAGTGGTGCTCGAGCGCCCCGTGCCGGCCCCTTCGTTCGCCGACTTCTTCTTCCTCTGTTTCGGGCCGCCCGCCATCGTCGGCCTGCTGGTGCTCGCCAAGCGGCCCGTCACCAGGGCGGGCTGGCTCTGCCTGGCCCTGGACTCCTGGCTGATCGCGGGCTCCCTGCTCACCCTCTCCTGGAGCCTGGCCCTCGCGCACTCCACGGCCTTCCAGGGCGCCAGCGTGGCGCACGCCGCACTCTCGCTGGCCTACCCGCTCCTGGACATCGCCCTGGTCAGCATGGTCCTGGCGCTGCACTTCCGGCGCTCGTCGGCCAACCGTGCGGCGATCAACACGGCGATCGCGGCCCTCGCCATGACCGTGCTGTGCGACGCCCTGTTCACCTCGCCGCTGCTGCGCGAGAGCTACCACTCGGGGCAGATCCTCGACGCGGGCTGGTTCGCGGGCTCGCTGCTGCTCGCGTACGCCCCGTGGGGCGCCCGCCGGGCCGCGAAGCCGTGGACCGGCACCGCGAAGGCACCCGGCCGCCCGGCCGGCCAGGACCGGCCCGCACCCCACCCGCCGCACGCACCGGCCCCCCACCCGCAGCGCGGGGCCGCCGCCCATCCCGCGCGAGGCGCCGCAGGCCACCTGCCGTACGCCCGGTCGGCCGTCCGCAGCCCCAGCCGCCCCATCGCCGGGTCGCTCGCCGCACTCACCCCGTACCTCGCCGCGGCCGTCTGCGTCCTGGGGATCCTCTACAACGTCATGGACGGCCACAAACTCGACCGGGTGGTGCTCTTCACCGGCTGCACGGTCGTGCTGGCCCTGGTCGTCCGCCAGGGCATCATGCTCGTCGACAACATCGCCCTCACCCAGGAACTGGCCCAGAAGGAGAACCACTTCCGCTCCCTGGTGCAGGGCTCCAGCGACGTCATCATGATCGCCGCTCCCACCGGCATGCTGCGGTACGTCAGCCCGGCCGCCTCCGGGGTCTACGGGCGCGACGCGGACGAGCTGGTCGGCTCCGAGCTGGCCTCGATCATCCACCCCGCCGACCTCGGCCAGGTCGTCCACGAGGTACGCCGCTTCCTCGCGGCATCGCCCCTCGACGAGCCCACCACCCGCATCGAGTGCCGCTTCAAGTCCGGCACCGGCGACTGGCTCAACGTCGAGTCCACCGTCAACCGGCACCAGGGCGGTCTCATCTTCAACAGCCGGGACGTCACCGAACGGGTGCGCCTCCAGGCCCAGCTGCAGCACAACGCGGAACACGACCCGCTCACCGACCTGCCCAACCGGGCGCTGTTCACCAAACGGGTCCGGCAGGCGCTGGCGGGCCGCCGCGCCACCGATCCCGGCACCGCCGTCCTCTTCATCGACCTGGACGGCTTCAAGGCGGTGAACGACCGGCTGGGTCATCAGGCGGGCGACGAGCTGCTCATCCAGGCCGCCCGCCGCCTCCACGACTCGGTCCGGGCCGGCGACACCGCCGCCCGCCTCGGCGGCGACGAGTTCGCGGCCCTGATCCTCGGCGACGGCACCCGCGACCAGGCCGCCCGCGAGTACCAGGTGCACGAGATCGCCGACCGGCTCCGCCTCACCCTCTCCCAGCCCTACCGGGTGGACGGCAACGATGTCCGGGTCGCCGCGTCCATCGGCGTCGCCTTCGCGGAACCAGGCATCAGCCCCACCGACCTCATGCGCAACGCGGACCTCGCCATGTACCGCGCCAAGGCGGCGGGCAAGGACCGTGTCGAGCTCTACGCCCCCCAGATGCAGGCCGAGGTGGTACGCCGCACCGAACTCGCGGCACGCCTGCGCTCCGCCCTGCACGACGGCGAGTTCGCCCTGCTGCACCAGCCGGTCGTCAGCCTCGCCACCGGGCGGATCACCGCCGTCGCCGCCCAGGCCCGCTGGCGCTCCGCGCAGGGCATCCTCTTCACCCCCGCCGAGTTCCTGCGGGTCGCCGACGACAGCGACCGCACCGCCGAACTCGGCCGCTGGCTCCTGTCGGAGGCCGTCGAGCAGGCCGCCGAGCGCTACCACGCGGGCCACCCCGTGCCGGTCACCGTCCGGATGACCGCCCGCCGGCTGCTCGACAGGTCCCTGCCGCTCGGCTCCGTGGAGTCCCTGCTCACCCGGCACGGGCTGCCGTCGGGGGCCCTCGTCATAGAGATCTCCGACAGCGACCCCAGGGTCTCCTTCGACGACCTGGAGCAGCGCCTGGCGGCCCTGCGCAGGCTCGGCGTACGGATCGCCCTGGACGGCTTCGGCAGCGGGTACGCGGCCGTCAACGCCCTGCGCAGGCTGCCCATCGACATACTCAAGCTCGACCGCGGCCTGGTCGAGGGCGTCGTCGAGTCGGCCCGGCTCTACAAGATCACCAGTGGGCTGCTGCGGATCGCCACCGACCTCGGCATGCAGTCGGTCGCCGAGGGCGTCGACCTTCCCGAACAAGTGGTCGCCCTGCGCACGATGGGGTGCACGCACGGGCAGGGCATGGCGTTCTCAGGACCCCTCGACGAGTACCGGCTGCGCCGGGCCCTGGCCCGCGGGGACTTCCCCGTACCGGGCGGCACCGGCGGCGGACTCCCCGTCCTGACCGGCGGGGCGCTGCCCGTACGGCACACCGGAACCCCCGGCGCGGACTCGTTCACACATCCGCCATTGCGCTCACATTCTGAGACGCCCGTCCCACCCACTTGACACACCCGGTGCGCCGGAGGGAGGGTCAATGCCATGCGCACCCGAATTCTCGTACTTGGAAAGCGCGTCGGCTGAAGCAGGGCTCCTCATCGGACCCGCTTGTCCCGCCCCGACGCGCTCCCCTCGCTTGCCTCACGGCACGGGGGGTTTTTTGTTGCACCGGCACCGCCCAAACCCGCATAAAGCACCCTCAGACACACGTAGAACCTCGCTTCACCTCAGCAGCTCCCACCCTCAGCTTCGAGAAGAGAATGCCGATGACCGAGCAGGCCTCCGGGGCCCACCATCCGCAGCCCCGACCCCGTAACACCGGATCCCAGAGCAGCCCGATCGAGCACGTGACCGGCGCGAAGTCGCTCATCCGGGCGCTCGAAGAGGTCGGGGCCGACACGGTGTTCGGCATTCCGGGCGGAGCGATCCTGCCGGCGTACGACCCGATGATGGACTCCACCCGGGTCCGGCACGTGCTGGTGCGGCACGAGCAGGGCGCGGGTCACGCGGCCACCGGTTACGCCCAGGCCACCGGCAAGGTCGGCGTCTGCATGGCCACCTCGGGGCCCGGCGCCACCAACCTGGTCACCCCGATCGCCGACGCCCACATGGACTCGGTGCCGCTGGTCGCCATCACCGGCCAGGTCGCCTCCAAGGCCATCGGTACGGACGCCTTCCAGGAAGCGGACATCTGCGGCATCACGATGCCGATCACCAAGCACAACTTCCTGGTCACCGACCCGGCCGACATCCCGCGCACCATCGCCGAGGCCTTCCACATCGCCTCCACCGGACGCCCGGGACCGGTCCTCGTCGACATCGCCAAGGACGCCCTCCAGGCCCAGACCACCTTCTCCTGGCCCCCCGTCAACGACCTGCCCGGCTACCGGCCCGTCACCAAGCCGCACGCCAAGCAGATCCGCGAGGCCGCCAAGCTGATCACCGCCGCCAAGCGGCCCGTGCTGTACGTCGGCGGCGGCGTCCTCAAGGCGCGGGCCACCGCGGAGCTGAAGGTCCTCGCAGAGCTCACCGGAGCGCCCGTCACCACCACACTGATGGCGCTCGGCGCATTCCCCGACAGCCACCCGCTGCACGTCGGAATGCCGGGCATGCACGGTGCGGTCACCGCCGTCACCGCGCTCCAGAAGGCCGACCTGATCGTCGCCCTCGGCGCCCGCTTCGACGACCGCGTCACCGGCAAGCTGGACAGCTTCGCCCCCTTCGCGAAGATCGTCCACGCCGACATCGACCCGGCCGAGATCGGCAAGAACCGCGCCGCCGACGTGCCCATCGTCGGTGACGCCCGCGAGGTCATCGCCGACCTGGTCCAGGCCGTCCAGGCCGAGTACACCGAGGGCAACACCTCGGACTACACCGCCTGGTGGAAGGACCTCAGCCGCTGGCGCGACACCTACCCGCTGGGCTACGACCTCCCCGACAACGGCCAGCTCTCCCCGCAGCAGGTCATCCAGCGGATCGGCGAGCTCGCCCCCGAGGGCACCATCTACGCGGCGGGCGTCGGCCAGCACCAGATGTGGGCCTCGCACTTCATCCAGTACGAGCAGCCCGCGACCTGGCTCAACTCCGGCGGCGCCGGAACCATGGGCTACGCGGTCCCGGCCGCCATGGGCGCCAAGGCCGGCATGCCGGAGCGCACCGTCTGGGCGATCGACGGCGACGGCTGCTTCCAGATGACCAATCAGGAACTCACCACCTGCGCCCTGAACAACATCCCCATCAAGGTCGCCATCATCAACAACGGCGCGCTGGGCATGGTCCGCCAGTGGCAGACGCTCTTCTACAACCAGCGCTACTCCAACACCGTCCTGCACAGCGGCCAGGACTGCGAAGGCAACGAGGCCAAGGGCACCCGCGTCCCCGACTTCGTCAAGCTGTCCGAGGCGATGGGCTGCTACGCGATCCGCTGCGAGCGCCCCGAAGACCTCGACAAGTGCATCGAAGAGGCCAACTCCATCAACGACCGCCCGGTCGTCGTCGACTTCATCGTCCACGAGGACGCCATGGTCTGGCCGATGGTCGCCGCCGGCACCTCCAACGACGAGGTCATGGCCGCCCGGGGCGTGCGCCCCGACTTCGGCGACAACGAAGACGACTAGAGCCAGAGAAGAGCAGAGAGAGAATCATGTCCAAGCACACGCTCTCCGTCCTGGTGGAGAACAAGCCCGGCGTCCTCGCCCGCATCACCGCCCTCTTCTCCCGCCGCGGGTTCAACATCGACTCCCTCGCGGTGGGGACCACCGAGCACCCCGAGATCTCGCGCATCACCATCGTGGTCAACGTGATCGAGGCGCTGCCGCTGGAGCAGGTGACCAAGCAGCTCAACAAGCTCGTCAACGTACTGAAGATCGTCGAACTCGAACCGGCGGCCGCCATCCAGCGCGAACTCGTCCTGGTGAAGGTCCGCGCCGACAACGAGACCCGCTCCCAGGTCACCGAGATCGTCCAGCTGTTCCGCGCCAAGACCGTCGACGTGTCGCCCGACGCGGTGACCATCGAGGCCACCGGCGGCGCCGACAAGCTCGAAGCGATGCTCAAGATGCTGGAGCAGTACGGCATCAAGGAGCTCGTGCAGTCCGGCACCATCGCCATAGGGCGTGGCGCCCGGTCCATCACGGACCGCTCGCTGCGGGCGCTGGACCGCAGCGCCTGACCGCTCCGCCGGGGGCGCCCCGCCCGGGGCGCCCGCATGGCGAGACCCCAGAACTTTCCGCCCGAAGCCCGCCGTACGGTGGGACGCACAACACGCACACCTAGGAGATTCCCAGTGGCCGAGCTGTTCTACGACGCCGACGCCGACCTGTCCATCATCCAGGGCCGCAAGGTCGCGGTTCTCGGTTACGGCAGCCAGGGCCACGCCCACGCGCTGTCCCTCCGCGACTCGGGCGTCGACGTGCGCGTCGGTCTGCACGAGGGCTCCAAGTCCAAGGCGAAGGCCGAGGAGCAGGGCCTGCGCGTCGTCACCCCGGCCGAGGCCTCGGCCGAGGCCGACGTCATCATGATCCTCGTCCCGGACCCGATCCAGGCCCAGGTCTACGAGGAGTCCGTCAAGGACAACCTCAAGGACGGCGACGCCCTCTTCTTCGGCCACGGCCTGAACATCCGCTTCGGCTTCATCAAGCCCCCGGCCGGCGTCGACGTCGCCATGGTCGCCCCCAAGGGCCCGGGCCACCTGGTCCGCCGCCAGTACGAGGAGGGCCGCGGCGTTCCGTGCATCGCCGCCGTCGAGCAGGACGCCACCGGCAAGGGCTTCGAACTGGCCCTGTCGTACGCCAAGGCCATCGGCGGCACCCGCGCCGGCGTCATCAAGACGACCTTCACCGAGGAGACCGAGACCGACCTGTTCGGTGAGCAGGCCGTGCTCTGCGGTGGCGCCGCCGCCCTGGTCAAGGCCGGCTTCGAGACCCTGACCGAGGCCGGTTACCAGCCGGAGATCGCCTACTTCGAGTGCCTCCACGAGCTGAAGCTCATCGTCGACCTGATGTACGAGGGCGGCCTGGAGAAGATGCGCTGGTCGGTCTCCGAGACCGCCGAGTGGGGCGACTACATCACCGGCCCCCGCATCATCACCGCCGACACCAAGGCAGAGATGAAGAAGGTCCTGGGCGAGATCCAGGACGGCACCTTCGCCCAGCAGTGGATGGACGAGTACCACGGCGGCCTGAAGAAGTACTCCGAGTACAAGAAGGCCGACGAGAACCACCTGCTGGAGACCACAGGCAAGGAGCTCCGCAAGCTCATGAGCTGGGTGAACGACGAAGAGGCGTAGGCCTCACGGGAAGAGGGGCCGCGCGCGGGGACGCCGCGGCCCCTCTTCCCGCCCGCCGGGGACCGTACAGAACGTCGAGCCCCGGACGGGTGATTCTTACGAAGAGGCGGACACGGGGTCCGCCGACAGCACTACACTGCTGAACCAATACACGCGTCAGGCCCACAGCGTCGTGCGTCTTCCACGCGGCTCGGGGGGCACCTGCATGCCCCACCCCCTCCACCGCCTGCGGCCGTCGGGACGGCCGTCCGCAAAGGACCAGTGAGGACTCACGTGAGCACTGCCAAGCCTGTCGTACTCATTGCCGAAGAGCTGTCGCCCGCCACCGTCGATGCCCTCGGGCCGGACTTCGAGATCCGGCACTGCAACGGGGCCGACCGCGCCGAACTCCTGCCCGCGATCGCCGACGTGGACGCGATCCTGGTCCGCTCCGCGACCAAGGTCGACGCGGAGGCCATCTCCGCCGCGAAGAAACTGCGGGTCGTCGCCCGCGCCGGAGTAGGCCTCGACAACGTCGACGTCTCCGCCGCCACCAAGTCGGGCGTGATGGTCGTGAACGCCCCGACCTCCAACATCGTCACCGCCGCCGAGCTCGCCTGCGGCCTGATCCTGGCCACCGCCCGGAACATCCCGCAGGCCAACTCCGCGCTGAAGAACGGCGAGTGGAAGCGCTCGAAGTACAGCGGCGTCGAGCTGGCCGAGAAGACCCTCGGCGTCGTCGGCCTCGGCCGGATCGGCGCGCTGGTCGCCCAGCGGATGTCCGCCTTCGGCATGAAGGTCGTCGCCTACGACCCCTACGTGCAGCCCGCCAGGGCCGCGCAGATGGGCGTCAAGGTCCTCACCCTCGACGAGCTGCTCGAAGCCTCCGACTTCATCACCGTGCACCTGCCCAAGACCCCCGAGACGCTGGGTCTGATCGGCGACGAGGCCCTGCACAAGGTCAAGCCCGCGGTACGGATCGTGAACGCGGCCCGCGGCGGCATCGTCGACGAGGCCGCGCTGTACTCCGCCCTCAAGGAGGGCCGCGTCGCCGGCGCCGGCCTCGACGTGTACGCGAAGGAGCCCTGCACGGACTCCCCGCTCTTCGAGCTCGACCAGGTCGTCTGCACCCCGCACCTCGGCGCCTCGACCGACGAGGCCCAGGAGAAGGCCGGCGTCTCCGTCGCCCGCTCGGTGCGCCTCGCGCTCGCCGGCGAGCTGGTCCCCGACGCGGTCAACGTCCAGGGCGGCGTCATCGCCGAGGACGTACGGCCCGGCCTGCCGCTCGCCGAGAAGCTCGGCCGGATCTTCACCGCGCTCGCGGGCGAGGTCGCGGCCCGGCTCGACGTCGAGGTGTACGGCGAGATCACCCAGCACGACGTGAAGGTCCTCGAACTCTCCGCGCTGAAGGGTGTGTTCGAGGACGTCGTCGACGAGACCGTCAGCTACGTCAACGCCCCGCTGTTCGCGCAGGAGCGCGGTGTCGAGGTGCGGCTGACGACCTCCTCGGAGTCCCCCGACCACCGCAACGTGGTGACCGTACGGGGCACCCTCACCGGCGGCGAGGAGGTCTCGGTCTCCGGCACGCTGGCCGGTCCGAAGAACCTCAAGAAGATCGTCGCCATCGGTCAGTACGACGTGGACCTGACGCTCGCCGACCACATGGTCGTGCTGCGCTACCAGGACCGTCCCGGCGTCGTCGGCACGGTCGGCCGGGTCCTCGGCGAGGCGGGCCTCAACATCGCGGGCATGCAGGTCGCCCGGGCGGACGTCGGCGGCGAGGCCCTCGCGGTGCTGACCGTGGACGACACGGTTCCGCAGACGGTGCTCAACGAGCTGGCCGAGGAGATCGGGGCGGCCTCGGCGCGCTCCGTGAACCTGACCGACTAGGTCCCCGGCGCGGTGCGGCGGCCGTCGCACGTACGCAGGTGAAGTCCCTGAGCACCCCCTCCCTCGCGGAGGGGGTGCTCTTGTGCGTGTACGGGGGGCCGGTGCGGGGGAGCGGGATGGGCCCCGGGTAGGGCCCACGGGCCCATGACGCCCACCCGGGGCAGCCCTAGCGTGAGCCGTCCTCCGCTGTGCGTTCCGCCTGCGGAGTACGGCGGTTGGGGTGGCGCATGTCGGCGATCGGTGGCATACCCGTGGGGCCGGTAGCGGCAGGTGCCGGGCGGGCACCCCGGCCACCGCTGCCCGGACCGCTGTACGCGGTGCGCGGGCTGGTCCTGCTCCTGTTCGCGGTCACCGTGCTCGGCGGACTCGGCCTGCTCGGCTCCGCGCTCGCGGCGGACGGGCCGTTCGCCGGGGTGTTTGGCCTCGTGCTGTACGGGGCCGCGCCCGGGGTCGCCGGATTCCTGTTCTCGCGGCGACTGTGGACCGGCGGGCGGCGGGTGTGGGCCGGACTGATCGGCGTACAGGTCTGGCTGGTCCTCGGGGGCATCGGCAGCATCGGCGGCGGGTCCCTGCGGGGGTTCAGCCAGTTACTGGTGCCGCTGGTGGTGCTGTGGCTGCTGACGCGCGCGGAGAGCCGGGCGTGGTTCGCCCGCCCGGACCGGCCGGCGCCGCCCGCACGCCGCTGGGACTGGCGCTTCTCCCTGCCCCGGATGATCACCTGGCGGCGGGACCGGGGGCAGTCCACGGCCGAGTACGCGGGTCTCGTCGTGATCCTCGCGGGGATCGTGCTGGCGCTGACCCTGACCGGGTTCGGCGGCCGGATCGCGGAGGGGATCGGACAGGCGGTCTGCTCGATCACGGGCGGGACGGACTGCGGGGGAGCGGACCCGGCGGACGGCGCGACCGGGGGAAAGGGCGGTGACCAGGGCGGTGACCAGGGCGGTGACCAGGGCGGTGTGCGGCCGTCGGCGGGCGGGGTGGACGGGGGAGCCGGAGGGGCCGGGGGAGCGGGTGGGCCTGGAGGGGCCGGGGGTGATGCGGGGGGTGCCGGGGGACCGGATGGAACTGGCGCTGCCGGAGGTGCAACCGGGGCCGGCGGGGCTGGTGATTCCGCAGGTGCAGCCGGCGCGGGTGGCACGGGCGGGCCCGGCGGGACCGGGGGTGTGGGCGACACCGAGGACGGAACACCTGTGCCCGGTGGCCCCGGTGGGCCCGCTGGCCCCGGTGGTCCCGGTGGGCCGGGCGACACTCCGGTCCTGGCGGGCCCCGAGACCGAGGCTGAATACGACGAGATGCCCGCGCCCGGCGAGGAGGCCGAGGAGCCCCCGCGGGAGGAGAAGCAGGAGGAGCCCGAGGAGGAGGACTGCTCCGGCTGGGGATTCTTCTCCTGCGCCGGAGACCGCATCACCCAGGTGGTCAAGGGCGTTGCGGTGGACGGTGTGTGGGGCGACGTCACCGGGTTCTTCGACCTCTTCAAGGGCGAGACCTGGGAGGGCATCGGCGCGTACGGCAAGCAGCTCGGCGGCCAGTGGCTCCAGGACTCCAAGGACGCGGCCGGCAAGTGGGACGACGGCGACTACCCCGGTGCACTCGGCGACTGGGGCAAGGCGTCCTGGAACACCGCCTTCCGCGTCGGCGACGACCTCTTCGTCGGCGACGAGGTGCGCCGGCGCTGGAACAACGGTGAGAAGACCCGCGCCGTCACCGACGTCGTCTGGAACGTCGGCTCGCTCTTCATCCCCGGCTACGACGTCGCCAAGGTGGCCGGCAAGTTCTCCCACCTGGGCAAGGCGGCCAAGGGAGTTGCCGAGGCGGCGGAGGCCGCCGACAAGGCGGGGGACGCGGCGAACCGCGCACGCAAGGCCGCGGACGCGGGGGACGTGGAGGGAGCCCGCAAGGCCGCCAAGGAAGCGGACGAGGCGGCGGACCTCGCGGAGGACCGGGCCCGCAGCACGGGCTGCCCCATCGCGAGCGGTCCTGGCTCGGGCGGGGTCCCCGGCTCCGGTACGGGCCTGATCGCCGCAGGCCCCGCGCCCGGGGTCCGCTACCTCGCCGACGACGGCTGCGACACGACCGCCAAGGCCGAGGCGGAGAAGGCCCGCAAGGCGGAGCGGGACGCCTGGGTGGCGAAGAAGCGCGCGGAGGAGCCCGCCCGGGCCGCAAAGGCGGCGGCGAAGCGCAAGCAGTGGCCCGCACCCGAGCACAACGACGCGATGGACCCGCGCAACTTCGAGAAGCCCGACTGGGCGGCCGGTCTGAAGGCCCCCACGCTGGGTTCGGCGGACGGTGGGGACGGCTACTGGGCGTCGCGCGACCGCAATCCCCAACCGGTCCAGAAGAACGAGTCGTGGCTGCGCTACCAGGAGCAGGTGACCGGCACGGCCCGCGGCCACGAGTACATCGTGCCGCACCCCGGGAAGAGCAAGCCCCCGGTGGAGTACGACGGATGGGACTCCTCGCGGCAGACGTTCCTGGAGGCAAAGAACGGCTACGGCGACAACGCGAAGTTCGTGGCCCCCGACACCGGCAAGCTCACCGAGTACGGAAGGAAGAAGTTCCTGGACGAGGCCCAGCGGCAGGTCGACGCGGCCGATGGACGTGCCGTCGAGTGGCACTTCTCCAACGAGCGTGCGGCGAACGCGACTCGCGAGGCGTTCGAGAAGGCGGGGCTCGACATCGAGGTCGTCTGGAGCAAGCCGAAACAGGGAGGACCCAGGAAGCCCGGGGCGTTTGACTAACCTGCCCGGGAACGCAACCGGCCGGACGTTCGGCGCGCACGCACATCGAGGGTGGAGGCATCGGATGGAACGAATGGTGCGGGGATTCTGGGGCCCCCGCCGGCAGCCGCTGGAGGAACTGGCCGCCGCCTGGAAGGCAACGCTCGACGCGGTCGCCGGGCTGCTTCCCGCCGCGTGGAGCGAGCCGGGCGGGGCGCGGTGGCTGCTGATCCGCAGTGACGGCGGCTCCGACGAGTTCGTCGCGGACGAACCCGCCCTCCTCGCCGTGCTCAGCGAGGAGGAGGCGGGCGAGGGCTGGACCGAGCGGACGGGTGTCGGACCGAGTCTGGTCGCGGCGAGTGCGCCGGGCTGGGAGATCTCGGTGAGTGGCCGGACCGGCGGCGCGTCGCCGAACCTGCTGCAGGCGATGCTGATCGAGATCGGGTCCCCGGAGGGCGCCGCCGTCCCGGAGGCCGCACTCCTGCGTGCCGTTGCGGAGGTGTGGAATCCGGACTTCGGGGACGTCGTCGACGGCGCGGAGCGCGACGCACTGCGGGGAGCGGGAGCGCGGGTGGCCAGGCCGGCCGTGGGCCGTATCGGTTACCTGTCGCCGGCCCGCGCGGCCTTGGTCCCGGCCGACCTGAAGGCGGTACGCACCCCCCTGCCGACCGGCGGCGCGCTGCTGGACATCGCCCCGCCCGGCGCCCCCGGCACCGTGGCCGCCGCCCATCTGCGGCTACGCGATGCGGGCGCCCTGGAGCCCCTGCCCAAGCCCATGGACCGGAGCATCCTGTGAACACACACGGCGGCGGGACCTTCGACGCCGCCCGCGCCCTCGCCGAGGTCGACGCGCTGCTCGCCGCGGAGATCCCGGCGAGCGGGCCGCCGGAGTACGCACGTAAGCCGCACACCGGGGAGTTCCTCTCGGTGCGCGGCGAGGGATACGCCCTCGCCGAACTCTGGTCGGGCGAGGACCTGCTCGGGGTGTACGAGAAGGAGTGGGAAGAGGCACAGGAGCGGGCGTACGGGTACCTCGGCGAGCTGGTGAAGCAGCTGGACACCCGCTGGGGCGCCCACCGGGACCTCGGCAACCGGGTGGCCGTCCGGTGGTCGGAGGGCGACCCGGCCCTGCCCCCGCTCTTCGAACAGCTGCGCCATCTGGACGCGTTGGGCACCCTGCACGTCTGGGGCCCCGTCCGTCCGCCCGGCGGGGACGCGGACCGCTGGGTCGCCCTCTCCGTCCACCAGATCGACGGGGACTGCCCGTTCTTCCTGACCGCGGTGGTGAGCGACCGGCCGATCGAGGAGCTGGAGGACTGACGGGGGCAGCCCCCGGAGCCGCTACAGCCTGGCCGCCTTCAGCGACATGTGCAGCAGCAGCCGGTCCTCGCCGTCGTGCAGGTCGAGGCCGGTGAGCTGTTCCACCCGGGACAGGCGGTAGTAGAGGGTCTGGCGGTGGATGTTCAGGGCGGTCGCGGTGCGGCCCGCCTGGCCCGCGCAGTCGAGGAACACCTCGGCGGTGCGGGCCAGTTCCGTGTGCGCGGGGGTGAGGAGCGGGGCGACGGCCGGGTCCACCGGGTGGCCGGGGCCGCTGTCCGGGAGGGCGGCCAGCAGGCGGTACGGGCCGATGGCCGACCACTCGGCCACCGGGCCGAGGTGCGGGCGGGCCAGTGCGGCGCGGGCGGCGGCGGATGCCTCGCGCCACACGGCGGGGAGGTCGGCGAGGGTGCGCACCGCCGTACCGATGCCGACGACGACGGGGGAGGCGGGGGAAGTGGCGGGCGGGGCTCCGGTGGCGCCCGCCAGCAGTGTCTTCGCCGCCGCCACGGCCGGCCCCGGGTCCGCCCCCGCCCCCAGCCTGACCAGTACCGCCAGCCGGGGCCCGGCCGCCCCCGGCACCGGTACGAGGGTGAGTGCCGAGGCGCCCGGCACCGTACGCAGACCGGGCAGGGCGGCCGTCCAGGGCGCGGCGCACAGCAGGGCGTGGGGCCCGCCCGCCGCCAGGGGGCCGGTCAGTGTGGTGAGCGCGGCCTCCCTGCGGTCCTCGGAGTCCGAGGTGAGCAGGGTGTTCAGGTGCGGGCCGAGGTCGGCGCGGGCACGGGCCTCGTCGGCGAGCTGCGCCCCGATCCGGCCGCACACCGCCATCGCCGCGTCCAGGTCCGCGTCCGCCAGTTCGGTGTAGGGCAGCGTCGGCACGGGTGCGTCCCCCGCCAGCAGCCACACGTACCCGAACACCGTCCCCCGGTGCCGCACCGGCAGGCACAGCCGGCCGCGCAGCACCCCGGCGTCCGGGTCGGCGGGGATGCGCACAGGTCCTGGGGCCGTCGCGATGCCGAAGCGCTCGAACCAGGCCCTGACCTCCGCCGTGGAGCGGCGGGTGAGGATCGAGCGGGTGCGGACGGGGTCCATCGCGCCCGCGTCGTCGCTGTCGTGCGCACCGAACGCGATCAGCCGGAAATCCCGGTCCTCCAGGGTCGCGGGCGCGCCCAGCAGGGCGGAGATCTCATCGACCAGGTCTTGGTAATCGGCGTTCACGGCGCCATTCTCGCACCGTTTCAGACATATGTATGAGGTGAGGCCTCCGGATGCGTGACAGCTGTCGATAGTCCAGGGTCGGCGCGCTACCTAGATTTCACCGTGGTTATCCGTGCCGTCCCAGTTCTGTCACAAAAGGGCTGGTCACGGCCCCTTCGATGAATTTTTTGTGGAGGTGCCCCGTGCTGGGTCCCGTGATCCTCGCCGCGTCGCGCAGCGACCGGATGCGCCGTTTCGTGTCGGCCGCGCCGGGCACCAAGCAGGTCGTGAGCCGGTTCATCGCCGGTGAGTCCGTCGACCAGGTCCTGCCGATCGTCCGCGAGGCCGCCGACAACGGTCTGGAGGTCACACTCGACGTCGTCGGCGAGGACATCACGACCGTCGAGCAGTCGCACGCCGCCCGCGACGCGTACCTCGACCTGATCGCGCACCTCAAGGACCTCGGCCTGGGCACCGCCGCCGAGATGTCCGTGAAGCTCTCCATGTTCGGACAGTCCCTCCCGTCGCCCGCCGCCACCCTCGACGGAGAGCCCTCCGGGCTCGACCCCCGGTTCCCGGGCGGCCACGAGCTCGCCCTCGCCAACGTCCGTCCCGTCGTCGAGGCCGCCGCCGCGATCGGCACCACGGTGACACTGGACGCCGAGGACCACACCACGCTGGACTCGATGTTCGCCATCCACGAGGAGCTGCGGAAGGACTTCCCGCAGACCGGCTGCGTCATCCAGGCGTACCTCTTCCGCACCGAGGACGACGCGCGCAGGCTCGCCGCCGCGGGCAGCCGCGTACGCATCGTGAAGGGTGCGTACAAGGAGCCCGCGTCCGTCGCGCTCCAGGACAAGGGCGAGATCGACAAGGCGTACGTCCGGATCACGAAGATCCTGATGGAGGGCGACGGCTACCCGATGATCGGGTCCCACGACCCGCGTCTGATCGCCATCGCGCAGGAGCTCGGCCGCCGCGCCGGGCGCAAGCTGGACGAGTACGAGTTCCAGATGCTGTACGGGATCCGCAGCGAGGAGCACATCCGGCTCGCCGCCGAGGGACACCGGATGCGCGTGTACACCGCGTACGGCACGGACTGGTACGGATACTTCATGCGCCGCCTCGCCGAGAAGCCGGCCAACCTGCTCTTCTTCGGCCGCTCCATCATCACCAAGAACTGACGACCGACGACTGAGGCAGAGCCTCCCAGTCTCCCCACCCCTCACGAAGGAGCCACGGAAACCATGGACGCCGTAACCCAGGTCCCCGCCCCGGTCAACGAGCCTGTGCACTCCTACGCCCCCGGCTCGCCGGAGCGCGCCCGCCTGGAGGCCAAGCTCAAGGAGCTGGCCGAGAACCCCATCGACCTCCCGATGACCATCAACGGGGAGAAGCGGATGGGTGGCGGCGAGACCTTCACCGTCGTACAGCCCCACCACCACAAGGCCGTGCTCGGCACCGGCGCCCACGCCACGAAGCAGGACGCCCAGGACGCCGTCGACGCCGCGCTCGCCGCCGCTCCGGCCTGGCGCGCGATGTCCTTCGACGACCGCGCCGCGATCATCCTGCGCGCCGCCGAGCTGCTGAGCGGGCCGTGGCGCGAGACGCTGGCCGCCTCCACCATGCTCGGCCAGTCCAAGACCGCCCAGCAGGCCGAGATCGACACCCCGTGCGAGCTCATCGACTTCTGGCGCTTCAACGTCAAGTACGCCCGTGACCTGCTCGCCGAGCAGCCCCCGGCGAACGCGCCCGGCGTGTGGAACCGGCTGGACCACCGCCCGCTGGAGGGCTTCGTCTACGCGATCACGCCGTTCAACTTCACGGCCATCGCGGGCAACCTGCCCACCGCACCGGCGCTGATGGGCAACGTCGTCGTCTGGAAGCCGTCCCCGACCCAGACGCACGCCGCCGTCCTGCTGATGGAGCTCCTCGAAGAGGCGGGACTGCCCAAGGGCGTCATCAACCTGGTCACCGGCGACGGCATCGCCGTCTCCGAGGTCGCCCTCACCCACCGCGACCTGGCCGGTATCCACTTCACCGGCTCCACCCCGACGTTCCAGTACCTGTGGAAGACGGTCGGCGAGAACATCGCCAACTACCGCACGTACCCGCGCCTCGTCGGCGAGACCGGCGGCAAGGACTTCGTCGTCGCCCACCCGAGCGCCGACCGCGCCATCCTGAAGACCGCGCTGACCCGCGGCTCCTTCGAGTTCCAGGGCCAGAAGTGCTCGGCCTCCTCGCGCGCCTACGTCCCGGCGTCGATCTGGAACGACGGCTTCAAGGAAGAGTTCGCCGCCGAGGTCGACTCGATCACCATGGGCGACGTCACCGACCTGGACAACTTCATCGGTGCCGTCATCGACGAGCGTTCGTTCGCCAAGAACAAGGCGGCCATCGACCGCGCCAAGGCCGACGACTCCTGCACGATCGTCGCCGGCGGCACCTACGACGACTCGGTCGGCTACTTCGTCCGCCCGACGGTCATCGAGTGCACGGACCCGGCCAACGAGGTCTTCACCACCGAGTACTTCGGCCCGATCCTCGCCGTCCACGTGTACGAGGACGAGAAGTACGACGCCATGCTGGAGCAGATGGAGTCGGTCTCCGACTACGCCCTGACCGGCTCGGTCATCGCGGGCGACCGCGCCGCCGCCGCCCACACGATGGACAAGCTGCGCTACGCCGCGGGCAACTTCTACATCAACGACAAGTCGACGGGCGCCGTCGTCGGCCAGCAGCCGTTCGGCGGAGGCCGCTCCTCCGGTACGAACGACAAGGCCGGCGCCCCCCAGAACCTCCAGCGCTGGACGCTGACCCGCGCCATCAAGGAGACCCTGGTTCCGCCGACCGACTACCGCTACCCGCACCAGGGCTGATACCGGCCCTGGGGGCAGCCACCCCCTGATCCCCGCCCCCGTCCGGCCCCACATCGGACGGGGGCGGTGCTGTGTCCGCAGCGGGGGCTACATCTTGCGCCAGCGGGCCATCGCGAAGGAGAAGACGCCGAACAGCATCAGCCCCACGGCCAGCACCACCAGCAGCCACGGTCCCACCGGGGTGTCCCGGAACGACTTGATCGTGTCGTCCATGCCCTTGGCCTTCTCCGGGTCGAACGTCACCGCCGCCGCCAGCGCGAAGCCGCCCGTCACCGCGAAGACCAGGCCCCGGGAGACACCGCCGCCGACGCCGGTGACATCCACCAGCTTCCGCGTCCGGGGCGACATCTCGCCCATCCTCATCTCCTTGTGGTACTTCCGCCTGGCGGCGTTCACGGCGATCCACACACCGGCGCCGGCGATCACCAGCGCGACCGCGCCGACCAGCCACTGCCCCGCGGGGAGGTCCATCACCTTCGCCGTGACGTCGTGGGACTGCTTGTCGCTCTTGCCGTCGCCACTGCCCTTGCTGCCGACCGCGAAGGCCAGCACCGAGTAGGAGACGAAGCCGTAGAAGACGAACAGTCCTGCGGCCAGCAGCCGCTTCTTCGGCTTGTTCCCGTCCGGGCCCACCGAGCCGAACAGGGCCTCCGTCAGCTGCCACAGGGCCATCGCGACGAGCCCGATGCCCAGCGCCCACAGCAGGACCTTGCCGAACGGCTTCTCCGCCAGTTCCGCCAGCGCCCCGCCCTGGTCGGCGGACTTGCTGCCGCCGCCCAGGGCTATCTGAAGCGCCAGTATCCCGATGAGCAGGTGGATGACGCCCCGCGCGGTGAAACCCGCCCTGGCCGCGTACTTCATGGTGTCGCTGCGGGCCGCCCGCCTTGCCGTTCCGGTCGCACTCGTGGCGTTCATCGGGTTCGCCTCCAGCTTCTTCTCGTCGGCAGGCGTGTGCCCCGGGCGGGGGTGCGGAAACGAAAAGGTGGACGGGCGGTGGGGGACGGGTGGTGGACGGACCGCGCGGGTGCACGCGGTCTTGTGAGTTCGTGATGAGCATGTCAAATTCAACGCGGGTGTCCCCCACGGCACCAAGGCGCTCCACGGGTGTCCCCTACGGCACCACAGCGCTCCACCGGTGTCCCCGCGACACCACAGCGCTCCGCCGCCGCCCTCAAGGCAATGCGGCGTTGTGCTGTCCTCCGCACGGCGCCCCCCGCACGCGTACCTCCCTCGGCCGGACAGCCCAGAAGGAGATCCCCACATGCGCATCAGACGTCACGCCGCCCTGCCCGCCCTGCTCCTCCTCGCCACCCTCGGCCTCGGCGCGACCCCCGCCGGGGCCGAACCCACGCCCGCCGCCGCACCCTCCCTCTACGCCCGCGACTCCGCCGCCCGTGCCGAACTGGGCGCCGACAGCGCGGGTACCTACGTGGACGCGAAGACCGGCGCCCTGGTCGTCACCGTCACGAGCGAGCAGGCCGCCGCGAAGGTGCGCGCCACAGGCGCCACACCGGAACTGGTCGCCCGCAGCGCCGCCCAGCTCTCCGACGCGATGCTCCGGCTGGAGCAGCAAGCGAAGATCACCGGCACCTCCTGGGGGCTGGACCCCCGTACCAACCAGATAGCCGTCGAGGCCGACACGTCCGTCTCCGCCCGGGACATGGCCAGGCTGCGCAAGGTCGCGGACTCGCTGGGCGGTGCGGTCCGGATTGCCAGGGCGCCCGGCGTCCTCACGAAGGAAGTGCTGGGCGGCGACGCCATCTACGGCGGCGGCTCCCGCTGCTCCGCCGCCTTCAACGCCAAGAAGGGCACGGCCACCTACTTCGTCACGGCGGGCCACTGCACCAACCTGGCGGCCAGTTGGTCGGCGTCCTCCGGCGGAGCCGCGGTGGGCACCCGCGAAGGCACCAGCTTCCCGACCAACGACTACGGTCTTGTCCGCTACACCAACGGCTCCAGCCCGGCGGGCACCGTGAACCTCTACAACGGCTCCGCCCAGGACGTCTCCTCCGCAGCCAACGCCGTGGTCGGCCAGGCCCTCAAGAAGAGCGGCTCGACCACCAAGGTCACCAGCGGCACCGTCACCGCCGTCAACGTCACCGTCAACTACGGCGACGGACCGGTCTACGGCATGGTCCGCACCACCGCCTGCTCGGCCGGCGGCGACAGCGGCGGCGCCCACTTCGCGGGCACGGTCGCGCTCGGCATCCACTCGGGCAGCTCCGGCTGCACGGGTACGAACGGTTCGGCGATCCACCAGCCGGTGAAGGAGGCGCTCTCGGCCTACGGAGTGAGCGTGTACTAGGCGCACCGCCGGGCCACTGCCTCCCGGCCCTGGGCAGTGGCCCCCACGCGGAAAGGGCGCACCTGGCTCACCGCGATACTGAGTACCCGTCACGGCCGGGGCCTGCGAGAGTGCTGGGCATGACTGAGTACGGGACGACCCTGCGCACCGTCCACACCGCCCACCTCACCCCCGCCGAGCTCACCGCGATCCGCGCGCTCCTCGACGTCGCCTTCGACGGCGACTTCGCGGACACGGACTGGGACCACGGGCTCGGCGGAATGCACGCCCTGATCACCGAGGGCGGTGAACTGCTCGCGCACGGCAGCCTCGTCCAGCGGCGGGTGCAGCACCGGGAGAGTTCGCTGCGGACCGGTTACGTGGAAGCGGTGGTGGTGCGGGCCGACCGCCGCAGGGAGGGCCTGGGCGGCCGGATCATGGCGGCGCTCGAAGAAATCGTCGACCGTGCCTACGCGCTCGGCGCGCTGTCCGCGTCCGACGCCGGGGCCGCGCTCTATGACGCACGCGGCTGGCAGGTGTGGCCCGGCGCGCTGGCCGCGCTCAGCCCGGTGGGCCTCGTACCGCTGCCGGACGAGGAGGGCTCGACGTACGTGCGGCCGGCGGCCGGGCGGAGCCTGCCGGACGCCGGGGCGGCGCTGATCTTCGACTGGCGGGACGGTGACGTGCTGTGACTGCCGGAGTGGCGGGGGCGGCGGGCTGCGGCACCCCGGCGGAGCCGGGCAGCGGCAGGACCACCCGCCGGGAGTGACCGCCCCCGGGGCTACTCCTCGACGCCGCGCGCCACGTCCCGCCTGACGCCGCGCCACGCGGCCACCCCGCCGGCCGCTCCCGCGGCCCCCCACACCGCCGGCATCCACGGGTGCTCCGCCACGAAGTCCCCGTAGCCACAGAGGAAGAGCACCGCCAGCGCCAGGACGCACAGCCCGAACACCAGCAGCATGCGGTGCACCCGCCGGCCGAACATGTGGTGCGCCGTGGGCACAGGAGCCACCGTGTCCAGGGCGCCCGCCGGGCCCGCGCTCGCCGCCTTCGGGCGCTTGAAGTACATGTAGAACGTCCAGTGCCCGCACGGCTCCCAGGCGTCCGGCGCCAGCTCGGCGCTCCGGGCCGCCCGCTCCTGCGCGTCGTGCGCCAGGTCACGGCGGTACTCCCAGCGCAGGGCCGCCGACGGGTCGCGGCGGCACACGAACCGGCCCAGGCGGTCGACGCGCTCGACCTCCCAGCCCTGGTCGCCGTAGTGGTCCAGCAGTCTGCGGTCGTTGTAGATGTCGGTCGTCCACCGCCAGGACTCGGCACCGGCGGCCGGTTCCGTCACCGCCGCCCCGCCCCGCAGCCGGGCCGCGAACTCCTCCGGGTCGCCGAACTCCGCCACCGGATCGGTCCCCTCGCCGTCCGTGACGTACGCCGTCAGGTCGGCGACGGTCGCCGTGACCTCGTCCTCGGGCATTCCGGCCGCGCGCAGAGCGGCGCCGAGCCGGACGAAGTACGTGTCGTGGGCATTGCTCATGATTCCCCCGTGCGGTGCGATGCGGTGAGCGTGTGCGAGACGGTCGCGTGGAACTCCAGCCAGGCGCCGGTCTGTTCGGACAGCGCGGCCCGCCCCTGCTCCGTCAGCCGGTAGTAGCGGCGGCCGGGGCCGCGCTCGGCGACCCGGAACTCCCCGACGACGTACCCGGCTTCCTCCAGCCGGTTCAGGACCGGGTAGAGCGTGCCGCCCTTGATGTCCCCGAGGCCCGAGCCGGCCAGTGCCTTGGAGATTTCGTACCCGTAGCTCTCACCACCGGTGAGGCAGGAGAGGACGAGGAGGTCAAGGACACCCTTGAGCCAGCTGGATCTGCGGTCTGCGGCCATGGCCGGAGTTCACCACTATCTAGATAGGAATGCAACCTAGGTGGGGAAGTTGATTCCGGCGCGCACAAGGGATCCGCGGTGATCGCGTCTCAGATAGTAGGAAGTCCGAGTAATTGTGGAGACAGCTGCCCGGACCTGTCCTAGCTTTGTAGGAGCCGAACGTCTCGCTCCATCAGCGAACGGCGGTCGCGAGCCGGTGCCCCGAAGCAGGCAATCCCTGCGGCGCCCGCTCCCCGCCTCATTCCGGCGCCTCACAGATGCAGCAAGCCCCTCCAGCACGTCCATGCCTCTGAAGGAGTCGATCCCTCATGTCCGAGACCTCGATGACCATGCACTCCACCACCTCCCGCCGCGTCCGCCACGCCTCCCGCTCCGCCGAGGCGGCCGACCGCAAGCAGGCCGCCGCCGCCCTCCAGCGGGCACTGGACCGCCGTGACAACGGCGGCGAGAGCGGCCACTGAGGTTCCGCGGGAGGGTGGTGCGAGCGTCCACATGGCGGACGCGACGTGTCATGTGCTGGGACGCGGAGTAGGGTCCCAGCCATGTCTCGCAGCATCAATCTCGCAGTGATCCCCGGTGACGGCATCGGCCAGGAGGTCGTGGCCCAGGGCCTGAAGGTCCTCAACTCCGTCCTTGCGCAGGACGTGAAGCTGGAGACCAAGGAGTACGACCTCGGCGCCCAGCGCTGGCACCGCACCGGGGAGACCCTCCCGGACGCGGAGATGGACGCGCTCAAGCAGCACGACGCGATCCTGCTCGGTGCGATCGGCGACCCGTCCGTGCCGTCGGGCGTACTGGAGCGAGGGCTGCTGCTCAAGCTCCGCTTCGCCTTCGACCACTACATCAACCTCCGCCCGTCGAAGCTGTTCCCCAACACCTCGACCCCCCTCGCGGGCCGCCCCGAGATCGACTTCGTCGTCGTCAGGGAAGGCACCGAGGGCCCGTACACCGGCAACGGCGGCAGCCTGCGCACCGGCACCCCCGCCGAGGTCGCCACCGAGGTCTCCCTCAACACGGCGTACGGCGTGGAACGCGTGGTCCGCGACGCCTTCGAGCGCGCGGCCGCCCGCCCCCGCAAGAAGCTCACCCTCGTGCACAAGAACAACGTGCTCGTCTACGCCGGCCACCTGTGGAAGAACACCTTCGACCGCATCGCCGCCGAGTACCCGTCCGTCACCACGGACTACCTGCACGTCGACGCCGCGACGATCTTCTTCGTCACCCAGCCGGAGCGCTTCGACGTCATCGTCACCGACAACCTCTTCGGTGACATCCTGACCGACCTTGCCGCCGCCGTCTCCGGCGGAATCGGCCTGGCCGCCTCCGGCAACATCAACCCGACGGGCGCCTTCCCGTCCATGTTCGAGCCCGTGCACGGCTCCGCGCCCGACATCGCGGGCCAGGGCAAGGCGGACCCGACGGCCACCATCCTGTCCGTCGCGCTCCTGCTCCGGCACCTCGGTCACGAGGCCGAGGCCGCCCGCATCGAGGAGGCGGTCACCGCCGACCTCGCCGAGCGGGACCCCGCACAGGTCCGCACGACGGACGAGATCGGCGACGCGCTCGCCGCACGAGTAGCGGGCTGACCCGGCGACTCACCTCACGACAGCCGCCGGGTTCCGACACCCGGCGGCTGTTCCTGTGCGGCCACCGGGTGCGACCATCGACCTCCTGGGCCGCACTTCGCACCGCACGTCGGAACACGCCGTTTCGTACCCGCCCCCGCACGCGCGATAATCGAACGCAGGGTCGCGGTATGAGAGGAAGCTCGGACGTCCTACATGTGACCGCAGAGACGCGCATGTGACCGAAGGCGTGGCGCGGCCCTCCCCAGACAACCGGTGAAGGACACGCACTCATGACGACGCCCCTGACGATCGAGCTCAAGCCCTCCTCCAGCCCGCTGGCCGACGCCGAGCGCGCGGCGAACATGGCGAACCCCGGGTTCGGCCGCTACTTCACCGATCACATGGTGACCATCAAGTGGACCGAAGGACGCGGCTGGCACGACGCCCAGCTCGTCCCGTACGCGCCGCTGTCCATCGACCCGGCGAACATGACCCTGCACTACGCGCAGGAGATCTTCGAGGGCCTCAAGGCCTACCGCCGCCCCGACGGCTCGGTGGCCACCTTTCGGCCCGAGGCCAACGCCAGGCGCTTCCAGACGTCGGCGAAGCGCCTGGCCATGCCGGAGCTGCCGGTCGAGACCTTCATCGCCGCGTGCGACGCGCTGGTCAAGCAGGACCAGGCCTGGGTGCCGCCGCACGGCGGCGAGGAGTCCCTCTACCTGCGCCCCTTCATGATCGCGACCGAGGTCGGGCTCGGTGTCCGGCCGGCCAACGAGTACCTCTTCCTGGTCATCGCCTCCCCGGCAGGCGCCTACTTCCCCGGCGGCGTGAAGCCCGTCTCGGTCTGGCTCTCGGAGAACTACGTCCGCGCCGTGCCCGGCGGCATGGGCTTCGCCAAGACCGGCGGCAACTACGCGGCCTCCCTGCTCGCCCAGGCCGAGGCCGCCGAGAAGGGCTGCGACCAGGTCGTCTGGCTCGACGCGATCGACCACAAGTGGGTCGAGGAGATGGGCGGCATGAACCTGTACTTCGTGTACGGGGACAAGATCGTCACACCGGAGCTGACCGGGTCGCTGCTCGCGGGCGTCACCCGTGACACGCTGCTGAAGCTCGCCGCCGACCTCGGCTACACCTCCGAGGAGGGGCGCATCTCCACAGACCAGTGGAAGCGCGACGCCGAGTCCGGCGCCCTCACGGAGGTCTTCGCGTGCGGCACGGCGGCCGTCATCACCCCCGTCGGCCATGTGAAGTCGGCCTCCGCGGAGTGGACGACGGCGGACGGCGAGCCGGGCCGCGTGACGATGGCGCTGCGCAAGGCGCTGCTGGAGATCCAGACGGGCAAGGCGCAGGACACCCACGGCTGGATGCACGAGCTGGCCTGACCCGCCGGGCGGACGGCGAAGGTGGTGCGTGGCGTTGGGCGTCCCGGGAGTTGACGGGACGCCCATCCCGCATGCCCCCGCGCCCGCCGACCCTGCCCCCGCACGCCCCCGCACCGGCCCCTCCTCCGCATGCCCCGCCCCCGCCGGCCTCACCCCCGCACGACCCGCCTCAGGCGAGCACGGCCTCCAGCTCGCCCGCCCAGGCCAGTAGCTGCTCGTCCGCGCCGGCCGCCGCCACGCACTGCACGCCCAGCGGCAGCCCGTTCCCGGCCCGCCCCGCAGGCAGCGACACCGAGGGCAGGCCCGCGTTGCTCCACGGCAGGGACATCACGGCGGAGCCCGTCGTGGTCAGACCGGCCGGGGCAGGACCCGTCGCCGCCGGGGTGATCCACAGATCCACCCCGGCCCCGTCCATCGCCTCGGCGAGCTGCTGCCTGAAGACCTCGCGCCGGGCGCGGGCCGCCGCGTACGCCGCGCGGTCGATCGACGCGCCCTCGCGGAGCACGGCGATCGTCTCCGGCCGGTAGAGGTGGCCGTACTCCTCGAACCACGGCTCGTGCGAGCGCACCACCTCGTACCGGTTCATGGTGAACAGCTGGCGGCGGATCTCCTCGAAGCCGGCCATCACCGGCACCCGCCGTACCTCGTACCCGGCCGCCCGGAGCGACTCCACCCGCGCCTCGAAGGACGCCAGCGCCGCCGCCTCGGTCTGTGCGAGGTACGGGCCCTCCGGGACCGCGAGCACCGGCCGGCCGGGCGGTCCCGGCAGGGGCTGCCAGGCGTCGCAGACCACCGCGGCAGCCGGTCCGACACCGGCCACCTCCCGCGCGTACAGCCCCAGGGTGTCGAAGGACGGGGCGTTCGGGATGACGCCGTCCACCGGGATGCGGCCGAAGCTGGGCTTGAAGCCGACGACTCCGCAGTAGGCGGCGGGGCGGATCATCGAACCGACCGTCTGCGTGCCCACCGCGAGCGGCACCATCCCCGCCGCGACGGCCGCCGCCGAGCCGCTGCTGGAGCCGCCCGGGGTGTGGTCCCGGTGGTGCGGGTTGCGGGTGGGACCCGGGGCGAGGATCGCGAACTCCGCCGTCACCGTCTTGCCCGCCACGTAAGCACCGGCCGCCAGCAACCGGCTCACCACCGTGGCCTGGGGTCCCGCCAGGGCGCGGGGCGGCAGTGCCGAGCCGCCGCCGGTCGGCAGTCCGTCCACCCGGACGATGTCCTTCACCCCGACCGCGATCCCGCTGAGCGGGCCGGGAGCGGGAATCTCCGGCGGGTCGGCGAGCGTCACGAAGGCCCGCAGGGCGGCGTCCCGGTCCGCGATCTCCGCGCGCCTCATACCGGCACCTCCCTCAGGTCCACCCGTACGCCCGCGTGGTCCGAGGGCCACACGCCCTCCACAGCGCCGTGCCCGAACCGGGCCACCGCGCTCACCGAGCCGAACCCGCCACGGCCCGGCACACCCACGTACACATAGTCGATCCGGGTGCTCGGGCCCGGGGCGTGGTAGGCGTTCGAGGAGTCCCAGGTGGCCCACGCGGCTCCCGGTTCCGCGAACTCCCACGCGTCCACGAAGACCTGCCCCGGCACCGGCGGCGCGGTCCGGTAGCCACCCATCAGCCGCATCTCGTCCGAGTCGGGCCAGGCGTTGAAGTCCCCGGCGACCACCGGCGGGAACGCCCCCTCGCCCCGGTGCTCCGCCACGAAACGGTGCAGCGCGCGCACCTGCGCGCAGCGTGCCGCGGAGTCGTACACCGCCGAGTTGAGATGCGTGGTGAACACCGGGACCGGCCCGAACGGGGAGTCCACCCGGGCGTACAGCGCCATCCGCCCGTTGTCCACGGCCCCGGCGGCGGGCAGCCGCTCCGCCGCCTCCTCACCGATCGGCCACCGGCTGAGGACGGCCACGCCGATGTCCGAGGTGTCGCCGCCGGTCCGCCGCTGCCAGTGGTGCGGCTCGGCGAACCGCATCCACGTCCAGTGGAGCAGTCCGAGCTCCTCGGCCAGCCACCCCGCCAGGTTCTCCTGATCGTTGGCCCACACCTCCTGGAGCGCGACGACGTCAGGCCGTTGCTCCCGCAACACGTCGAGGACGGCCTTGCGGCGGGCGTCCCACGGACCGAACCGCCACCAGAGATTCCATGTCAGTACGCGCATGGGCCCGAACCTACCCGGACGCCCACCGCCCGGCCCCGGGGGCGTGAATCCCCGGGCACGGCACGGGGGTTGTCCGTCGCACCGGCCCAAGTGACCTTTCCCGGGAGCGAACCAATCGCGTCCAGGCCGCGTCCTTCTGTTCCGTACGGCTCAACGACCGCACAAAAATCGGGGAGTTCCACCATGCGCAGCACCACCCGCACCACCCTGGGCGCGGCTCTCGTCGCCGCCCTGACCGTCCTGACCCTGCCCGCCGCGTCCGCAGGACCGCTCGCGCCCCACACCGAGAAGGTCAGCACCGCGCCCGGCGGCGCGCAGGCCGACAACTCCTCCAGCGACCCGGTGCTCAGCGGCGACGGCAAGGTCGTCGCCTTCGCGTCGGACGCCACGAACCTGGTGGCGGGGGACACCCCGCACACCTTGGACGTCTTCCTGCGGCCCGCACCCGGCGCCCCGCTCCAGCGGGTGACCGTGGCCGGGGCGTCGACCTCGGGGGCCTCGCTCAGCCGTGACGGCCGGGTCCTGGCCTTCGTCTCCAGCAGCAACGACACCAACGAGTACGGCGTCCACCTGCGCGACGTGCGCACCGGCCGCACCGAGCGCCTGGCGCCGGCCCTCGGCGACGCCTACGCCGTCTCGTACGGCAAGCCCGCGCTCAGCGCGAACGGCCGGTTCGCGGCCTTCACCGCCCGCCCCACCGACGCCACCCCGGCCGCCGCCGACGACGGCCCCCGGGTCTACCTCTACGACCGGACCACGGGGAAGGCCGAGCGGATCAGCCACTCGCCCGACGACGCGGACGGGGCGCGCGGCTGCTTCGTCGGGTCGGTCAGCGACGACGGCACGAAGGTCGTCTACCAGGACTCCTACCTCAACGGCCCGCGCGGCGACGACTGGGGCGACATCTTCGTGTACGACCGCACCAGCAAGAAGACCGTGCAGGCCGACGCCACGTACAACGGCGCCGAGGCGGACAAGGCGTCCACCACCCCGCTGCTCAGCGCAGACGGCCGGACGGTCGCGTTCCAGTCGTTCGCCACCAACCTGGTGCCCGGCACCGACCCCAACCGGGGCTGGAACCCCTTCGTGTACGACCTGCGCACCAAGAAGCTGACGCGTGTCGACGCACCCACGCCGACCGACATCAGCGCGGTCCAGGGTCTCTCCGCCGACGGGAGCAAGCTGCTGTACTCCCGCTCGGGCAGCGCCGAGGGCCACTACGTGCGCGATCTGCGCACCGGCAAGGACGTCCTGGCCACGCCGGGACTGGACGGCAAGGGCAAGGGCGCGGGGAGCTCCGTGCTGAGCGCCGACGCGTCGGCCGTCGCCTTCTCCGGATACGACGAGAGCCAGTTCGTCGCCGGGGACACCAACGGCGAGGCGGACGTGTTCCTGCGCCGGCTGAAGTGAGACCGGGCCCCGGGCGGCCCGCATCCTGAGACGCCCTGAGACGCGGGGGCAGTCGTGTGCCAGACTGCCCCCGTGTCCTCGTTCGCCATGATTATCGGCAGCAGGCGCGCCGGTCCGCAGTGACCGTCCCGTACCCACCACCCCGTACGGCGCGGCCACCGAGCTCCAGACCCGCGCGCAGACCTCTCGCACCCGCGAGGGGTTTTTTCGTTTTCCGGCCCCGACCGGGCCGGGAGCGAGGCGCACGCGAAGATGGGGGCAAGTGGAGCAAGCCATTCCGACTGTGTTGAATTCACCGCCCGGGCGCAGCCCCGGGCCCTGACAGGAGTCAGACGCATGACGACCGCAGACAGCCCGGGCAGTGCAGGCAGTGCAGGCAGCACGGACGGTCCCGACGACGGTTTCCACGTCTTCGACACGACGCTGCGCGACGGCGCGCAGCGCGAGGGCATCAACCTCACCGTCGCGGACAAGCTGGCCATCGCCCGTCATCTGGACGACTTCGGGGTGGGCTTCATCGAGGGCGGCTGGCCGGGCGCCAACCCCCGCGACACCGAGTTCTTCGCCAGGGCGCGGGGGGAGATCACCTTCCGCAACGCCCAGCTGGTGGCCTTCGGCGCCACCCGGCGGCCCGGTGCCACGGCCGCGGAGGACCCGCAGGTCCGTGCGCTCCTGGAGTCCGGGGCCCCGGTGATCACCCTGGTCGCCAAGTCGCACGACCGCCATGTGGAACTGGCCCTGCGCACCACCCTCGACGAGAACGTGGCGATGGTCGGCGACACCGTCTCCCACCTGGTGGCGCAGGGCCGGCGGGTCTTCGTCGACTGCGAGCACTTCTTCGACGGCTACCGGGCGAATCCCGAGTACGCGAAGGCGGTCGTGCGGGCGGCGAGCGAGGCGGGCGCGGACGTCGTCATCCTCTGCGACACCAACGGCGGCATGCTCCCCGCCCAGATCCAGGCCGTCGTCGCCACCGTCATCGCCGACACCGGCGCGCGTCTGGGCATCCACGCCCAGGACGACACCGGCTGCGCCGTGGCCAACACCCTCGCCGCGGTGGACGCGGGCGCCACCCACGTCCAGTGCACCGCCAACGGCTACGGCGAACGGGTCGGCAACGCCAACCTCTTCCCCGTGGTCGCCGCCCTGGAGCTGAAGTACGGCATGCGGGTCCTGCCCGAGGGCTCGCTCCGTGAGATGACCCGGATCTCGCACGCGATCGCCGAGGTCGTCAACCTCACGCCCTCCACGCACCAGCCGTACGTCGGCATCTCCGCCTTCGCCCACAAGGCGGGACTGCACGCCTCCGCCATCAAGGTCGACCCCGACCTCTACCAGCACATCGACCCCGAACTCGTCGGCAACCGGATCCGGATGCTGGTCTCCGACATGGCAGGCCGCGCCTCCATCGAGCTCAAGGGCAAGGAGCTGGGCGTCGACCTCGGCGACGACCGCGAACTGGTCGGCCGGGTGGTCGCCCGGGTCAAGGAGCGGGAGCTCCGGGGCTACACGTACGAGGCCGCCGACGCCTCCTTCGAGCTGCTGCTGCGCGAGGAGGCGGAGGGCCGTGCCCGCCGCTACTTCCGCGTCGAGTCCTGGCGCGCCATCGTCGAGGACCGCCCCGACGGCACCCACGCCAACGAGGCGACGGTGAAGCTGTGGGCCAAGGGCGAGCGCATCGTCGCCACGGCGGAGGGAAACGGCCCGGTCAACGCCCTGGACCGGGCGCTGCGGGTCGGCCTGGAGCGGATGTACCCGCAGCTCGCCAAGCTGGAGCTGGTGGACTACAAGGTCCGCATCCTGGAAGGCACGCACGGCACCGAGTCGACCACCCGCGTCCTGATCACCACCGGCGACGGCGGGGGCTCCGGCGGGGACTGGTCCACGGTCGGCGTCGCGGAGAACGTCATCGCGGCGTCCTGGCAGGCGCTGGAGGACGCGTACACCTACGGACTGCTGCGGGCGGGCGTCGAACCGACCGAATGAGGGCCGCCCGGCCGGGGGCCGGCGGGCATAGGCACCCCGAATATGTACAACATGCAACGAGTAAGCGCTCGTTCACCCTCCGTCAAGGGGGAGGAATGCGCCAGTCCCGCTGTTGATCAAGCCACAAACGGTGGCTGGGGGTGCACAGGGGTGTGCGGACTGCGATCAACTGTCCCAGGCCGTCACGGAGTTCACACGGGTCACACCGTTCACTTCCGCAACGGCTTTCCTATTGCTCGGTATACCCCTACTCATGGAGAGGACGTGACGAGGATGAAGAAGACCTACGTCAAGCCGTCGCTGTTCAACCAGGGCGACTTCAGCAAGAAGACCGCGGGCATGTTCTATGCCTCCTGCAAGGAGTTCTGGTCCCGTCGGCTCTGCATCTGAGTCAGCGGGTAACTGAGCGATGAAGATGCCCGGTCACCTGCCTCTGCGTGACTTCTTCGTGGTCCTTCCCGACACGGCCGAAGGCGAGGCGGCGGCCGGGCATCTTCGCTCGGCGGCCGATGCCGCCCCCGGCCCGGCGGACAGGGGAAGCTGGCACACCGCCGCCCACCCGTCCGGCCGCCCCTGGATCCTCGCCCGCCTTCTCGTGCGCAACCTGGTGAAGGTCACCCGGGGCGACGACGCCCTGGTCCTGATCGGCTCCCACCGCACCCCGGCCGTGACCCTGGACGCCGTCCTCGGCCCGGCCCGCGACACCCTCGATCTGCACCGCAGGCTCACCGCCCTGCCGGGACTCGGCCACGTCGTCTCCCGGATCGCGGGCGAAACCTGCGTACGGGGGACCGCTTCCGGCCACCGCCGCGTCTACCACGCCGCGCACGCCGGCCACCGGGTCGCCTCCGACCGCCCCGCCGTGCTCGCCCACCTCACCGGCGCCGCACTCGACGAGGGAGCCCTCGCCCTGCGGCTGCTCGACTACGTACCGCACCCGCTGCGCGAGAGACCCCTGTGGCACGGCATCGAGGAGATCGACCCCGCGTACGCGCTGCTGCTGGCCGGCGGCGCCCCTGGAGCGGTTCCCGGTTTCTCGGTACGCCGCTGGTGGCAGCCGCCCGTACCCCGCCTCACCGCGGCCGAGGGCGCCCCGCTGGTCGCGGCCGCGCTCGCCGCGTCCGTCGCCGCGCACCTGGAGGGACGTACCAAGGTCAGCGGCGAACTGTCCGGCGGGATGGACTCCACCTCCGTCACCTTCCTCGCCCAGCGGGCCGGGGCCCCCGACACCACCCTGCTGACGGTGGCCGCCAGGGACAGCAGGTCCGAGGACGAGGTGTGGGCCGAGCGCGGAGTGCGCGAAGCGCGCCGAGCCGCCGAGAGCGAGGGCGGCACGCGCAGAATCGAGCACACCGTCGTCCCCGCCGAAGAAGCCCCGCTCTTCTACGCCGACCTGCGCGGCACCGGCGGCGAACTCCTCGACGAGCCCTTCCCCGTGGCCCCCGCACGGGCCCGCGCCGCCATGCTGCTGGGGCGGGCCGCCGCCACCGGATCCGAGTACCACCTCACCGGCTACGGCGGCGACGAACTCTTCAACGGTCTCGCCTCCGCCTGCCAGGACCTCCTGCCCGGCAAGCCCCTCAAGGCCTGGAACCGGATCAGCGCCCTGCGCCACCAGTCCGGCTGGCCCCTGCTGCCCACCCTGCGCGGCATGCTCTTCCCGCCCGCCTTCGGCAACTGGCTGGCCGGCTCCCTCATCGACACCGCGACCGCCGACTCCCGCACCCCGCAGGTCTCCTGGGGGATGCGGCAGGCGATGCGGCCCTGGCTCACCCCCAAGGCCAAGGAGCTGATCCGGGAGGAGTTCCGCCGGGCGGCACAGCGCGCCCAGCCCATCGCACCGAGGCCAGGACGCCACATGGACCTGGACACCGTGCGGCTCGGCGCCCGCTACTTCCAGGCGATGGAGGACGTGGGCGCGGGCCTCGGGCTGCCCGTCGCCGCACCCTTCTTCGACGACCGGGTCGTCGAAGCGGTCCTGGCCGTACGGGTCGAGGACCGCGTGGTGCCCTGGCGCTACAAGCCGCTCCTGGTGGAGGCCCTGCGCGGGGTGGTCCCCGACGGGCTGCTCTCCCGCACCACCAAGGACCACATGTCCGCCGACGACATCCAGGGGCTGCGCGAGCACGCCCCACAGCTGCGGGAACTGTGGGAGGGCTCGCTGCTCGCCGAGCGCGGACTCATCGACGCCGGCCAGCTGCGCAAGCTGGCCGACGACCCCTACTCGCCGCTGCTCCAGCAGCACCCGATCGACTCCACGGTGTCCTGCGAGGCCTGGCTGCGCACCGCCCAGGACGCCTGGCCCGCACCCGGTCCCGCCCTCGCACCCGCACCCACCCCCGCACCCGACTCCGAAGCGAACAGCGAGGCACCCGCATGAGCCGGCAGCTCCAGCCCCCACTCCAGCTCCGCAAGGGCATAGCCGTCACCACCACCGAGTACGGCGGCGTCCTGCTCGACGAGAAGGACGGCACCTACTGGCAGCTGAACGAGTGCGGCACCCTCGTCGTCACCGCCATCTCCGAGGGCCGCTCGCCCGCCGACGCGGTGGAGCGCCTGCTCGCCGAGTACGACGTGGAGCGCGCCGAGGCCGAGGCGGACGTCGCGGAGCTGACCGACCAGCTGATCAGGGCCAAGATCGTGGTGCGGGGCGGTGCCCGGTGACCACCGAGATGACGATGCCCCGACGCGGGGCAGGACCCGGCGGACTCAAGCTCCGCGCGGCCGTCGCGGCGGCCCTGCTGCTCGCCAGGCTGAAGCCGGGCAGACTGCGCAAGGTGCTCACCCGGCTGAGCGCGGGCGCGCGCCCCGCGAGCTACGACCGGACGCTGGAGACCTACGAGAGCGTGGTCGCCACCAGCCGCAAGTGCGCCGGCTGGTACGGGTGCCTGCCGCGCTCGATCGCCATCGCCCTGGTCTGCCGGATGTCCGGCACCTGGCCCGACTGGCACGCGGGGGTCCGCAACGCCCCGCCGTTCCAGCCGCACGCCTGGGTGGCGGCCGGGGGCCGCACCGTCGGCGAACAGAACGTCACCGACTTCCGCCCCCTGATGAAGGTGGCAGTGGGTGGCGACTGAGCACGACCGGGCCGGCAACCGGGAGGGGCGTCCGGCGGCCGCCGGACGCGACCCCGGCGCCACCACCCCCCAGCCGCCCCACCAGCTCCTGCTCGCCCGCATCCGCCCGCACTGGAAACTGCTCCTCGTGGGCAGCGTCCTCTCTCTCGCGGGATCCGGCGCGAGCCTCGCCATGCCCCTGATGGCCAAGTACGCCGTCGACGCCTTCGGCAGCGGCCGGCCGACCACAGGGCCGCTGATCGCCCTCACCGCCGTCGTGATCGCCGGCGCCCTGCTCGCGGCGGCCGGCCGCTATCTGATGGCCCGCACCGGCGAGGCCGCCGTGCTGCGGGCCCGTCGGCGGCTGGTCGAGCGGATGCTCCGGCTCAAGGTGGCGGCCGTCGACCGGCTCACCCCCGGCGACCTGCTCTCCCGGGCCACCAGCGACACCACCCTCCTGCACGGGGTCCTCTCCCGCAGCGTCGTCGACGCCGTCACCGGGGTGCTCACGCTGATCGGCACCATCGTGCTGATGGCCGTCGTGGACCTGTTCCTGCTGGGCGTCACCGCCCTGGTGCTGCTGCTCAGCATCGGCGTGCTCGCCCTGCTCATGCCGCGCATCCAGCGCGCCCAGCTCCAGGCACAGGAGGCCGTCGGCGCGATGGGCTCGCTGCTCGACCGCGCGCTGCAGGCCTTCCGTACCGTCAAGGCCAGCGGCATCGAGGACCGCGAAGCGGCAGGCATCGGCGCGGCGGCGCAGCGGGCCCACGACAGGGGGCTGAGCGTCGCGCGCTGGACCTCGGTGTCGGAAGTGGCGATGTTCCTGACCACCCAGCTCGCCTTCCTCGCCGTCCTCGGCGTCGGCGGCGCGCGGGTCGTCTCCGGTGCGATGGAGGTCTCCTCCCTCATCGCCTTCCTGCTGTACGTGTTCGGCCTGCTGGGCCCGCTCGGGCAGATCACCGAGGGCTGGACAGGACTGAACACGGGACTGGCCGCCGTCCGCCGCATCGCGGAGATCGAATCGCTGCCGGGGGAGGAGCCCGCGGAGCCACCCGCCGGCCTCCACCACCCGCCGCTGGGCGTCGAGTTCACCGACGTCGTCTTCGGCTACGGCGGTGACGGGACGGAGGACACCCCGGCCCGCACCCCGGTGCACCGCGGCGTCACCTTCAGCGCCCCGCCCGGCAGCCTCACCGCACTCGTCGGCCCGTCCGGCGCGGGCAAGACCACCGTCTTCGCCCTCCTGGAACGCTTCTACGACCACGGCGGGGGCACCCTCACCATCGGCGGCCGGGACATCCGCGACTGGCCGCTCGCCGAGCTCAGGTCCGCCCTGGCGTACGTGGAACAGGATGCCCCCGTCCTGGCCGGCACGCTCAGGGACAACCTCCTGCTCGCCGCCCCGCACGCCACCGACGACGAGGTGGCGCACGCCGTCACCCGCACCCGGCTCGACGACCTCGTCGCACGTCTCCCCGAAGGCCTCGGCACACAGGTGGGCCACCGCGGCGTGATGCTCTCCGGCGGCGAACGCCAACGCATCGCCCTGGCAAGGGCGTTGCTCCGCAAACCGAGCCTGCTGCTGCTCGACGAGGTCACCTCCCAGCTGGACGCCGTCAACGAGGAACGGCTGCGCGAGGTCATCGTCGAACTCGCCGCCGACACCACGGTCCTGGTCATCGCCCACCGCCTGTCCACCGTCGTACGGGCGGACCGCATCGTCGTCATGGAAGCGGGCCGGGTCCGCGCGGCGGGCACGCACGCCGAACTCGTCCAGCAGGACAGCCTGTACGCCGAACTGGCGGCCACTCAGTTCAGCACTGAATTCGGCGGGAAAGCCTCGGTCACGCTGAGCTGACCGGATGTAACCCAGGGCAACAGGTGCATGTCCGAACACTTCGGGTAGCGTCGAACATATGAGGACCAGGTCGTTTTCCGTCATATCGGCCTTCGCCGGGTCGACGTTGCTCGTGCTGCTCTCCGTCGCCCCGGCCGCGGTCGCCGCCTCCGGTACGACCGAGGCCGGTAATGCCCTCAGGGCGGGGCCCGTCTATGTCGCCCCGGAGGCCAGGAGCCAGCTCTCCCAGGCCGACCAGGACGCCCTGGCGAAGAAGATCAAGGATGCGGACAAACCGCTGTTCGTGGCGGTGCTGCCGCGCAGCGCCGAGTTCCCTCCGGACACCGTCCGGCAGAATCTGCGCACCGCGACCGGCGTGACCGGCGTCTACGCGGTCCGCCTCGGCGACGGCTTCAATGCCGGAGCCGACCCCCGCGCGCTGTCCCACGCCGCGGTCCGCAACCTGGTGACAGCGGCCAAGACCCCCGCCGGACTGGATGCCGCCACCCAGCTCAACGCCTTCGTCGACCAGGCACTCCCGTCGGTCAAGGGGCGCGGCCCCGCCTCCTGGGACGGCGGCGGCGACTCGAACGACTCCGCCACCGTCGTCCTGGTCGGCCTCGGCGCCGCCGCGCTCGCGGCGGGCGCGGGCGGCTACGCGCTGGTGCGCCGCAGCCGCCGCCGCAAGGAGGAGGAGCGCCAGGAGGCGCTGCGCAAGCTGACGGTGGTCGTCGACGAGGACATCACCGCGTACGGCGAGGAACTTGACCGCCTCGACTTCCACCCCTCCGAGCCGGGTGCCACCGACGAGATGCGCACCGACTACGAGCGGTCCCTCGACAGCTACGAGACGGCCAAGTCGCGGATGGCGGCCGTGCAGCAGCCCAACGACGTGCGCGGGGTGACCGAGGCACTGGAGGAGGGGCGCTACTCCCTCGCGGTGCTGGCCGCACGCCGCAGCGGCGAGGCGCTCCCCGAGCGGCGCTCGCCCTGCTTCTTCGACCCCCGGCACGGCCCCTCGGTCGCCGACGCGAGCTGGGCCCCGGCGGGCGGCGCACCCCGCGAGGTACCCGTGTGCGCGGCCGACGCTGCCCGTCTCGCCGACGGTCTCGACCCGGCCGTCCGTCACGTCGACACGGCCGAGGGCCGCCGCCCCTACTACGACGCGGGCCCGGCGTACGGCCCCTGGGCCGGCGGCTACTTCGGCGGCGGCATGCTCCCCGCCCTGCTGGTCGGCACGATGATGGGCTCGATGCTCGCCACCCCGGCGTACGCGGCGGACTACGGCGCGGGCACCGGCTTCGACGAGGCGGGGGCGGGCTTCGAGGGCGGTGACGTCTCGGGCTCCGACTTCGACTCGACCGGCTTCGGCGGGGGCGACTTCGGCGGCGGCGGGGACTTCGGCGGGGGAGGGGACTTCGGGGGCGGAGGCGGGGACTTCGGCGGCGGGAGCTTCTGACCCGCCGGGGCCCGTTGGGTGGGCGCGGCGGCAGTGCTGTGCCGCCGCCCACGGACCTCGGTCAGGCCTTCTTGATCGCCGAGATGTCGAACGTCAGCTTGACCTTGTCGCTGACCATGACGCCGCCCGTCTCCAGTGCCGCGTTCCAGGTCAGGCCCCAGTCGGAGCGCAGGATGGTGGCGCTGCCCTCGAAGCCCACCCGCTCGTTGCCGTAGACGTCGGTGGCCACGCCGTTGAACTCCAGGTCGATGGAGAGCGGGCGGGTGACGTCCTTGATGGTGAGGTCGCCGGTGATGCGGTAGTCGTCGCCGCCCAGCTGCTCGGCCCCGGTCGAGCGGAACGTCATCGCGGGGTAGGTCTCCGCGTCGAAGAAGTCGCCGCTGCGCAGGTGGTTGTCGCGGTCGGCGACGCCCGTGTCGATGCTGGCGATCTTCACGTCGATGCTCGCCTCGGAGGCGGCGGGGTGCGCGCCGTCCAGCTTCAGGGTGCCCTCGTGCTCGGCGAAGGTACCGCGCACATTGGTGACCATGGCGTGCCGGACGGTGAACCCGATGCTGCTGTGGCTCGGGTCGATCGAGTACTCGCCGGTCAGGGCGGCCAGCGCCGGGTCCACGGCGGCGGGGGCGGTGGTGGGGGTGCTGCTGCGGCCGAAGAAGCCCATGACGTTCCTCCTGGGGACGAGAAAAAAGCGGCGCGAAGATTGTTGAACCTTCAACGTGTTTCGGTATGCACGACCTTAGGGCAAGGAAGTTCAAAGTTCAACCTTTACAGTCGGGCAACTGGGCGGATTCAGCCGTCCGGGGGAGCGCGCGCCCGCTTGGACTTCCGCGCGGGGGTTCTTGGACTGACGGGGCCCACGGTGCCCGGGGACGTTGACGGAGCCGTGGGGGACGGGCTTACTCAGGGCCCATGTCACCCAGATTCCGAGTGGCGTGCGGGGTCGCCGCCGCCTCCTCCGTCGTCTTCGCGCTGGCCGGGCCCGCACTGCCGACGACGGCCGCACCGGCGCCCGCCGCCGGCAGTGCCGTCCTGCTCTCGCCCCAGCTGTCCGTCACCGTCGCCAAGGACTTCCCCCGCGTCCTGTCGTACACCGAACGCGCGGGCGGGGCCCGGCTCCTCGGCAGTACCCGGCCCGTCACCTCGATCGTGCTCAACGGGACCGCCCGCCCGGTCCGGGTCGCCGCCGAGCCCCGGATCCTGGCCGACTCGGCCGCGTACACCCTGCTCGTGCCCTCCCTGCCAGGCGTCGGGATCGACGCCACGCTGTCGGTGAGCGGGCGGGCCACCACCTTCAAGGTGACGGCGGTACGGGACACCGAGTCCTTCCGGGTCGGCACGATCGACATACCCGGGCACGACCTCGTCTCGGTCGGCAGCGGGGAGCAGGGGGCGGAAACCGCCTTCACCCGGCTCGACCCCGACTCCACCCGCACCGCCGACGTCTTCGCGAAGGTCACCGCGTCGACCCCGGCGGAAGCGGCCCCCGTCGGCGCCTCGTACGGCATCGTCAACACCGGAGCGCTGGCCGCCGCCGTCGAGTCCAACTCCTCGTACGACAAGCCAGCCGGGGCCACAGGACGTGACGGCGCCCGCTTCTGGCACCGGGCCACCCGGGCCGACGACGGCAGCGTACGGGTCGCTGTGTGGTCCGGGCAGTGGACCTACCGGGGGGAGGGCGCGCCGAAACCGGCGAGCGGCAAGGACCTGCCCTGGGCCAAGGTCGTCGTGACACCGGACGCCAACGGCGACACCACGGTCGACTGGCAGGACGGCGCCCTCGCGTTCCGCTCCATCGGCGTCCGGGCACCGGGCTCCGAGGAGACCCCGGAGAGGGTCGTCACCCACATCCCGTTCAACTTCGCCAGCCAGGCCACCCACCCCTTCCTGCGCACCCTCGACGACGTCAAGCGCGTCTCGCAGGCCACCGACGGGCTCGGCCAGCTCGCCGTGCTCAAGGGATACGGGTCCGAGGGACACGACTCCGCCCACCCCGACTACGGCGGCAACTACAACAAGCGCGCCGGCGGGCTCACCGACCTCAACAAGCTGCTCAAGGCCGGCCAGAAGTGGGGCGCCACCTTCGGCGTGCACGTGAACGCCACCGAGTCGTACCCCGAGGCCAAGGCCTTCGACGAGAAGCTCGTCGACAAGAACAGGCCCGGCTGGAACTGGCTCAACCAGAGCTACTACATCGACCAGCGCCGCGACCTCAACAGCGGCGACCTGGCCAGACGTTTCCAGCAGCTGCGCGACGAGACCGACCGCAACCTCGGCTTCCTCTACATCGACGTCTACTACACGCACGGCTGGATCGCCGACCGGACGCTCCAGGAGGTGCAGAAGCAGGGCTGGCACGTCGGCACCGAGTGGGCGGACAAGTTCGAGCAGGCCTCCCTCTGGTCGCACTGGGCCAACGACCTCGACTACGGCGGCAAGACCAACAAGGGACTCAACTCCCAGATCATCCGCTTCATCCGCAACAGCGAGAAGGACATCTGGAACGACCACCCGATCCTCGGCCAGAGTGCCCTGGAGGAGTTCGAGGGCTGGACCGGCGAGAGCGACTGGAACGCCTTCTATGCCAACATCTGGCAGCGCAACCTCCCCGCCAAGTTCCTCCAGCACGAGCGGATCCAGCGCTGGTCCAAGGACCGCATCGACTTCACCGGGGGAGTGCGCGGAACCGTCGAGAACGGCAAGCGCGCCTTCTACGCGGGAGACGCCAAGGTCCTCGACGGGGAGAACTACCTCCTCCCGTGGGACGGCAACAAGAAGCTCTACCACTACAACAAGGCCGGTGGAACGACGACCTGGACCGTCCCGGCGGCCTTCGCACGGGCCACCTCCTTCACCGTCGGCAAGCTCACCGACAACGGCCGGGTGCAGACCGCCACCGTTCCCGTCAGGGACGGCAGGGTCACCCTGGAGGCAACGGCCGGACAGCCCTACGTCCTGTACCCGAAGGGCCGCACCCCCGCCGCACGTGACGCCGGCTGGGGCGAGGGCGGCAAGGTCGCCGACCCCGGCTTCAACTCCGCCGCGCCGGCCGACAACTGGCGTACGACGGGCAGGGCCGTACGGGACACCGACGGCCAGGGACGCAACAGCGCCGCCCTCTCCGGCACTGCCGCCGCGGGACTCTCGCAGCGCCTCACCGGTCTCACGCCGGGGCAGCGCTACACCGCGTCGGCCTGGGTCGAGGTCCAGCCGGGCAAGGAGCGCCGTACAACCCTGGCCATCGGTGGCAAGGAGGTCGCCGTCGAACGGTCCACGGCGCGCGAACAGACCGCCGCCAACGACTGGCACGGCACCTACTTCCAGCGCGCCAAGGTCACCTTCACAGCGCCCCGCGACGGGGTGGCGACCCTGGACATCCGGGCGGCGCGGGCCACTTCGGACATCCGTGTCCGGATCGACGACGTACGGCTGGTCGCCGGCGCCCCGGCCACCAGGCCCGGCGCCCTCGTGCACGACGACTTCGAGGCCGTCGACCAGGGCTGGGGCCCCTTCCTCAAGGGCGACGCGGGCGGCGCCACCGACCCGCGCACCCACATCGCCCAGAAGAACGCGCCGTACACCCAGGCCGGCTGGAACGGCAAGCGCGTCGACGACGTCCTCGGCGGCCGGGAATCACTGAAGTCGCACGAGGAGAACACCGGACTCGTCTACCGCACCGCCCCGTGGACCGTCCCCATGAAGGACGGCCACCGTTACCGCGTCGAGTTCGACCACCAGTCGAGCCACGCGGGGGCCTACGAGTGGGTCACCGGCTACGACCGCACCGGCGCCGACGGCATGCCCGCCTCCGTCGAGGCCCGCCGCACCCCACTCGCCGAACAGCGCACCACCGCCCGCTTCTCCGAGACCGTCACGGCGGGCTGCGGCGACACCTGGGTGGGGCTGCGCAAGAAGTCCGGCGCACCCGAAGGCGCGGACTTCGTGCTGGACGCCTTCACCGTGACCGACCTGGGCCCGGCCCCGGCCCCGGAGAAGGCCGCCTGCGGCACGGGAGGGGCCGGGACGGGGTAGCCGCCGGACCACTCCCGGGAGCGGGACCGTAGGGCGCAGCCGGGGCGGGGGCCAACGGGCGCGGCCCCGCCGCCCAAGGGGCGGGGCCGTCGGGGCGCGCCATCAGCGCGCGCCGCGCATGACGGCGGCCCCCTTGCCACGCAAGGGAGTAAGCGCTTGCGGGAAATGCCGTCCCATCCATTGAACCCCCCTCCCGCCCGTGCTACACCAACGCCCAACCGGTCTGCACCACCCGTCCCCGGGAGGCCCCGTGCCCCGCGCCATCACCCGCCGCACCTTCCTCACCGCCGCCACCGCGACCCTCACCGCCCTCTCCCTCCCCGCACACGCACACGCCTCCCGAGGCAGAGCCGCGAAGGCCCCCGCCGCCCCGGCCGCCGACGAGTTCGAAGCCCTCCGCACCCGCTGGACCACCCTCCAGCTCGGCGAGGGCTACGACCCGCAGACCGAGCCCTACGCGTCCCGCCTGCGCGAGACCGGCGGGCGCGCCGCCTCCGCACGGGCGTCCATGGCCCCCACCGACACCTCCCTCTGGCCCGGCGCCCCCTTCGACCCGCCGGCCGGCATCACCCAGAGCTACTCCCGGCTGTGGACCATGACGCAGGCCTACGCCCAGCCCGGCACCGGCCTCACCCGCGACCCCGGCCTCCTCGCCGACATCCTGCGCGGCCTCGACCACCTCACCGCCCGCGTCTACCACCCCGGCACCACCCGTTACGGCAACTGGTGGGAGTGGCAGATCGGCAGTCCCCGCCTCCTGATGGACATCACCGCCGTCCTGTACGCGGAACTGGGCGAGGCCCGCATCGCCGCCCACTGCGCCGCCGTCGACCACTTCATCCCCGACGCCCTGCTCCGCACCTACTCCGGCACCTCCACCGGAGCCAACCGCGTCGACCTCTGCCGCTCCGTGGCCCTGCGCGGCGTCCTCGGCCGCAGTCCGGCCAAGCTCGCCCTCGCCCGTGACGCGCTGTCCCCCGTCTTCCCGTACGTGACCAAGGGCGACGGGCTCTATGAGGACGGCTCGTTCATCCAGCACACCACCGTCGCCTACTCCGGCACCTACGGCCAGGTCATGCTCGACGGCCTCGGCCGCCTGTTCACGCTCCTCGCGGGCTCCAGCTGGGCGGTCACCGACCCGAACCGGCAGATCGTGCTGGACTCCGTGGAGAAGGCCTACGCCCCCTTCCTCTTCAACGGCCTCATGATGGACAGCGTCAACGGGCGTGCCATCAGCCGCGGTTACCTCAAGAGCGACGACCTCAAGGTCATGCGCAGCGACCACTTCCACGGCCAGGGACTGATCGCCGCCATCCCGCTCCTGGCGGGCGGCGCGTCACCGGCCGAGCGCGACCGCTGGACCGCGATGGTCAAGGGCTGGATCGCGCGGGATGCGACCGTGCCGATCCTCACCGCCCGCCAGTTCGCCGTCGCCGACCTCGCGCGCCTGCACGCCGTCGCCCGCTCCCCCCTGCCCGCCGCCCCGGAACCCACCGAACAGCACCGTCTCTTCCCCGCGATGGACCGTGCCGTGCACCGGGGCCGCGGCTGGGCGGCCGCCCTCTCGATGTCCAGCGAGCGCATCTCCGCGTACGAATGCGGCAACGGCGAGAACCCGCGCGGCTGGCACACCGGTGCCGGAATGCTCTACTGGTGGCCCGGCGCCCGGGCCAATGACCAGTACACCGACTGGTTCTGGCCCACCGTCGACCCCTACCGGCTGCCCGGCACCACCGTCTCCACCAAGAGGCTCCCGGACCGCGCGGGCGGCGAGTGGGGCGCCTGGCGTCCCGCCACCCGGTGGACGGGCGGTGCCACCGACGGCCGGTACGCCGCCGTGGGCCAGCACCTCAAGGGGCTCGGCTCGACGCTGGAGGCCCGTAAGTCCTGGTTCTGTGCCGGCGACACGGTCGTCTGCCTCGGCGCCGGCATCACCGCCACCGACGGCGTCCCCGTCGAAACGGTCGTCGACAACCGCAACCTCGGCCCCGCCCCCACTGCCCGCTTCAGCACCGAAGGAGGCAGCCGCCCCCGCTGGGCCCACCTGGAGGGCCACGGCGGCTGGATCTTCCCCGACGGCACGGCGCCGCGCACGCTCCGCGAGGCGCGCACCGGGGCGTGGTCCGACATCAACACCACCAGCACCACCGACCGGCAGACCCGCCATTACCAGACCCTCCTGTTCGACCACGGCACCGACCCGAAGGGCGCCGCCTACCGCTATCTGCTGATGCCCGGCGCCGACCGCAGTGCCCTCGCCCTGCGCGCCGCCGACCCCTTCTGGCTGCGCGTCCTGGCCAATACGGCGGCCGTCCAGGCCGTCCGCATCGATTCCCTCGGCCTGCTCGCGGCCAACTTCTTCGCCGCCGCCACGGCCGGCCCCCTCACCGTGTCCGCCCCCTCAAGCGTGCTGATTCGCGGCACAGGCGGCGGCCACACCCTTGCCCTCAGCGGCCCCGACCGCACCGGGACCCCGTACGAGCTGACCTGGGACCGCCCGGTGCGCCAGGTGGAGAAGGCCGGGCCCGGCGTGGAGGTGCTGGCCACCGGACGTACCCTCCGGCTGTGGATCACGCCCGGCACGGCAGGCGCCTCACTGCGCTGCGAGGTGCGCTGACCGGCCGGCGGCCGACCCGCCCGCGTGCGCGGCAGCGTCGATCGGCCGGGCCCGCACGCACGCCGGCCCCGCGCGACCGTCCGTCCGCGCGCGGGCACACCGCACACCCCGGTCCCGCGCCGGGGTGTGCAGCACGCCACACCCGGCGGCTTTGTGCGACCTTTACAAAGCGCGGTGCCCAGGACCTGCGGTTGTCCCCTTCGTGCGCCCTGGTTCTGTCCGGCCCTCACAGGAGATGGGCCCGGAGACTGTGCAGAGTCGACGGACCGTTTTCTTGTCGATGTTCGTAGGGTCGGTACATGACCGTTGTGGACGAGACCCCGGGTGAGCAGACCGACGCACGTGGCCGGGTGGCCGAGCTGCACGCACTGCGCGAGCAGGCCGTGCGCGGGCCGAGCGAGCGCGCGACCGAGGCGCAGCACGCGAAGGGCAAGCTGACCGCCCGCGAGCGCATCGGGCTGCTGCTCGACCCGGACTCGTTCCAGGAGGTCGAGCAGCTGCGCCGGCACCGGGCGACCGGTTTCGGCCTGGAGAACAAGAAGCCCTACACCGACGGCGTCATCACCGGCTGGGGCACCGTTGAGGGCCGCACGGTCTTCGTGTACGCCCATGACTTCCGGATCTTCGGCGGCGCGCTGGGCGAGGCCCACGCCACGAAGATCCACAAGATCATGGACATGGCCATCTCGGTCGGCGCCCCGCTGGTCTCGCTGAACGACGGCGCCGGCGCCCGTATCCAGGAAGGCGTCTCGGCGCTGGCCGGCTACGGCGGCATCTTCCAGCGCAACACCCGCGCCTCCGGTGTCATCCCGCAGATCAGCGTGATGCTCGGCCCGTGCGCGGGCGGCGCGGCCTACAGCCCGGCCCTGACCGACTTCGTGTTCATGGTCCGCGAGACCTCGCAGATGTTCATCACGGGACCGGACGTCGTCCGCGCGGTGACCGGCGAGGAGATCACCCAGAACGGTCTGGGCGGCGCGGACGTGCACGCCGAGACGTCGGGCGTCGCGCACTTCGCGTACGACGACGAGGAGACCTGTATCGCCGAGGTCAGGTACCTGATCTCGATGCTGCCCTCCAACAACCGCGAGAACCCGCCGACCGTTGCCTCCGAGGACCCGGCCGACCGCCGCGGCGAGGTCCTGCTCGATCTGGTCCCGGCCGACGGCAACCGCCCGTACGACATGCGCAAGGTCATCGAGGAACTCGTCGACGACGGCGACCACCTGGAGATCCACGAGCGCTGGGCCACCAACATCCTGTGCGCGCTGGCCCGCCTGGACGGCCAGGTCGTCGGCATCGTCGCCAACCAGCCGCAGTCGCTCGCGGGCGTCCTGGACATCGAGGCCAGCGAAAAGGCTGCCCGGTTCGTCCAGATGTGCGATGCTTTCAATATTCCCATCGTGACGCTGCTCGACGTCCCGGGCTTCCTGCCGGGTGTCGACCAGGAGCACGGCGGGATCATCCGGCACGGCGCCAAGCTGCTCTACGCGTACTGCAACGCCACGGTGCCGCGCATCTCGCTGATCCTGCGGAAGGCGTACGGCGGTGCGTACATCGTGATGGACTCGCAGTCCATCGGTGCGGACCTCACCTACGCCTGGCCCACCAACGAGATCGCGGTGATGGGTGCCGAGGGCGCGGCCAACGTGATCTTCCGCAGGCAGATCGCCGAGGCCCAGGACCCGGAGGCCATGCGCTCCCGCATGGTCAAGGAGTACAAGGCCGAGCTGATGCACCCCTACTACGCGGCCGAGCGCGGTCTGGTCGACGACGTGATCGACCCCGCGGAGACCCGTTCGGTGCTCATCGCCTCGCTGGCGATGCTGCGCAACAAGCACGCGGACCTGCCGTCGCGCAAGCACGGCAACCCGCCCCAGTAACCACCCGACGGATTCCGCCGAGGAATCCCTCGTGCCGAAGACGACGTGACGGAGACGACGAACTGATGAGCATCCCCGCCGATACGAAGAACCTGCTGCGCGTGGAGAAGGGCGAGGCCGCCCCCGAGGAGCTGGCCGCGATCACCGCGATCCTGCTGGCCAGGGCCGCCGCCCGGCCCGCCGAGGTCGCCGCCCCGCACGGCCGCACGGCCGCCGGCTGGCGTCGCCTGGAGCGCACCCCCGGCTTCCGCGCCCCGCACAGCTGGCAGGGCTGACCCAAGCCCTTGCAGGAGGCGCCCTTCAAGGGGGGCGCCCTCCAGGGGCGCGGGGCACTGCGCGATCAGCCACGAGGCTCCCGCATGAGAGTCACCGGCCCGTGGCCCACGCGAAGGGCCCGTCCTGCTGAGGATTCCTCAGCAGGACGGGCCCTTTCGCGCACCCTGTACGGACGTGTTACCGCAGCCGCGCCATCAGCGCGTGCTCGACCAGCGTGATCAGCGCACTCTTGGCGTCCGCGCGGTGGCGGGCGTCGGTGGTGATGATCGGGGTGTCCGGACCGATCTGGAGGGCCTCGCGGACCTCTTCCGGGTTGTACGGCTGGTGTCCGTCGAAGCCGTTGAGGGCGATGACGAAGGGCAGGCCGCTGTTCTCGAAGTAGTCGACCGCGGGGAAGCAGTCGGCGAGGCGGCGGGTGTCCACGAGCACGACAGCCCCGATCGCACCGCGCACCAGGTCGTCCCACATGAACCAGAAGCGGTCCTGGCCCGGCGTACCGAAGAGGTACAGGATCAGGTCCTGGTCCAGGGTGATGCGGCCGAAGTCCATGGCGACGGTGGTCGTCGTCTTGTCCCCGGTGTGGGTGAGGTCGTCGATCCCGGCCGAGGCGGAGGTCATCACGGCCTCGGTGCGCAGCGGGTTGATCTCCGACACGGCTCCGACGAACGTCGTCTTGCCGACGCCGAAGCCGCCCGCCACCACGATCTTCGCGGAGGTTGTGGAGCGGGCTGCTCCGCTGCTAGAGCTTGCGAAGTCCACTGAGCACCCTTTCGAGCAGTGTCACATCTGGCTGACCGCCCGCGGCTTCGTCGCCGCCGGGCTGGTGAATGGCGACGAGTCCGGCCTCTGCCAGGTCGGCGACGAGGATTCGGGCAACGCCGAGGGGGATGGAGAGAAGTGCCGAGATCTCGGCGACCGACTTGATCTCGCGGCACAGCTGGCAGATCCGCTGGTGCTCGGGCAACTGCCCTTGCAGCCGGGCGGGTTCCGCCGTGGTGTGCACCAGCGCCTCGATGGCGAGCTGATAGCGGGGCCTGGTCCGGCCGCCCGTCATCGCGTACGGACGCACCAGAGGGTTGTGTGCGCCGATAGGAGCGGACGAGGACGAACCGGACATCCGGCCCCTGCTGCCCTGCGTACGCGGCGCCGCCGGCTGGGCGTTGGGCTGCTGCGCATGGCGGGGGGCCTGCGGCGGCTGCTGGTAGGGGCGCTGCTCGTACGGTGAACGGCTGGGCGTGGAGGGGAAGTTGAACCGGTTCTGCGAGGGGTCGCCGGGACCGCCCTGCTGACCACCCTGACCCTGGACCGGACCGCGGCCGTAGGGCCAGTCGGCCGACGAACCGTTTGGGGGCGTTGCCACGTTCTCCTCCTCCGACTGCACTGCGGGCACCATGCACTGTGGAGCCACATCCCCGAACCCTAAAGCCCGGGGACGTCCATACGCACGGGGTGTCTGCTAGTTGAGAACACTTGTGTCTGCTTGTTCGACTCTTCGGTTAGTTGAGCAGACTTCCCTGAAGCTCTGCCCGGAGGTCCGGGGTGAGGACGGTGCCCGCACGGTCCACGAGAAGTGCCATCTCGTAGCCTACGAGGCCGATGTCCGCGTCGGGGTGCGCGAGCACCGCGAGCGAGGATCCGTCGGAGATGGACATGATGAAAAGGAATCCTCGCTCCATCTCCACCACGGTCTGGTTGACGGCGCCGCCCTCGAAGATCCGAGAGGCGCCGGCCGTCAGTGACGTCAAACCGGAGGCGACGGCCGCCAGCTGATCGGCACGGTCACGGGGGAATCCCTCGGACATCGCCAGCAGGAGTCCGTCGGCGGAGACCACCACCGTGTGGGAAACACCGGGGGTGTTGTCCACGAAGTTGGTGATCAACCAGTTCAGATTCTGCGCCGCCTGGCTCATCGGGCTCACACTAACGCTCCTGGTTGTAGGTACTACCCGGTCCACTGTGCTGATCGTAAGTGGCCGCTTGGTTCTGGTCTGTTCCCGCGTTGCGTCCCTGCTGGACACCGCGCCTCAGGTTGCTGAGCCTGCCCCGGACGTCCTCCGGCGCACGTGAGACCTGCGGGCCGCCCTGCGGGGTCTGCTCCGCGGCGCCCTCGACCAGGTTGGCCTTGGGCACCCGCTTCGGGAGGCCGGAGGGGGTGACCCCGCCCGCCTTCGGGTCCTTGAGCTTCTCGGCACGCTGCCAGCGCTCGTCATTGGACGTGCGCCAGTCGCTGTCCCCTTCGCGCCCCTGCGGAGCACCGCCCGGAGCACCGTCCTGCGCCGCGCCGTCCTGTGCCGCCCCGCCCTGCCCCGCGGCAGGCCGCTGCGGGAGCCGGCCCTGCGGGGTGCCGGAGCCCTGCGCCCGGGGAGCCGGTGCCTGCGGTGCCTGCTCCTGCTGCTCGGCGCGGCCCGACGTCTTGCTGTGCCGGCTGAGCATGCTCTCCGGGCCCGACTGGCTGCCGCGGCGCGGCAGCCCCGCGTTGGTCAGGTCGTGACCGGCGCCCGGTGCGGGGGAGTGGGGTTCGAGTCGGTCGAAGCCTATGCGCTCCGAGCCGTCCGCAGGAGGTTCCTGGGGGGAACGGGATGATTCCGTTTCGGTCTCGTACGCATTCCCGTACGAGCCCTGGAAGCCGTTCTGGTCCTGCCAGTCGCCCTGCTGGGACTGGGCGCCGTAGTTCTCGCCGAAGCCCTGCTGGGTCGACTGCGGGTCCTGGTACTGGGGTTCCGGATAGGACTGCTGCGGCGGGGTCTGCGCGCCCTGGCGGGGCTCCTGCGCGAAGCGCTCGGTCGACCCGAAGGAGTCCCGGGGGCCGAAGCCGTCGAAGCCGTTCGTCTGCGGCGCATCGGTGACCGGCGGCAACTGCGCCGTCGGGTAGCCGTTGTGGTCGTACGACACGTCCGGGGAAGCGGGGTCCTGGTACTGCTGCTCCGGGTAGCCGGCTTCCTGGTACGGCTGCTCCTGGTACGGCCGGCCCTCCTGGGCGGCCGGGTACGCGGGGTCCTGGAAGCCCTGCTCCTGGTAGCCGGCCTGCGGGTCGCCCGTCACCTCGTCGCGGAACAGCGGCCGCTCGTCGTCCTGCGGGCTGCGGCCCTCCAGGGCGGCCCTGCGCTCCTCGCGGAGCCGCGAGCGGTTCACCGGATCGAGGGGCATCCGGGTCTGGCCGCCCTCGTACTGCGAATCGTCGAAGCCGAGTTCGGCCGCGGTCCGCATCGGGGCGGACTCGAAGGACGGCTGCTCCGGCGCGGTCTGCTGGTCGCCCATGATCGAGGAGACGGTGAAGTCGCCCTGGACGTCCTCGCCGCCGCCACCGTGCGTGATCGCGTCCGGCAGCATGACCAGCGACGTCGTACCGGCCTGCTCACCGGAGGGACGCAGCTGGACGCGGATGCCGTGCCGGTCGGCGAGGCGGCCGACCACGAACAGGCCCATGCGCTGGGAGACCGCGGCGTCCACCGTCGGCGGGTTGGCCAGCTTGTGGTTGATGTCCGCGAAGTCCTCGGCGGTGAGGCCGATGCCCTTGTCGTGGATCTCGACCATCACACGGCCGTCGGGCAGCCGGGTCGCGGCGACGCGGACCTTGGTCTGCGGGGAGGAGAACGTGGTGGCGTTCTCCAGCAGCTCGGCGAGCAGGTGCACGAGGTCGGTCACGGCCTGGCCGTGGATCTCCGACTCAGGCACCCCGGTCAGCTCGATGCGCTCGTAGTTCTCCACCTCGGAGGAGGCGGCGCGCAGCACGTCGACCAGCGGGACCGGCTGGTTCCAGCGGCGGCCGGGCTCCTCGCCGGCGAGGACCAGGAGGTTCTCGCCGTTGCGGCGCATCCGGGTCGCGAGGTGGTCCAGCTTGAAGAGGTTCTCCAGCTGGTCGGGGTCGGCCTCGTTGTTCTCCAGGTCGGTGATCAGGGTCAGCTGGCCCTCGATCAGAGACTGGCTGCGGCGCGAGAGGTTGGTGAAGATCGCGTTGACGTTGCCCCGGAGCATGGCCTGCTCGGCAGCGAGCCGGACCGCCTCGCGGTGCACCTGGTCGAAGGCGCGGGCCACTTCCCCGATCTCGTCGTGCGAGGTGATCGGGATGGGTTCCACCCGGGTGTCGACCCGGCCGGGGTCGGTACGGGAGAGCTGGTCGACGAGCATCGGCAGCCGCTGCTCGGCGATGGAGAAGGCGGCGGTGCGCAGGCGCTTCATCGAGCGGCTCATCTGGCGGGCGATCATCCCGGCCAGGATGAAGGCGGCCAGCAGCGCGATCACGACGACGGCACCGTTGATGATGGCGTCGTTGCGGGCGTCCGCGGAGATCCGGGCGGCCTCGTCCACCGCCTTGGTGACCAGCTTGCCCTCGACCTCGGTGTAGCCGTCGAACTTGGCGGTGGAGGCCGCCATCCAGGTCGCCGGAACGATGCCCTGCCGGGCCAGCTGCTGCGGGGACCTGCCCGAGCCGATCGCCTCGGCCATGCCGGTCAGCAGGGAGCCGTCGGCGCCACGCGGCGTGGAGGGGACGTCCTTGCCCGCGGCGGTGGCCTGTGCCCTGGCGGCGGCGAGCTTCTCCTCGCCCTCCTTGGTCTTGCCCGCCATGACGTCCCGCAGGAGCTGCTCGTCCTCGGGCGTGCTGCCGGACACGAACTCCAGGAGTGCGATCCGCTCCAGGTAGTTGTACGACGTGAAGGCGACGGTCTGGGCCCGCTTGGTGTCCGCCTCACCGTTCGGCCGCACCAGCAGGTGCGTGCCGATGGAGCGCTGGAGGGATCCCGCGGCCTTGGAGAGCTGGATGGCGTAGACGGACCTGCCGTAGCTGGTGACGTTGCCGGTGTTCAGGCTCAGCTCGTTGGCGAACTCCATCAGGGAGTGCTGCACGAGGACGTAGCCCTCTTCGGTGGCCACCGGGCCGAGGCCCTTCTGGTCGTTCTTCACCGCCGTCTCGACCTGCGCGGTGAACGCGGTCTTGCGGATCGACGCCAGCTTCGGCTCTTCTTCGCGGAACTTCTTCAGGCGGCGTTCGAGGCCCTCGCTCGGCAGGTCCGTGGCCACTTCCGCGAACTTCTTCGCGGCCGCGTCGGTCTCGGCGTAGGCCTTCGCGATGACCGGGCTGTTGCGCTTGTTGCTGAGCAGCGGCTCGGCCGTGAGGTCGCGCTCGTTGAGCAGCGCGTGCCCGTACTCGCCGGCGGCGCGCACGATGAGCGCGGTCTTCTCCGCGTCCTGCGCCTGCCGCCACGTGTTGATGGAGCCGTTGACCTGGAAGCCGCCCATGACGAGGGCCACCAGGACGGGTATGAGGAGAATCGCGTTCAGCCGGGTGGCCACCCGCCAGTTGCGGGGAGCCATCCGGCTGGAACTGCCGCCCCGCGCGGGGGCGGCGGACGCCTCAGCGGCAGGCGGCGCCGCAGTGCGCGACGGCGGGGTGAAGTTGCCCCTCGTCTGCTGCTCCGCGGAGCCGTTCTTGCTTCGCCTCACTCGACCAACAACCTCTCGGCGTCGGCACCTACGCTGTGCCGTTTTTTCGTTCAGGGCGGTACTTACTCAGGAGTTTCGCCGAATTCCAGCACGGCCGAAGGGTATGGGCCAAACAGCCGGAACACCGCCTCCCCAGTGGCCCATCCCTCAGATAAAACGGGCATAAAGAACGAGCCCCGCCAAAAGGCGGGGCTCGTGTGAGCACAGTGAGACCAAGCGAATGCGCCGGGTTGCCTTGCTCCTGCAATTCTCATTCGAAACGTTATGAACAACGGGGCCCGGAGTGGCGGACGCCACAGGCAGTCCCTGTTTGCCTACGACAACTGCCGTATGCGAAGCGCTACTTGTGTACCGGTCGATCCCGCTACTTGAGGCGTGCCATCAGCGCGTGCTCGACCAGCGTGATCAGACCGCTCTTGGCGTCCGCGCGGTGGCGGGCGTCGGTGGTGATGATCGGGGTGTCCGGACCGATCTGGAGGGCCTCGCGGACCTCCTCCGGTGTGTACGGCTGGTGTCCGTCAAAGCCGTTGAGGGCGATGACGAACGGCAGGCCGCTGTTCTCGAAGTAGTCGACCGCGGGGAAGCAGTCGGCGAGGCGGCGGGTGTCCACGAGCACGACAGCCCCGATCGCACCGCGCACCAGGTCGTCCCACATGAACCAGAAGCGGTCCTGACCCGGCGTACCGAAGAGGTACAGGATCAGGTCCTGGTCCAGCGTGATGCGGCCGAAGTCCATCGCCACCGTGGTGGTGGTCTTGCCCCCGGTGTGGGTGAGGTCGTCGATCCCCGCCGACGCGGAGGTCATCACGGCCTCCGTGCGCAGCGGGTTGATCTCGGAGACCGCGCCCACGAACGTGGTCTTGCCGACGCCGAAGCCGCCCGCCACCACGATCTTCGCGGACGTGGTGGAACGGGCCGCGCCCGTCGCCCCGTCAGAGCTTCCGAAGTCCACTGAGCACCCTTTCCAGCAGCGTGACGGCCGGCGTTCCGTCGGCGTCCGCGCCCTCGCCCGGCTGGTGGATGGCGACCATACCGGCTTCCGCCAGGTCGGCGACGAGGATCCGGGCGACACCCAGCGGCATCGCCAGCAGCGCCGAGACCTCGGCCACCGACTTGACCTCGCGGCACAGGTGGCAGATCCGCTGGTGCTCGGGGAGCAGCGTGGACAGGTGCGCGGGGTCGGCCGTGGTGCTGACCAGCGCCTCGATGGCGAGCTGGTAGCGCGGCCTGGTACGGCCGCCGGTCATGGCGTAAGGACGTACCAGCGGCTGATCGCCCTCGTAGGCGTCGTACGGGGCGTCGGTATGGGCGCCGCCGTACGAATCGTGAGAGGCAGGGGGCGGGGTCATGGGTCCTCCGGGCATGACAGCAGGGTGTCGGCGTGCCGTCTGACTGGGCCGGTGGGGGGATTCGGTTGCGGCCGGACGGTGTGGAGCGGGGGTGCGAGGGGTGGTGCGGCGGCCTAGTGGAGCAGGCTGCCCTGGAGTTCCGCGCGGAGGTCCGGGGTGAGGACGGTGCCCGCACGGTCGACCAGCAGTGCCATTTCGTAGCCCACCAGGCCGATGTCCGCGTCGGGGTGCGCGAGCACCGCGAGCGAGGACCCGTCCGAGATCGACATGAGGAAGAGGAAGCCGCGCTCCATCTCCACCACGGTCTGGGCGACCGGGCCCCCCTCGAAGATCCGGGAGGCTCCCGCCGTCAGCGAGGTGAGCCCGGAGGCCACCGCCGCCAGCTGGTCGGCACGGTCACGGGGGAAACCTTCGGACATGGCCAGAAGGAGTCCGTCGGCGGAGACCACCACTGTGTGGGACACCCCGGGGGTGTTGTCCACGAAGTTGGTGATCAACCAGTTCAGATTCTGGGCCGCCTGGCTCATCGGACTCAACTAACGCTCCTGCTGGTGAGTGGGGTCGACAGCGCGGAACGTGCCAGTGGTGCCATTGCTTCCGGCCTGGCGGCCCTGCTGAATACCCCGACGAAGATTGGTCAGCCGGCCGCGCACGTCATCGGGCGCACGGGAGACCTGCGGACCTGTCTGGTGGTTCTGTTCCTGCGCGGTGCCCGGGACCAGGTTGGCCTTCGGTACACGGCGCGGAAGTCCTGAGGTGGTGATACCGCCGGCGGCGGGCTTGCGGACCCGCTCGGCCTGCCGGACGAGGTCGTCGTTCGGCGAGGGCCGCCAGTTCACCTCGGCCTCCCGCTCGGGAGCGGAGGCCGACGGCTGCTGCGGCACGGCGGGAGCGGACTGCGGCCGGCCCTGCTGGTCGCCCGGCTGCTCGCCGTGGAACCAGTTCGACTCCAGCGTGTCGAAGAGCGGCGTACGGCCGTCCCCGGGACCGGCGGCCGGCGGCAGCGAATCGGCGTGCTGCTGCGGCTGACGGTCCTGCTGGTGCTGCGGCTGCTGCGCGGGACGGACCGGGCGCTGCGGGGCCTGCTGCGGCGAGGGCTGCGAGGGCAGGCTCGCCACCGGGCGCGGCGCACCGAAGTCGTTGCCGCCCCGGCCGCCTTCAGGACCGCGCGGACGCGGTGCCTCCGGCAGCCCGGCGGGCGGCGCCGGAGTGGCACCGGTCCCGGGACGCTCGTACTGACCTCTCTCGTACTGCCCGCCCTGGTACGCGCCCTGCTGACGCTCCTGCTCGAAGGGGCCGTTCGGCCGACCGCCCTGGGACTGGCCCGTCCGGTGCTGGCCGGTGTCGTACGGGCCGGCCTGGTGCTGACCCGTACGGTACGGGTCCACCTGGTGCTGGCCCGTGTCGTACGGGTCCACCCGGTGCTGCCCGGTGGTGCTGTTCTGCGCCTCCCGGGCATCCCCGCGCGAGAACTGGCCGGTGGCCGCCTCGAAGTCGGGCCGCGCGAACTGGCCGGTCGCCGAGGGGTCCTGCGCGGGGCGGCCCGCCTGCGGGAACTGACCCGTGCTGCCGGGCCCCTGGGAGCCGCGCACATCCGGGCGCTCGAACTGGCCGGTGGCCGCCGGGTCCTGGAAAGCACGGGTGTCGGCCTGTGGGAACTGCCCCGTCGCCGCCGGGTCCTGGAAGCCCTGCGGCGCCTGCGGGAACTGGCCGGTCGCGGCCGGGTCCTGGCGCACGTCGGGCCGCTCGAACTGACCGGTGGAGGCGGGGTTCTGCCGTACGTCGGGCCGCTCGAACTGGCCCGTCGCCGAGGCGGAACCGGGCGGCGGCGCCTGGAAGTCGGGGCGCTCGAACTCGGCCGTGGCGCCGGGGCCCTGACGGTCCTCCGCCTCCTCGTGGCCGCGCGGCGCGTCCGGGTTCTGCCGGGCACCCCAGCTCGCGGCCTGCGGCTCGGGGCGCTGCCCGCCCGCCGGGCCGCCACCGGGCAGCTCGGCGCGAGGGCCGCCGGACCTGGGCAGCGGAGCGGGCGCGTTGCCCTGCGAGGCGTTGCTCTGCTGGACGTCCTCACGGCCGCCGCGGGCACCGCCGAAGGCGCCGGCGAGACCGCCGCGCTTGGCGGGGGCGGGCGGAGCCGCGTTGCCGAGACCGGCGCCGGGGGTGCGGCCGGGGAGTGCGGCACGCGGGCCGGAACCCGCGCCGACCTCACGGCGCGGCCCGTCGCCGCCGAGCAGCCCGGGGCCGCCCTGGGGGGCGCCGGGACGGCTGCCGGGGCCGCCGCCCGCACCGGGACCCGCGGGCAGACCGGGACGCGCGCCGGGGCCCGAGGACATCTGCGGGGCGCCGGCCTGGGCGCCGGGCCCGCCGGGCTTGCCGGGAATCTTCTTGCCGCCCTGTGCGACGTCGACGGGGAGCATGACCAGTGCGGTCGTACCACCGGAGTCGGAGGGGCGGAGCTGGATGCGGATGCCGTGTCGCAGGGACAGCCGGCCGACCACGAACAGACCCATCCGGCGGGACACCGAGACGTCCACGGTCGGGGGAGCGGCGAGCCGCTCGTTGATCGCGGACAGGTCCTCGGGGGACAGGCCGATGCCGGTGTCGTGGATCTCCACGAGGACCCGGCCGTCGGGCAGCGCGTGACCGGTGACGCGCACCTTGGTCTGCGGCGAGGAGAACGAGGTGGCGTTCTCCAGCAGCTCGGCGAGCAGGTGCACGAGGTCGTTGACCACGCGGCCCGCGACCTCGGTCGAGGGCACGGAGGAGAGTTCGATGCGCTCGTACTGCTCCACCTCGGAGGCGGCGGCACGGAGCACGTCGACCAGCGGGACCGGGCGGGTCCAGCGGCGGCCCGGCTCCTCACCGGCGAGGACGAGGAGGTTCTCGCCGTTCCGGCGCATACGGGTCGCGAGGTGGTCGAGCTTGAAGAGCGAGGACAGCTGGTCCGGGTCGGCCTCGCGGGCCTCCAGCTCGGAGATGAGCGAGAGCTGACGCTGGATGAGGCCCTGGGAGCGGCGCGAGAGGTTGGTGAACATCGCGTTGACGTTGCCTCGCAGCAGCGCCTGCTCGGCGGCGAGCCGTACCGCCTCGCGGTGCACGTCGTCGAACGCGGAGGCCACACGGCCGATCTCGTCCCGGCTGTGCACACCGACCGACTCGACGGAGGTGTCGACGTCCTGCGGGTCGGACTCGGAGAGCTGCTTGACGAGCTCGGGCAGCCGGTCCTGGGCGACCCTGGTCGCGGTGTCCTCCAGGCGGCGCAGCGAGCGGATCATGGAGCGGGCCACCACGAAGGCGCCGACCAGCGAGACGCCGAGCACCAGGAGGATGACCGCACCGGAGATGACCGTCGAGCGCTCGGAGTCGGTCTTGAGCTCACGGGCCTTCTGGTCCATCTCGCTGAGCAGCGTCGCCTCGATGCGCTTCATCGCTTCGATCTCGTTGCTCGCCTGGTCGCTCCAGTCCATGTAGGACCGCTTGGGCACCTGGTTGATGCCCTCCGCGTTGTCCAGGACCTTGTCCGCGTACTCGGTCGCGCGCTTGGAGTCCGGGTTGCCGTCCCTCAGGACCTCCAGCAGCTCCTGGGCGGCGGGGCCGTAGATGCGCTGGAAGGTGGCGAGCGCCTTGTCCTCGTTGCCCTTCGCCGCCCTGGCGAACAGCCGGTCGCTCTCGCGGAGAGAGGTCTTCGGGTTCTTGTTCTCGGGGCTGTCGGGCAGCGAGGCGGCGATGACGGCGCGCTGGATCGACGCGTACTCCTTGGCGGAGGAGAACGCTGCCAGGGCACGGGTGCGCTGGATCATCTCCGGGCTGGAGGTGGCCTGGGCCATGTCCTGGGAGAGGTTGAGCAGCGAGGTGATCAGCGAGCCGTAGGCGCTGACGGTCTGCGAGTGGCCGGCCGCGGTCTGGTTCGTGTACGCCGCGTTACGGATCTTCGTCAGCTCGTTGAGACCGGCCGCGATGTCGGTCAGGCTGCCCCGGATGTTCTCCAGGGCCTGGTCGGACTCGTCGCCGAGCTCCACGCCGCCGGTCTCGCGCAGGAACGCGGCCTGGACGCGGTCGGTCTTGTCCGTCTCGGCCTTGACGCGGGAGTCGGTGGGGGCGGCGCCGTTGGCGAGCGGGCCCGCCGTCTTGTCGCGCTCGTTCTGCAGGGCGGCGGCGAGCTCGGTCGCCTGGCGGGTCATGTTGGTCAGCAGCTGCATGTGTTCCAGCTGCTGCATGTCGCTGAGGGACTCGTTGATACGCAGTCCGCCGAGCGCGGTCGCCGCGACCACGGGAAGGGCCAGCAGCGACACCAGTCGGGTGCTGATGCTCCAGTTGCGCAGGGATATTCGGGTGCCCGCGCTGATCGGCTTCGGGGTCTTGACCGCCTTGGCCGCGGGCTTGCCGGCACCTGCCGGGCCCTGCGGGCCGCCGCCGTTGCCGCTGCCCGCGCCGAAGGCGCCGCCGCCGCCGAACGCGTTGCCGGGGCCCCCCGCGCCGCCGGCCGGTCCGGGCCTGCCGGGTGCGCCGGACTGCGCCGGTCCCTGGTTCTGGGCGTGCTGAGGCTGGGGCGCTGAGCCACGGTCGGTCCCGCCGCGCGGCTCCTGCTCCGCCGCAGCGCTGCCATCCCTCTTGAAACGTCCCTGCACTAGCGTCGCAACCTCTGGACCAGGCGTCCCACCGCAGAGCGGCCGAACGGTGTCGAGTCTTGGGGTACCGGATCATCCCCATGGGGTGGTCGTGAGTGACCGCGGTCCGGGGAATTCCAGCACAGTGCAGGATCTCCAACAAGGCCCGTGGGACGCGGTGCGATGGGAGTGACGCTTTGTGTCGAGGGAGTCACCAGCCGTAGAATCTTTCCCGTACTAAACGGGCATTCAAGGACGAGTCGCTTACGGGTGGGGGGTGCCCCAGGTGAGGGGATCAGGAGCGGAATGAATCCTTCAGGCATGCAATGTCCGTTTCTGCCCACAAGATCATCAGACCGAAATGCCGCATTTGCCCGACAACTCGTGAGCAAACTCACACGAAGATCCCGGCACATTCCCGGCTTTGGCCGGGAAGCGGATGTTTAGCCTGACGCTTTACAGGGATTGCGAATCCGACCACCGGCGCCCGCCCGGCGCCCCCACGACAAGGCGCGAGCACTCACATGCAGACCACGAAGACGGCGAAGAAGACGGCCCCGGCGATCCGCAACCTGGCCAACCCGCAGCGCACCACCCTCGCCCACCTGGACGCCTCCGGCACCCCCAAGCCGGCCGCCCTCGTGGAGTACGCGCAGGAGCTGCCCACCGTCACCGCCAACACCCGCCGCACCATCCTGATGGTCGCCCCGGAGCAGGCCGAAGCGGTCGCCGCGTAACCGCCCCGGCGCGAAGCCGCGGGCCGGTGCGGGCGCACCCGCCCGCACCGGCGCCGAGCTGCCGCACCCCCCGCCCGCGTTAGCCTGGAGCGTCAGACTCCAGCCAGCTCAGTTAAGGGGCGCAGGCATCCCGTGCGCATCGCCAGATTCTCCATCGACGGCAATGTCGCCTTCGGCGCGGTCGAGGGCGAAGGAACCGTTGACTCCGGTGACCTCGTCCTCGACATCATCAAGGGCATTCCGTACGCCGACTTCGAACTCTCCGGCGTCAAGGTCCCGCTGAACAAGGTGCGGCTCCTGCCGCCCGTGCTCCCCAGCAAGGTCGTGGCCATCGGCCGCAACTACGCGGAGCACGCGGCGGAGCTCGGCAACGAGGTCCCCGAGGTCCCGGTCGCCTTCTTCAAGCCGTCCACCTCCGTCATCGGCCCGGGCGACTCGATCGCGTACCCCTCCTTCTCCTCCGAGCTGCACCACGAGGCGGAACTCGCCGTGGTCATCGGCCGCATGTGCCGCGAAGTGCCGCCGTCGCGCGTCAAGGACGTGGTCTTCGGCTACACCTGCGCCAACGACGTCACCGCCCGCGACGTCCAGCAGCGCGAGAAGCAGTGGGCCCGCGCCAAGGGCTTCGACACCTCCTGCCCGCTCGGCCCCTGGGTCGAGACCGAGGTGGACCCCGCCGACCTCACCATCCAGTGCACGGTCAACGGCGAACAGCGCCAGCTCGGCCGTACCAGTGACATGGTCCGCTCGGTCGCCGACCTGGTCGCGCACATCTCCGAAGCGATGACGCTGCTCCCGGGCGACGTCATCCTCACCGGCACCCCCGCCGGTGTCGGACCCCTGAACGTCGGCGACGAGGTCGCCGTCACCATCGAAGGCATCGGCACTCTCACCAACAAGGTGATCAAGCGTGGCTAACACCCCCTCGTCCCCCGTCCGCGTGCGGTTCTGCCCCTCCCCGACGGGCAACCCGCACGTGGGCCTGGTCCGCACCGCCCTGTTCAACTGGGCCTACGCCCGGCACACCGGCGGCACCATGGTCTTCCGCATCGAGGACACCGACGCCGCGCGGGACTCGGAGGAGTCCTACCAGCAGCTCCTCGACTCCCTGCGCTGGCTCGGCCTCGACTGGGACGAGGGCCCGGAGGTCGGCGGCCCGCACGCCCCGTACCGCCAGTCCGAGCGCATGGACCTCTACAAGGACGTCGCCGAGAAGCTGCTCGCGGCCGGCCATGCCTACCACTGCTACTGCACCACCGAGGAGCTGGACGCGCGCCGCGACGCCGCCCGCGCCGCCGGCAAGCCGTCCGGCTACGACGGCCACTGCCGCGACCTCACGGATGAGCAGAAGCAGGGTTACGAGGCCGAGGGCCGCCCGGCCATCGTCCGCTTCCGGATGCCCGACGAGGCGATCACCTTCACGGACCTGGTCCGCGGCGAGATCACCGTCCAGAGCGAGAACGTCCCGGACTACGGCATCGTGCGCGCCAACGGCGCCCCGCTGTACACCCTGGTCAACCCGGTCGACGACGCGCTGATGGAGATCACCCACGTCCTGCGCGGCGAGGACCTGCTCTCCTCCACCCCCCGCCAGATCGCTCTCTACCGCGCACTGATCGACCTGGGCGTCGCCTCCTCGATCCCCGCCTTCGGCCACCTCCCCTACGTCATGGGCGAGGGCAACAAGAAGCTCTCCAAGCGCGACCCGCAGGCGTCCCTCAACGTCTACCGCGAGCGCGGCTTCCTCCCCGAGGGCCTCCTCAACTACCTCTCCCTCCTGGGCTGGTCCTTCTCCGCCGACCAGGACATCTTCACGATCCCCGAGCTGATCGAGAAGTTCGACGTCGCCGACGTCAACGCCAACCCGGCCCGCTTCGACCTCAAGAAGGCCGAGTCCATCAACGCGGACCACATCCGCCTCCTGGACCCCAAGGCCTTCGCCGAGGCCTGCGAGCCGTGGCTGAGCGCCCCGCACGCCAACTGGGCCCCCGAGGACTTCGACCGCACCGCCTGGGAGGCCATCGCGCCGCACGCCCAGACCCGCGTCACGGTCCTCTCCGACATCACGGCCAACGTCGACTTCCTGTTCCGCAAGGAGCCGGTCGAGGACGAGGCCTCCTGGACCAAGGCCATGGGCAAGGGCGACCCCGCCGCCCTCCTGACCACGGCCCGCGCCCACCTCGAAGCCGCCGACTGGTCGGACCCCGAGTCCCTCAAGAACGCGGTCCTCACTGCCGGCGAGGCCCACGGCCTCAAGCTCGGCAAGGCCCAGGCCCCGGTCCGTGTCGCCGTCACAGGACGCACGGTCGGCCTGCCCCTGTTCGAGTCCCTCGAGATCCTGGGCAAGGACAAGACCCTGTCCCGCATCGACGCCACCCTCGCGAAGCTCGCCGCATAAGGGTTACCGGCAGTGACGAGGAGGGTCGGCAACCGGTCCGGTTGCCGCCCCTCCTCGCGTCGTTGTGCCGGAGCCGCCCCGCACGGCGGGAACGAGGTCTAGCCTGGCCCCATGCCCATCCGCGCGGTCCTCTGGGACATCGACGACACGATCTTCGACTACACCACCGCCGACCGCACCGGCATGAGCCGCCACTTCGAGGCCGAGGGCCTGCCCGACGGGTACGACACCGCCGAGCAGGCCCTCGGCCGCTGGCAGGAGCTGACCGAGCTGCACTGGGGGCGGTTCGCGGCGGGGGAGGCCACCTTCGACGAGCAGCGCCGGGACCGGATCCGGGACTTCCTCGGCGCCCGGATCGCGGACCGCGTCGCGGACGACTGGTTCGCCCGGCACGTGAGCCACTACGAGGCCGCCTGGGCGCTCTTCCCGGACGCCGTGCCCGTCCTGGACGCCCTGGCCGGCGACTACCGGCACGCGGTCCTCTCGAACTCCAGCATCCGCAACCAGGAGCGCAAGCTCCGCGTCCTGGGCGTGCGCGACCGCTTCGAGGTCGTGCTGTGCGCGGCCGAGCTGGGCGTCTCCAAGCCCGCCCCGGCCGCCTTCCACGCCGCCTGCGACGCCCTGGGGCTGCCGCCCGGCGACGTGGCGTACATCGGCGACCAGCCGGACATCGACGCACGTGGAGCGGTGGAGGCCGGGCTCACCGGTATCTGGCTGGACCGCTCGGGAGCGGGCGGGCGGCCCGAGCTGATCAGCGTCTCGGGACTCGATCAGCTGCCTGAGCTGCTGCGCGGCAATACCCGTTTTGGAGCCCCGGACACCTTCGGGTAATGTTCTGTCTGCGCCGCCCGAGAAGGCCGAAAGGTCCGGCCGGGAGGCGCAAGCCGAACAAAAACCCTCGCACAGGGGGTTGTGTTCCGGTGGGCTATGGTGTAATTGGCAACACTACGGTTTCTGGTACCGTCATTCTAGGTTCGAGTCCTGGTAGCCCAGCTTGCGAGAGCTGTTGAAGTTCATATCAGATGCAGCTCAGCTAGGGCCCCCGTTGTGTAGCGGCCTAGCACGCCGCCCTCTCAAGGCGGTAGCGCCGGTTCGAATCCGGTCGGGGGTACAGATCCTTTCTTTCCGACACCTTCAGGTCGCTCCTGGGTGTGTCGACGCAAGGATCGCTAGGGCCCCCGTTGTGTAGCGGCCTAGCACGCCGCCCTCTCAAGGCGGTAGCGCCGGTTCGAATCCGGTCGGGGGTACTGGTAGAAACCAATTCAAAATGGTCTCAACCACCATGGGCTATGGTGTAATTGGCAACACTACGGTTTCTGGTACCGTCATTCTAGGTTCGAGTCCTGGTAGCCCAGCGCAGTAATCAGCAGCAAACAGGCCCCCGTTGTGTAGCGGCCTAGCACGCCGCCCTCTCAAGGCGGTAGCGCCGGTTCGAATCCGGTCGGGGGTACAGCGAGAAGAAGCCCTCCGCATCGATGATGCGGAGGGCTTCTTCGTGTATCCGTACATCCGCGCGCTTCGTGTATCCGTACATCCGCGTGCCTTGTGTGTCCGTACTCCCGCGTGCCTTGTGTGTCCGTACTCCCGCGCACGGTAGGCCAGTTGAACGGTCGGAGCCCCGAACCCCCGCGAGTGCGGCGGGGGTTCGGGACTTCGGGGTGAAGTGCCTTACACCGAGACGGTGTTGACGGGGTGTCAGCTCCCGCCGGAGCGGCGCAGTGCCTCCGAGAGGCGGGCCGCCGCGTCGATGACCGCCTGGGCGTGCATCCGGCCCGGGTGCCGGGTCAGGCGCTCGATCGGCCCGGAGACCGAGACGGCGGCGACGACCCGGTTGGAGGGGCCGCGCACCGGGGCGGAGACCGAGGCCACGCCCGGCTCGCGCTCACCGATCGACTGGGCCCAGCCCCTGCGGCGTACGCCGGAGAGGGCGGTGGCGGTGAAGCGGGCGCCCTGCAGGCCGCGGTGCAGTCGCTCCGGCTCCTCCCAGGCCATCAGGATCTGCGCCGAGGAGCCGGCCTTCATGGTGAGCGTGGAGCCCACCGGGACCGTGTCCCGCAGTCCGGACAGGCGTTCCGCCGCGGCGACGCAGATGCGCATGTCGCCCTGGCGGCGGTAGAGCTGGGCGCTCTCGCCCGTCACGTCCCGCAGATGGGTCAGTACCGGTCCCGCCGTGGCCAGCAGGCGGTCCTCGCCGGCCGCCGCGGCCAGTTCGGAGAGCCGGGGGCCGAGGATGAAACGGCCCTGCATGTCCCTGGCCACCAATCGGTGGTGTTCCAGTGCCACGGCCAGCCGGTGGGCCGTGGGTCGTGCGAGTCCGGTGGCCGCGACCAACCCCGCGAGGGTGGCCGGACCGGACTCCAGGGCGCTCAGCACGAGCGCCGCCTTGTCGAGAACGCCGACGCCGCTAGAGTTGTCCATGCGTCGATACTCGCGTCTCACTCTGTGAAACGCAAGTTCAATTTTCCAACGAACTTGCAACGCTGTACCGGCGGCCGCACAACGGCCCGCGGTCACCGCTCCGTACGGGGGTTCGGGCGGGGTGGACCGACGTCTCGAGTTGAGCCGGCAAAGCCGCCGGCCGGAGGGAAAGCGATGGGTAGGACACTCGCGGAGAAGGTCTGGGACGACCATGTCGTCCGGCGCGCCGAAGGGGAGCCCGACCTGCTCTTCATCGACCTTCACCTGCTGCACGAGGTCACCAGCCCGCAGGCCTTCGACGGCCTCCGCAAGGGCAACCGTGCGGTACGGCGCCTCGATCTCACCATCGCCACCGAGGACCACAACACCCCCACTCTCGACATCGACAAGCCCATCGCGGACCCGGTCTCGCGCATCCAGCTGGAGACGCTGCGCAAGAACTGTGCCGACTTCGGGGTGCGGCTGCACCCGCTGGGCGACGTCGAGCAGGGCGTCGTCCACGTGGTGGGGCCGCAGCTGGGACTGACCCAGCCGGGCACCACGGTGGTCTGCGGCGACTCGCACACCTCCACGCACGGCGCGTTCGGCGCGCTGGCCTTCGGTATCGGAACGTCCCAGGTGGAGCACGTGCTGGCCACCCAGACGCTGCCGATGGCCCGCCCCAGGACCATGGCCATCACGGTGGAGGGCGAACTGCCCGAGACCGTGACCGCCAAGGACCTGATCCTGGCGATCATCGCGAAGATCGGTACCGGTGGGGGACAGGGGTACGTCCTGGAATACCGCGGTCCGGCCATCGAGAAGCTGTCGATGGAAGCGCGCATGACCATCTGCAACATGTCGATCGAGGCCGGTGCCCGCGCCGGCATGATCGCCCCCGACGCCACCACCTTCGACTACCTGCGGGGCCGCGACCACGCCCCGAAGGGCGCCGACTGGGACGCGGCGGTGGAGTACTGGAAGACGCTGCGCACGGACGACGACGCGGTCTTCGACGCGGAGGTCCTCATCGACGCCGCCTCGCTCGCCCCGTTCGTCACCTGGGGCACCAACCCCGGCCAGGGCGCGCCGCTCTCCGCACACGTCCCCGACCCTGCTTCGTACGAGGACGCTTCGGAGCGGCATGCCGCCGAAAAAGCGCTGGAGTACATGGGATTGACCGCAGGCCAGGCGCTGCGTGACATCAAGGTGGACACCGTCTTCGTCGGCTCGTGCACCAACGGCCGCATCGAGGACCTGCGGGCCGCCGCCGCGGTCGTCGAGGGCCGGTCGGTGGCCGACGGCGTGCGGATGCTGGTCGTACCGGGTTCCGTACGGGTGGCGCTGCAGGCGATCGACGAGGGCCTGGACAAGGTGTTCACGGCCGCCGGCGCCGAATGGCGGCACGCCGGCTGCTCGATGTGCCTGGGCATGAACCCGGACCAGCTCGCCCCCGGTGAGCGCTCCGCCTCCACCTCCAACCGCAACTTCGAGGGCAGGCAGGGCAAGGGCGGCCGTACCCATCTGGTATCGCCGCAGGTCGCGGCCGCAACCGCCGTACTGGGCCATCTGGCATCGCCCGCCGATCTGACCGACGCAGCCGCAACCGCCCTCGTGGAGGCCTGAGAACCATGGAAGCTTTCACCGCGCACACCGGCCGGGCCGTCCCGCTGCGCCGCTCCAACGTCGACACCGACCAGATCATCCCTGCTCACTGGCTCAAGAAGGTGACCAGGGACGGTTTTGAGGACGGGCTCTTCGAGGCCTGGCGCAAGGACCCGGAGTTCGTGCTCAACAAGCCCGAGCGGGCGGGCGCCTCGGTGCTGGTCGCCGGACCCGACTTCGGCACCGGTTCGTCCCGTGAGCACGCCGTCTGGGCCCTGCAGAACTACGGTTTCAAGACAGTTGTGTCCTCGCGGTTCGCGGACATCTTCCGGGGCAATTCGCTCAAGAACGGCCTGCTCACGGTGGTTCTGCCGCAGCAGACGGTGGACCGGCTGTGGGAGCTGGTCGAGGCCGACCCGAACGCCGAAATCACCGTTGATCTCCAGGACAGGCAGGTGCGGGCCGAGGGCATCACCGCCGACTTCGAGTTGGACGAGAACGCCCGCTGGCGCCTCCTCAACGGCCTGGACGACATCAGCATCACGCTCCAGAACGAGCCCGACATCGCGGCGTACGAATCAAGCCGCCCGGCCCACAAGCCGAGTACCCTCCGGGCCTGACCGTCGCTCCTGGCCCCATCGCCTTGGCCCAGTAGCCCGTTCGGCCTGAGATTCACGCCTCACTTTCGGCGCCCCCCGCCATTCGTGGCAGGGGGCGCCGAACTGTATTCCGGGCCTCAACTGTGCTTGTGGGTCGCGGAGTTGGAAGCTGGGGTTGAAGTGACGCCCGGGGCTGATGGAGTCTGGAATTCCGTTAGTTGCCCCCGGCGGAGGCGACAACTCGCCCCAGATGGCACAATCGGTGCATGGAACGTGACAGCCAACTCGAGCTCCACGAGGCAGTCGCGGACCAACTGAAGGAAGCACACACACGGGTGCGTGCACTGCAAGTCCCGGAGGGCGTACGGATGGCGCTGTCCCGGAAGCTGCTGGTCATCACGGCTGCGGCGAAACACGATCTCGCCGGTGCGGCTAGACGTCTGATCAGGTTGATGAAGGACCTCGACGAGGGCCGATTCCCTGAAGACGACTAGGGCTTCGGAACTCCCGCAAGGACTCCCACAAGGCCTACTTCGTTGCGGCACTAGGGTGATTAGCCCGTTTCGTGTTTGATTTGCGGTATATATCTGCCTAACGTGCGAATAAGTCCGGACATTTCGTTCCGGCAATGTCTCCGAAGGGGAAGACGTGAACAAGGCCCAGCTCGTAGAAGCGATTGCCGACAAGGTCGGTGGCCGTCAGCAGGCCGCTGACGCCGTGGACGCCGTTCTCGACGCCGTTGTCCGCGCCGTCGTCGCCGGCGACCGCGTCTCGGTCACCGGTTTCGGCTCGTTCGAGAAGGTCGACCGCCCGGCCCGCTACGCCCGCAACCCGCAGACGGGTGAGCGCGTGCGGGTCAAGAAGACCTCCGTGCCGCGCTTCCGTGCAGGTCAGGGCTTCAAGGACCTGGTCGCCGGCTCGAAGAAGCTGCCGAAGAACGACGTCGCCGTGAAGAAGGCGCCCAAGGGCAGCCTCTCGGGCGGTTCTTCCACCCGGACGACCGCCAAGGCCGCGGCCAAGAAGGCCACCGCCAAGAAGGCGACGGCCACGAAGAAGGCCACCGCCGCGAAGAAGACGACCGCGACGCCCGCCAAGAAGACCACGGCGACGGCGAAGAAGACCACGGCCAAGAAGGCCACCGCGACGCCCGCCAAGAAGACGACCGCCACGGCGAAGAAGGCCGCTCCGGCCAAGAAGGCCACGGCGACCACCGCCAAGAAGGCGACCGCCAAGAAGACCGCCCCGGCGAAGAAGGCCACCGCCACGAAGGCGCCGGCCAAGAAGACCACGGCGCGCAAGACCACCACCGCGAAGAAGACCACCGCGAAGAAGAAGTAACCCCCTCGCGGTCGGGGTACTCACACGCCGGGCCGGGCTCCCTTCGGGGAGCCCGGCCCGCGGTGTGTTCGGCCGCGAAGAGCAGGCCCCGAACGCGTCTCCGGGGGACCCTGTGGGTCTGCGTCTCCCAGGGCCGTCAGAAGCTTTCGGGGGGCCTTCAGAAGGTCTGGAGCGTCACCAGGGTGATCGTGCGGGCCGCGCCCTCGCCGGACGTCTCCAGGCGGACCCGCTGGCCGGGGCGGAGCAGCCTGAGGCCGCCCGCGTCGAAGGCCGGGGCGTCGAAGGGCACCGGGGTGCCATCGTCGAGCAGCACGCTGCCGCTGCGGGTCTCGGGGTCGTATGTGTACGCGGTCGCCTGCATGGCCGCAGCGTACCCAGGACCGTGCCCGCCGCACGAAGGCAGGACCGGTTCCCGCCGGAGCAGGCCCTACCCCTGCGTCTGCCGCACGAAGGCCGGGCACAGGGCCTCGGTGTGCCGGCCCACCCCCAGCGCGCACGCGGCCCGCAGATCGTCCCCGGTGTCCACGTCCTGTCGTACGGAATCGACCCATTCGAGCAGGAGTTCCTCGGCGCCCGAAATGGTGTGCCGCATACGGGAGCGCCCCCCGAACGCGGGACGCAATTCCGTCTCCGGCGCAGCGGAAAGGAATGTGGTGCCGATTCCGGCCGCGTCGGTCAGAAATGCGCGCGGAAATTCAGACGCACGGATCAGCACCCGGCGCAATTCGGCGGGGCGCAGGGCGGGCAGATCGGCGTTCAGTGCGGCGACGGCGGCGCCGGGACGCAGCGCCCGCACCGTCCGCGCCCCGTGTGCCAGCGCCGCGTTGAGGCCCGCGCCGGGCACGTCCGGCACGATGCGCGCCCCCAACTCGGCCAGCGCCGCGCCTGCCGCGATGTCGTCCGTGACGACCACCACATCACGGACCTCCGCGGTGGCCAGCGCGGCGGCCACGGTGTCCTGCGCGAACGCCAGGGCGAGGCCCGGGCGGAGCGCGTCCCCGGCAGCGGGCGCGAGCCTGCTTTTCGCCCGCGCCAAGGGCTTCAAGGGGACGACCAGGGACCAGGAAAGGGTCCGGGGCGGGTTCGTGGCGGGCCTCCGTCCGGGCTGCGGGTGTGATCTTCCGTACCGTGATCGGCAACGGGACGGGCCCATTGTCGCCCGGGGCGCCGGTAACCAGGAGGCCCGGCCCCGGGCCCGGGGCGTACGGTGTTCTCGACAGACAAGGGACCCGGGGCGACACTTGTCCGCCCGAACGGGCGCACAGGTGCACACGGGGTGCAGTGGCCAGGGTCCCAGAGGAAGGTGTCCGAGTGTCCCGCCGCAGAATCGGCTTCTGGTACCGCCTGGCCGCGGTCATCGCCAAACCCCCGCTGCTTGTTCTGTTCAAGCGGGACTGGCGCGGAATGGAGCACATTCCGGCGGACGGCGGGTTCATCACCGCGGTGAACCACAACTCGTATGTGGATCCGCTGTCCTACGCGCACTGGCAGTACAACACCGGCCGGGTGCCGCGCTTCCTCGCCAAGGCAGGGCTCTTCAAGACCCCGTTCGTCGGCATGATGCTGCGCGGGACCGGCCAGATCCCGGTCTACCGCGAGACCACCGACGCCATGACCGCCTTCCGCGCGGCCATCGCCGCCATCGAGCGCGGCGAATGCGTCGCCTTCTACCCGGAGGGCACCCTCACCCGCGACCCCGACATGTGGCCGATGGCGGGCAAGACCGGCGCCGCCCGGGTCGCGCTGGCCACCCGGGTGCCCGTCGTGCCCGTCGCGCAGTGGGGCGCCAACCTGGCCATGCCGCCGTACGCCAAGGGCAGGAAGACGTACTTCTTCCCCCGCAAGACCCTCACGGTGCAGGCCGGGCCGCCGGTCGACCTGGAGCGGTTCTACGACAAGGAACCGACGCCGGACGTGCTGCGCGAGGCGACCGAGGTCATCATGGCCGCCATCACCGCACTTCTCGCCGAGGTACGGCAGGAGCCGGTCCCCGCCCAGGTGTACGACCACCGCAAGGCGCGGGCCGAGCAGCGCCGCAAGGCAGCGGCCCACAAGCAGGCGGTCAAGGACCGGGCGCAGAACGGCAAGTCGGGAGAGAACGCACAGTGACAAAGGCCGCCGTCTTCGGAAACGGCTCCTGGGGGACCGCCTTCGGCATGGTGCTCGCCGACGCGGGCTGCGAGGTCTCCCTCTGGGGCCGCAACGCCTCCCGCGCCGACGTCATCAACGCCACGCGGACGAATCCCGAGTACCTGCCCGGGGTCACGCTCCCGGACGGCATCACGGCCACCGCCGACGCCGCCGGGGCCGCCGCCGGAGCGGACTTCGTCGTCCTCGCCGTCCCCTCGCAGACCCTGCGCGAGAACCTCGGCGGCTGGAAGGACCTGCTGGACGCCGACTCCGTCCTCGTCTCCCTGATGAAGGGCGTCGAACTCGGCACCGCCAAGCGGATGAGCGAGGTCATCGCCGAGGTCGCCGGAGTCCCGGACGACCGGGTCGCCGTGCTCAGCGGGCCCAACCTCTCCAAGGAGATCGCCGCCAGGCACCCCGCCGCCGCGGTCGTCGCCTGCCGGGACGAGGAGGCGGCCGTACGGTTCCAGGCCGCCTGCCACACCCCGTACTTCCGCCCGTACACCACCACCGACGTGGTGGGCGTCGAGCTGGGCGGCGCGGTCAAGAACGTCATCGCGCTGGCCGTCGGCATCGCCAACGGCATGGGGCTCGGCGACAACACCAAGGCCTCGCTGATCACCCGCGGCCTCGCCGAGACCACCCGGCTCGGCCTGGCGATGGGCGCCGACGCGCACACCTTCGCCGGCCTCGCGGGCATGGGCGACCTGGTCGCCACCTGCTCCTCGCCGCTGTCCCGCAACAACACCTTCGGCATGAACCTGGGCCGCGGCATGACCCTCCAGGAGGCGGTCGCCGCCACCAAGCAGACCGCCGAGGGCGTCAAGTCCTGCGAGTCCGTACTCGATCTGGCGCGGCGGCACGGGGTGGAGATGCCGATCACCGAGACGGTGGTGAGCATCGTCCACGAGGGCAAGCCGCCGCTGGTCGCCGTGAAGGAGCTCATGTCCCGCAGCGCCAAGCCGGAGCGCTAGCGCCGAGTCGCCAAGCAGGAGCGATGGCACCGAGTCGCCGAGCAGGAGCGCCGGCGCCGAGCCGGAACGCTCGGTTCCCACGGCTCTGCTGCCGGGGGCACCTCGGCGCACCTCGGGTACCCTCAAGCCGATATGAGCAGCGAGAACCTCCCCCAGAGCCCTGAGCAGGAGCCCCGCAAGCCGCGCGTGGCCGTCGTCTTCGGCGGCCGTAGCTCCGAGCACGGCATTTCGATCGTCACGGCCGGGGCCATCATGCAGGCCATCGACCGCGAGAAGTACGACGTGCTGCCGATCGGCATCACCACGGACGGGCGTTGGGTGCTGACCGCCGACGCGCCGGACCGCATGGCGATCACCGACCGCAGGATGCCCGACATGGAGCAGATCGTGGAGTCGGCCGACGGCAGCGTCGTGCTCTCCGCGGACCCGGCAAGCCGCGAGGTCCTCTACCACGAGCCGGGATCCGTGCCCAAGGCGCTCGGCGAGGTCGACGTCGTCTTCCCGATGCTGCACGGCCCGTACGGCGAGGACGGCACGCTCCAGGGCCTGCTGGAGCTCTCCGGCGTCCCGTACGTCGGCTCCGGCGTGCTCGCCTCGGCCGTCGGCCAGGACAAGGAGTACATGAAGCGGGTCTTCCTGTCCTTCGGGCTGCCGGTCGGACCCTACGAGGTGATCCGCCCGCGCGAGTGGGCCGCCGACCCGGCCGCCGCCCGCAAGCGGATCGTCGACTTCGCAGGCGAGCACGGCTGGCCGCTCTTCGTGAAGCCCGCCCGCGGCGGATCCTCGATGGGCATCACCAAGGTGAGTGACCTTTCGGGGCTGGACGAGGCGATCGCCGAGGCACAGCGCCACGACCCCAAGGTGCTCGTCGAGTCGCTGCTCACGGGGCGCGAGATCGAGTGCGGGGTGCTGGAGTTCGAGGACGGGCCGCGGGCGAGCGTGCCCGCCGAGATCCCGCCGGTCTCCGCCCACGACTTCTACGACTTCGAGGCCAAGTACATCGACTCCGCGGCCGGCATCGTGCCCGCGCCGCTGACCGGCGAGCAAACCGCCGAGCTGCAGCGCCTCGCGGTCGCGGCCTTCGACGCCGCGTCCTGCGAAGGCCTGGTCAGGGCGGACTTCTTCCTCCAGGACAACGGCGAGTTCGTGATCAACGAGATCAACACGATGCCGGGGTTCACCCCGATCTCGATGTACCCGCGGATGTGGCAGGAGAGCGGAGTGCCCTACGCGGAGCTGGTGGACCGGCTGATCCAGGCGGCACTGCGCCGTCCGACCGGGCTGCGCTAGGCGGCCGGGGGGCCGCGCCAGGACGCGGCCCCCTGCTGCCGGGGAGGGCCCGGTCAGAACTTCGGGTCCGCCAGGGACTTGGGCACCGTGTCGGCGATGGGCTTGGCGAAGTCGACCAGGATGCCCGCGTCCGCACGGTACGACGCGGGGACCAGCAGTTCCACATAGGCCTCGCGGTACGTCGTGATGAAGCGGAGCCCGTCGTCGCCCCGGTCGTCCAGCACCCAGCTCACCCCGTTCACCTCCATCCCGTGCGCCGTCGGGTCGCCCACCTTCTCGGGCCGGTCGATCCCGCAGCGCAGTACGATCGTCGGGTCGCCCCAGCCCGCGGTGAACGGGGACCCGGGCGACAGCTCGGTGCGTCCGACGTCCTCGATGACCTTGTCGGGGAGTTCCTTGTGGAGCGCCTCGCAGTACTTCGCGACCTCCGCGGGCGGCGTGGGAACCGGCGCCCCGGCCGTCACGTCGGTGGGAGAACAGGCGACGGCCGCCGACAGCAGGAGCGCCGCGGCGGCCGGTATCCGGAACGGCCGGTGGTTCGAAGAGGTCACCGGGCCAGGGTAGACGGGGGTTACAGGTGGACGACCGGGCAGGTCAGCGTGCGGGTGATGCCGTCCACCTGCTGGATCTTGGCGACCACCATGCGACCGAGCTCGTCCACCGTGTCCGACTGGGCACGGACGATGACGTCGTAGGGTCCGGTGACGTCCTCGGCCTGGATGACTCCCGCTATTTTGCCGATCGTGTCGGCGACGGTCGATGCCTTGCCGACTTCGGTCTGGATGAGGATGTATGCCTGTACCACGGAACCTCCAAGGCGGCCACGAGGATCATGTGGGGTGGGAAAGAGACGCCACCGTACCGTGTCGTCGCGGGCGGTGGGGAGAGTTGCGCGGCCGGTGACGCGGGGGCTGGTGCGCAGAAGAAGTCGTACGGCGAAGAGAAGTTGACGTACGTGTTGACGGTACCTACAGCAGTGTCGGCTCGCGACCGCAAGCGCACTGGGGCAGAAGGGGCACACATATGAAGGGCACCGTGGGCGAGCTGGGGGAGTTCGGCCTCATCGAGAGGCTGACCTCCCGGCTCACCTCCACCCCGGCCGTACGGCTCGGGCCCGGCGACGACGCGGCGGTCGTGGCCGCGCCCGACCGGCGGGTCGTCGCCAGCACGGACATCCTGCTGGAGGGCCGGCACTTCCGCCGCGACTGGTCGACGGCGTACGACGTGGGCCGCAAGGCGGCGGCACAGAACCTCGCCGATATCGCCGCCATGGGCGCCGTCCCCACGGCCCTGCTGCTCGGGCTGGTGGTCCCCGCGGAGCTCCCGGCCACCTGGCCCGTCGAGCTGATGGACGGGCTGCGCGACGAGTGCCAGGTGGCCGGGGCCGCGGTGGTCGGCGGTGACGTCGTGCGCGGCGACATCATCACGGTCGCGATCACCGCGCTCGGCGACCTGCGCAACCACGACCCGGTGGTGCGCTCCGGCGCCCAGCCCGGCGACGTGGTCGCGGTCACCGGATGGCTGGGCTGGTCGGCGGCCGGGCACGCGGTGCTCTCCCGCGGCTTCCGCTCGCCGCGCGCCTTCGTCGAGGCGCACCGCAGGCCCGAGCCGCCGTACCACGCGGGCCCCGCGGCCGCAGGGCTCGGCGCGACCGCGATGACCGACGTCAGCGACGGCCTCGTCGCCGACCTCGGCCACATCGCGGAGGCCAGCAAGGTCCGCATCGACCTGCGCTCCGGCCTCATCGACATCCCGACGCAGATGTCCGACATCGGGCAGGCCGTCGGCGTCGACCCCCTCCAGTGGGTGCTCACCGGGGGCGAGGACCACGCGATCGTGGCGACCTTCCCGCCGGACGTGAAGCTGCCGGCCCGCTGGAAGGTGATCGGCGAGGTGCTCAATCCCTCGGCGCTGCCCCAGGTGACGGTCGACGGCGCACCGTGGACGAGCAAGGGCTGGGACCACTTCGGCGACATCGAGGACTGACGCCGCCGCGCGGCGGGTGCGGCCCGGGAGGCTGTGGGGGGAGCCCGTGCGCGCGTTACATTCGCTGGTATGCGAATAGCTCCTGGTGTGCTCCCCTGTGTCCTCACCGTCGCCGGATCCGACTCCGGCGGCGGTGCGGGCATTCAGGCCGATCTGAAGACGATGCTGGCACTGGGCGTGCACGGGATGAGCGTGCTCACCGCCGTGACCGCCCAGAACTCCCTCGGCGTGCAGGGGGTGTGGGACCTGCCGGTGGAGGCCGTGCGGGCCCAGTACCGCAGTGTGGTCGACGACATCGGCGTACAGGCCGTGAAGACCGGGATGCTCTCGTCCGCCGGACTGGTCGAGGAGGTCGCCGACCTGCTGGCCGGAACGGACGCCCCGGTGGTCGTCGACCCGGTCGGCATCTCCAAGCACGGGGACCCGCTGCTCGCCGCGTCCGCCGTGGACTCCGTACGCACCTGCCTGCTGCCGACCGCCACGGTGGCCACGCCCAACCTCGACGAGGTGGCCCAACTCACCGGCGTACGGGTCGAGTCGGAGCAGGACATGCGACGGGCGGCGGACGCGCTGCTGGCCTGCGGGCCGCGCTGGGTGCTCGTCAAGGGCGGCCATCTCGCCGGTGACGCCGTGGACTTGCTCTCCGACGGCTCGGCGGAGCACTGGCTGCGCGCGGCGCGCCTGGACAACCGGCATACGCACGGCACCGGTTGCACCCTCGCCTCCGCGATCGCCTCCGGTCTCGCCAAGGGACTCGACGTACCGCAGGCGGTGCACGCGGCCAAGGAGTACGTGAGCGAGGCGATCGCCGCGGGCTTCGCGCTCGGGGCCGGAATCGGCCCGGTCGACCACGGCTGGCGACTGCGGGAACCGGCGAGGGCGGGAGACCAGCGGGGCTGAGCGGCGGTGTTCTGACAGCAGCTGTCGGGGGGCCGGCCTACGGGAACCTCGACAGCGGCTGCTGGGGGGCCGGCCCGGGTGCTGCCGCCCGGCCGGCGCCGTCGTGGGGCCGGGGGCCGGCCGACGCCGATGCGCAGCGGACCGGCGGCTGCTACTCGATGCCGATGAGCAGCGGGGCGGAATGCCGGCCGCCCTCGTAGGTGACCGTGTCCACCGCGAGGTGCTTGCCGCGGACGTGCGCCTCCAGTGCTTCCGCCAGGCCGTCCGGGGTCGTGTCCCCGAGGACCAGCGTCACCAGCTCGCCCCCCGCCGACAGCATCCGGTCCAGCACCGTCCGCGCCGTCGCCGCGACCTCCGTACCGATCACCGCCACGTCGCCGTCGATCAGCCCGAGGACGTCCCCGGCCTGGCAGATGCCCGCCATCGTCCACGACTGCCGCTCCGCGACGGCCAGTTCGGCGTAGCGGGTGGCCCCGGCCGCCGACGTCATCGCCACCACGTCCTCGTCGAAGCGCCGGTCCGGCTCGTGGACGGCGAGCGCGGCGAGGCCCTGGACCGCGGCCCTGGTCGGGATCAGCGCGACCCGCACGCCCTCGGTGCGCATCTGCTGGGCGGCGGCCGCCGCGGTGTGCCGCAGCTCCGCGTCGTTGGGCAGCAGCACCACCTCGCGCGCGTGCGCCCGCCGGATCGCGTCCACCAGCTCCCCGCTCGCGGGCGGCTCACCGGGCCGGGCCAGTACGGTCGTCGCGCCCGCCTCCGTACAGAGAGCCAGCAGGCCCTCGCCGGGGACGACCGCCACGACGGCCCGCTGCGCCCGCTCGCGCGGCGGTGCGACGCGGTCGGCGCCGAAGTGCGTGATGCGGATGCGGTACGGGCGGCCCGCCTCGACCCCGGCCTCCACCGCCGCCCCGGCGTCGTCGACATGGACGTGCACGTTCCACAGTCCGTCGCCGCCGACCACCACCAGGGAGTCGCCGAGGCCGTCGAGCCGGGTGCGCAGCCGGTCCACCGCCGCGTCGTCCGCCTCCAGGAGGTAGATCACCTCGAAGGCCGGGCCGCCCTCGTCCGCGTGGTCGGCCGAGCAGTCGTCGACCAGGACGCCGTGCGGGGCGTGCACCCTCGCCGCCAGTGCCTCGCCGGTCAGGGCCTCCACGAGTGCGCCCAGCACCGTCACCAGGCCCCGGCCGCCCGCGTCCACCACGCCGGCCCGGCTCAGGACGTCCAGCTGGCCGGTGGTCTCGGTGAGCGCCAGGCGGGCGCCCTCGTAGGCGGCGTGCGCCACCGAGGCGGCCGTCGTGCCGGCCCAGGAGGTGGTGGCGGCAGCGGCGGAGGCCGCCTCCGCTGCCGCCCGCGCCACGGTGAGCACCGTGCCCTCGACCGGATGGGCGACCGCCCGGTGGGCGGAGCGGGCGGCCCGGTGCAGCGCCCGCCGCAGATCCTCCCCGTCCGCGCTCTCGCGCTGCGACAGTTCCTCCGACATTCCCCGCAGCAACTGGGAGAGGATCGTCCCCGAGTTGCCGCGGGCCCCTATCAGCGCCCCGTGCGCCATGGCCCGTACGGCGTCGGACAGCAGCGGAACGGAAGCGGTGGGTCCGGTGACCGTCTCGTGGGCGGCGAAGACCGCTTCCAGGGCCTGGGCCGCGGACTCCACGGTCAGGAAGAGATTGGTGCCGGTGTCCCCGTCCGCGACCGGATAGACGTTGATCGCGTCGATCTCCTCGCGCTCCGCGCCCAGCGCCTCCAGGGCCAGCGAGCACCAGGTGCGTACCGCGACGGCATCGAGATCGTCGGGGGACTGCGGCACCTGGGCCTCCTCCTTGAGCAGCGGGAACGAATCGCAGACTAGCTCCCGGAGCGAAGCCACCGGGAGAAGGGCGGGGGACGGGGGTCCCTCCAGCCGTGGTAGTTTCGTTGTACGAGAGCAGTCGTTGTATGCTGCTCCGGTTGCCCGATGAAAATCGGGACATTCCCTCGGCTACGCCGCAAGATCTCCGGATCTTCGGCATGCCGGAATTCACTGTAAGTGCATCTGAAGTCTTTGGAGTGACCGTGGCTGCCAACTGCGACGTCTGCGGCAAGGGGCCGGGCTTCGGCAACAACATTTCGCACTCGCACCGCCGTACCCCGCGTCGTTGGAACCCCAACATCCAGCGCGTGCGTGCAGTGGTCGGTCGGACGCCGAAGCGGCTTAACGCCTGCACCTCGTGCATCAAGGCCGGCAAGGTCTCGCGCTGACGTCTAGATAGCGCGGCCACCTAGCTGGTTGCTTGAAGAACCGGTCCACCCTCGGGTGGGCCGGTTTTTTCTTGTCCCCGTACCACAGGCCGGCCGGCACGGGACCCCGCTGTCAGTGCCATGGTGTCCAATGGATCTCGTGCCCTCGCTCGACGAACCACTCAAGAAGACACTCGGCGGCACCACCGCGAAGGTGATGGCCGAGCACCTCGACCTGCACACGGTCGGTGACCTGCTGCACCACTACCCGCGGCGGTACGCCGAGCGCGGCGAGCTCACCCAGCTCGCCGGCCTCCCGCTCGACGAGCACGCCACCGTGGTCGCCCAGGTCGCGGACGCCCGCGTCCTGCGCTTCAACAACGGCAAGGGCCAGCGGCTCGAAGTCACCCTCACCGACGGCAGCGGCCGCCTCCAGCTGGTCTTCTTCGGCAAGGCGATCCACCACCACCAGAAGGAACTGCTGCCGGGCCGCAAGGGCATGTTCTCCGGCAAGGTCGGCATGTTCCGCAACATCCGCCAGCTCTCCCACCCCGCGTACGAGATGCTCGGCAAGGAAGCGGGTGCGGACGCCGTCGAGGCCTGGGCGAACCAGCTCATCCCCCTCTATCCGGCCTGTGCCCAGATGGAGAGCTGGAAGATCGCCAAGACCGTCGACCTCGTCCTCGCGTCCATGGAGGCGACGAAGTGGGCGGAGGTCGTCGACCCGCTGCCGACCGCACTGCGGGAGGGCCGGGGCCTGGTCGAGCTCCCCGAAGCCTTCCGCAAGATCCACCGCCCCCGCACCAAGGCGGAGATCGCCGACGCCCGCGACCGGCTCAAGTGGGACGAGGCCTTCATCCTGCAAGTCGCCCTGGCCCGTCGCCGGTTCGCCGAGACCCAGCTCCCGGCCGTCGCCCGCAAGCCGGTCCCCGAAGGCCTCCTGGACGCCTTCGACGCCAAGCTCCCCTTCACCCTCACCGACGGCCAGCAGAAGGTGTCGAAGGAGATCTTCGACGACCTCGCCACCGAGCACCCCATGCACCGGCTGCTCCAGGGGGAGGTCGGTTCCGGGAAGACCATGGTGGCCCTGCGCGCCATGCTCGCCGTCGTCGACGCGGGCGGGCAGGCCGCCATGCTCGCGCCCACCGAGGTCCTCGCCCAGCAGCACCACAGGTCCATCACGGAGATGATGGGCGAGCTGGCCGAGGGAGGCATGCTCGGCGGGTCCTCGATCGGGACGAAGGTGGTGCTGCTCACCGGGTCGATGGGGACGGCCGCCCGCAGGCAGGCCCTGCTCGATCTGGTGACGGGTGAGGCCGGCCTCGTCATCGGCACGCACGCCCTGATCGAGGACAAGGTCCAGTTCCACGACCTGGGGCTGGTGGTCGTCGACGAGCAGCACCGCTTCGGTGTCGAGCAGCGCGACGCCCTGCGGTCGAAGGGCAAGCAGCCGCCGCACCTGCTGGTCATGACGGCCACGCCCATCCCGCGCACGGTCGCCATGACCGTCTTCGGCGACCTGGAGACCTCCGTACTCGACCAGCTCCCCGCCGGGCGTTCGCCGATCGCCACTCACGTCGTGCCCGCCAAGGACAAGCCGCACTTCCTGGCCCGCGCCTGGGAACGGGTACGGGAAGAGGTGGAGAACGGGCACCAGGCGTACGTCGTCTGCCCGCGCATCGGCGACGGCGAGGACGAGCCCGGGAAGGGGAAGAAGTCCAGGAAGGCGGCCGAGGAGGCCGAGGACCCCGAGAAGCGGCCTCCGCTCGCCGTCCTGGAGATCGCCGACCAGCTGCGCGCCGGGCCGCTGAGCGGGCTGCGCGTGGAGGTGCTGCACGGCCGGATGCAGCCGGACGACAAGGACGACGTGATGCGCCGCTTCGCTGCCGGCGCGGTGGACGTCCTGGTCGCCACCACGGTCATCGAGGTCGGGGTCAACGTCCCGAATGCCACCGCGATGGTGATCATGGACGCGGACCGGTTCGGCGTCTCCCAGCTGCACCAGCTGCGCGGCCGGGTCGGGCGCGGCTCGGCCCCCGGCCTGTGCCTGCTGGTCAGCGAGATGCACGAGGCGAGCCCGGCCCGCGCCCGCCTCGCGGCAGTCGCCGCCACCCTCGACGGCTTCGAGCTGTCCCGCATCGACCTCGAACAGCGCCGCGAGGGCGATGTGCTCGGCCAGGCCCAGTCCGGGGTCCGCTCGTCGCTGCGCGTCCTCGCCGTCATCGAGGACGAGGAGGTCATCGCCGCGGCCCGCGAGGAGGCGGTCCGGATCGTCGCCGACGACCCCGAGCTGGAGCACCTCCCCGAGCTGCGCACGGCCCTCGACGCACTGTTGGACAAGGACCGGGAGGAGTACCTGGACAAGGGCTGATTGCCCCTTCCCTTCCCCAACTGCCCCTTATCGCAAATGAGTTGACGTCCACACCGGTGATGCACAACATCATCACGACACGTCCGGACTCTCCTGGGGGCACGATGAGCCACAGCACGACGCGCAACACCGGCGGGCGTCCGCTCGCCCGTTTCGGTACGGCCCTCGGCCTGGTCCTGGTCCTTGCCTCCGGCGCCCTGGCGACGGCCGGGACGGCCCAGGCCCAGCCGGTCGAAACCGGGTCCCTCAGCTTCTCGGGCGACCCGGGCGACTACATCAGCCAGGGCCGCCCGCACACGTACTCCGTCGCGAACAAGGACAAGCTCACCGTCACCAGCAACAAGGACCAGAACGCCCTCTCGGTCTCGGTCAACGGGGCGGACGGCTCCCACTGGTCACTCGACCTCGCGGACGGCAAGGCCCTGAAGGCGGGCAGCTACACCGGCGCCGTCCGCTACCCGTTCAACGAAGCCGGCCGGCCCGGCCTCGACCTGAGCGGCGACGGCCGCGGCTGCGACACCCTCACAGGCTCCTTCGACATCGCCCAGGTGGTGTTCGGGCCCCACGGCTACGTACAGAAGCTCGACGCCACCTTCGAGCAGTTCTGCGGGAACAGCGGAGCGGCTGCGCGGGGTGAGATCCACCTCACGAATCCGGAGCCTCCCACCGAGCTCTCCCTCGGCCTCGACGTGTCCCTGGAGGGCCGGGCGAGCACGCTGAACGGCAAGGCCACCGTGCACGGCAAGGTGAGCTGTGCCGTACCGGCCCAGGTGGAGGTCACGGGCGACGTGACGCAGGTGAAGAAGAAGGTCATCATCCGCGGTGCCTACAGCGCCACTGTGTCCTGCACCCCGGGGGCTCCCGTCGCCTGGAGCGCCGAGGCGGTGCCCGCCGGGACGACCCCGTTCCAGAGGGGCCTGGTCGAGGTCGAGGCGCGGGCCTCGGCGGTCGACCCGAACTACGGGAACACCGTGACGCTCTCCCGCACCGAAGCCGTCCGCCTCGCCAGGAGCTGAGCCCGAAGCGCCAGGGCCCCGGCCGGCACCGCCGGCCCGGTCAGCCGCCCGGCACCACAGGCCCCGGTCGCACTCACCTGTGCGGCCGGGGCCGACGCCTGCCGGTCCGGCGGTGAGCTGAGAGACTGGCCGGGTAGGCAGCCCGCCCCGACCAAGGACTTGAGCAGATGACCCGCGTGATCGCAGGCACCGCCGGCGGACGCCGCCTGGCCGTACCGCCGGGCAACAGCACCCGCCCCACCTCCGACCGCGCGCGCGAGGGCCTGTTCTCCACCTGGGAAGCGCTCCTGGGCACCCTGGAAGGCATCAGGATCGCCGACCTGTACGCCGGCTCCGGCGCAGTCGGCCTGGAGGCGCTGTCCCGGGGCGGAACGCACGCCCTGCTCGTGGAGGCCGACGCGAAGGCCGTCCGTACGATCCGGGACAACGTGCGCACCCTGGGCCTGCCCGGTGCCGAGGTCAGGGCGGCCAGGGCGGAGCAGGTCGTGACCACCGCGGCACCCGCCGAGCCGTACGACATCGTCTTCCTGGACCCGCCGTACGCGGTCACCGACGACGATCTCCGCGAGATTCTCCTCACACTCCTGGCACAGGGCTGGCTCGCCGACGACGCGATCGCCACCGTGGAACGCGGCACCAGGGGCGGAGAATTCAACTGGCCCACGGGATTTGAGCCGCTGCGGGCCCGTCGCTACGGCGAGGGAACGCTTTGGTACGGTCGCGCCGCCTCGTCGTGCGAAGACGCACGATGACCGGACCGGAGAGCGAGGGACCACAGATGCGCCGAGCAGTCTGTCCCGGGTCGTTCGACCCCATCACCAACGGACATCTCGACATCATCGGCCGAGCCTCCAGGCTGTACGACGTCGTGCACGTCGCGGTGATGATCAACCAGTCGAAGCAGGGTCTGTTCACCGTGGAGGAGCGGATGGACCTCATCCGCGCCGCCACCGCCGACTACGGGAACATCGTGGTGGAGTCCCACCACGGTCTCCTCGTCGACTTCTGCAAGGACCGCGACATCCCCGCGATCGTCAAGGGACTGCGCGCGGTCAGCGACTTCGACTACGAGTTGCAGATGGCCCAGATGAACAACGGCCTCTCCGGCATCGAGACCCTGTTCATACCGACCAACCCCACCTACAGCTTCCTCTCCTCCAGCCTGGTCAAGGAGGTCGCGGCCTGGGGCGGCGACGTCGCCCACCTGCTGCCGGAGCACGTCCACGAGGCCCTCACCGCCCGCCTCGCGGAGCGGAAGTCCGGGAGCCGGCCCAACTGACGTTCCGGCACCAGGTGTCGGGCGGGAGCCGACTGGCCTTACAGTCGTCCCGTCCGTCTCCAAACCAGGCCGAGAGAGTGGCGAGCACACGGTGGACGTGCAGAAGAAGCTCGATGAGATCGTCGAGGCGGTCGGCAGCGCCCGGTCCATGCCCATGTCGGCCTCGTGCGTGGTCAACCGCGCCGACCTGCTGGACATGCTCGAAGAGGTGCGGCAGGCGCTTCCCGGCTCCCTCGCCCAGGCGCAGGAGCTGATCGGCGGCCGCGAGCAGCTGGTCGAGCAGGCGCGCCAGGAGGCGGAGCGGATCATCGAATCCGCCCAGGCCCACCGCGGCGACCTGATCTCCGACACCGAGGTCGCCCGCCGCTCGCAGGCCGAGGCCGACCGGATCCTCGCCGAGGCCCGGCAGGAGGCCGAGGAGATCCGCGCCGAGGCCGACGAGTACGTCGACTCCAAGCTGGCCAACTTCGAGGTCGTCCTCACCAAGACCATCGGCTCGGTGGGCCGCGGCCGCGAGAAGCTGCTCGGCCGGGGCCCGGGCCTCGACGAGCAGGGCTTCGGGGACGACGACGCCCCCGAGTACAGCACGGACCCCTCCACCCTGCTGCACCGTGCCGACGAGTACGTCGACACCAAGCTGGGCGCCTTCGAGGCCGTCCTCGCAAAGACCCTCGAAGCGGTCGGCAAGGGCAGGCAGAAGCTGCACGGCCGGGTCGCCTCCGACGACCTCGGTGTCCACATGGCCGAGCAGGACGGCCTGGACCACTCCCAGCTGCGCGGCAGCGACGCGGACTTCCTCGCCGACCTGGCCGAGCCGCAGCCCGCCGTCCCGGCCCAGCAGCCGGCCCGGATCCCCGAGCCCCCGCAGGTCCAGCCCCAGGTCCCGGCCCAGCAGCCGTACGACCCGTACGCGGCGCAGTACGGCGACCGGCCCCAGGCCCAGGACGCCTACGCGGCCCCGTACGGCCAGCAGGACCCGTACGGCTACCAGCAGGACCCGTACGCGGCCTCCTACGCGCAGCAGGGCTACGACCCCTACGGCCGGCCCGTCCAGCAGTCCCACGAGCCCCACCAGCCTCAGCCTCAGCCGCACCACCAGGCCCCGGCACACCAGGAGGCCCCGGCGCACCCGCAGCAGGGTGCCCTCGACGAGACCAGCATGTTCGACACGGGCATGATCGATCTCGACCGGCTCCGGGAGTACGAGCAGGGCCGCTGAGACCGGATTGGGCCCTGGGCGAAGCGTCAAGTATCCTGGCTCTTCGTCGCGGACCACGTCTGCGATTCCGGCTGCCCGACCGCCCCGGAACCCCCGGGAATTCTCTCCGGGACCTCCCGCGGACGTCACGGCAGCCCTTCTCCACAGCAATCCGAAGGCAGGAATTCCCCTGAGTACGCACCTCGACCACCGCAACCCCCTCGTGTTCGACACACACGAGCTGGGCCGGCGTCCCGGTGCGCTCCAGCGGCTGACCCGCTCGGTGGAGGCCCCCAAGGACTTCGGTGTCGAAGGGGTCATCGGCGTACCGGAAGGTGCGCCGATGGAGATCAGGCTCCGCCTCGAATCCGTCATGGAAGGGGTGCTTGTCACAGGCACCGCCCGTGCCACGGGTGAGGGGGAGTGCGTAAGGTGTCTGGAGCCGGTGCGGCTTGACGTCGCAGCGGACTTCCAGGAGATGTTCTCGTACCCTGACGCCGACGACCGGGGCCGTGCAAAAGCGGAACCGGGCGACGACGCCGAGGACGACGAGGACACGCTCTTCCTCGAGGACGGTTTGTTCGACCTCGAACCCGTGCTGCGTGACGTGGTAGTGCTCGCACTGCCGATGCAGCCGGTGTGCCGGGAGGACTGTGCAGGTCTGTGCTCGCAATGCGGGATCAGCCTGAACGACGACCCCGACCACCACCATGACGCCGTCGACATCCGTTGGGCGGCACTGCAGGGACTCGTCGAGACCGGCCAGGTCGACGAGAAGGACAACGTGAACGACGCTGAATCTGGCGTCGACGAGAAGCAGGAGAAGTAGCCGTGGCTGTTCCGAAGCGGAAGATGTCGCGCAGCAACACGCGCCACCGCCGGTCGCAGTGGAAGGCTGCGGTCCCCACCCTGGTGTCGTGCGAGCGCTGCCAGGAGCCGAAGCTCCAGCACATTGCGTGCCCGAGCTGCGGCACGTACAACAAGCGCCAGGTCCTCGAGGTCTGAGCGGCTGGTGAGAGGCACCATGTCTGAGTCACACAAGACGGACAATGCCTCGTCTCACACGCTTCTGGAAGGGCGGCTCGGGTATCACCTCGAGTCCGCCCTTCTGGTGCGTGCGCTGACCCATCGTTCGTACGCGTACGAGAACGGCGGCCTGCCGACGAACGAGCGTCTGGAGTTCCTCGGGGACTCCGTGCTCGGCCTCGTCGTCACGGACACGCTGTACCGCACCCACCCCGACCTCCCGGAAGGCCAGTTGGCCAAGCTCCGGGCCGCGGTGGTCAACTCTCGTGCGCTGGCGGAGGTGGGCCGCGGCCTCGAACTCGGCTCCTTCATCCGGCTCGGCCGGGGCGAAGAGGGCACGGGAGGCCGGGACAAGGCATCGATCCTCGCCGACACCCTTGAAGCGGTGATCGGTGCGGTCTATCTCGACCAGGGTCTGGACGCGGCTTCCGAGCTGGTGCACCGGCTCTTCGATCCGCTGATCGAGAAGTCGTCCAGCCTCGGCGCCGGCCTGGACTGGAAGACCAGTCTCCAGGAGCTCACCGCGGCCGAGGGGCTCGGGGTTCCCGAGTACCTGGTCACGGAGACGGGCCCGGACCACGAGAAGACCTTCACTGCTGCCGCCCGCGTCGGTGGTGTCTCGTACGGCACCGGCACCGGCCGCAGCAAGAAGGAAGCGGAACAGCAGGCGGCGGAGTCCGCATGGCGCGCGATCAGCGCGGCGGCGGCGGAGCGCGCGGCGGCGGCGAAGGCCGACGCGGCAGCGGCCGGCTCCTCACCGGCCAGGACCAGCGACACCGTCACGGCTCAGGCCGACGACACCGTCACGGCCCAGGCCGAGGACAGTGTCGCGGCTCCGGCCCACGACACTGTCACGGCTCCGGCCGAGGACACGGCCGCGGCTTCCTGAATTCGGTTCCGAACCCCGTCGCACTCCGGTGCGGCGGGGTTTTTTCCGCTGCGGACCCGACACGGACCCGGGGGAGACGAGCGGACCGGCCACCGTGCGGGCGGCCTGGCGGACGGCGGCCTTGGGACGGCGGGTACGCTGCCGACGGTCTTCGCATCACCGCCCCGCCCCGAGGAGTGCTTCCGTGCCCGAGCTGCCCGAAGTGGAAGTCGTACGCCGCGGTCTGGAGCGGTGGGTCGCGGGGCGGACCGTCGCCGCGGTGGAGGTGCTGCACCCGCGTGCGGTGCGCCGGCACCTCGCGGGCGGCCCCGACTTCGCCGCCAGGCTGCGGGGGCACCGCGTCGGAACGGCCATGCGGCGCGGCAAGTACCTCTGGCTGCCGCTCGCGGATGCCCCGCTGGCGGTGCTCGGGCACCTCGGGATGAGCGGGCAGCTCCTCGTCCAGCCCGAGGAGGCCCCCGACGAGAAGCACCTCCGGGTGCGGGTGCGCTTCGAGGACGGGCTCGGTACGGAGCTGCGCTTCGTCGACCAGCGCACCTTCGGCGGCCTGTCGCTGCACGACACGACCCCCGACGGGCTGCCGGACGTCATCGGGCACATCGCCCGCGACCCGCTCGACGAGGCCTTCGACGACGCCGCGTTCCACACGGCGCTGCGGCTGCGGCGCACGACGATCAAGCGGGCGCTGCTCGACCAGTCGCTGATCAGCGGCGTCGGCAACATTTACGCGGACGAGGCGCTGTGGCGCGCGAAGCTGCACTACGACCGGCCCACCGCCACCGTGACCCGACCACGCTCGGCGGAACTGCTCGCTCACGTACGGGACGTCATGAACGCGGCCCTCGCCGTCGGCGGCACCAGCTTCGACAGCCTGTACGTGAACGTGAACGGCGAGTCCGGCTACTTCGACCGCTCGCTCGACGCATACGGACGCGAGGGCGAGCCGTGCCACCGCTGCGGCACCCTGATGCGGCGCCGCCCGTGGATGAACCGGTCCAGCTACTTCTGCCCGAAGTGCCAGCGGCCGCCGCGGGTGGTCACCGCGGGATAGGGACGCTGCATTGTCAGTGGTGCGCACTAGTGTGCGATCGATGTTCCGTTGATCCGCCGGGTGCGCACAAGGAGCCACGATGTCCGAAGCCGAAGCCCCCGCCGACCCCAACGAGCGGAAGGCCTACGTCCTCAATGCGGAGCCCGGTGCGCCCGGAGCGCGGGAGAGCTCGCTCGGTGGCCCGCCGCTGTGGCCCACCGACGAGCCGTGGCCGTACTGCGCGCAGGAGGACCACTGGACGTACGGCTCCGATGTGGGCAACACCGAGCCGATCGTTCCCGGCGCGGTGCCCATGGTGCCCGTACTCCAGCTCTTCGCCCGTGACGTGCCGGGGCTGGAGTTCCCGGTGGGGACGGACGTGCTCCAGGTGGTGTGGTGCGCGCTGAACCACGACGACGGCCCCTTCCTGGTGTCGCCGCGGCTCTTCTGGCGCGACGGAACGCAGGTCGTGGCCGGTGGGATGCGGGCCGGGACACCCGTCGCGCGCGAGGGGGAGTACGACGAGGACAACGTGCCGGAGCCGTCCACGGTGTCGCCGACCGTGGTGCCGGACCGGCCGAGCCGGTGGGAGCACGGGAATGCTCCCCAGGGCGGTGGCGCGTCGTACGGGGACGACGAAGAGGGCGAGGGCGGTCATGTCGTCGCATCGAAGGCAGGCGGCTGGCCTGCCTGGACGCAACCCGCCAACTGGCCCGACTGCGCGGAAGGGCACCGCATGGAGCATCTGCTGACCCTCACCGGCGACATACAGCTCGGCGACTGCGGCGGCGTCTACTTCTTCCGCTGCCGCAGGTGCCCGGGACATCCGTGGGACTGGCGCGGCGACTGTCACTGACAGCGACGGTGGAGCAGCACCGCATCGACTGCACTGACAGCGGCGGGTGGGGCAGGACCGTGACGGGTGGGGCAGGACCGTGACGGGTGGAACCGGTCAGAAACCGAAGTCCTGCGTCCACCACGGGCCGCCCTCGGCCATGTGCACGCCGACGCCCAACGTCGTGTAGTCGCAGTTCAGGATGTTTGCGCGGTGGCCCTCGCTCTTCATCCACGCGTCCATCACCGCCTGGGCGTCGGCCTGGCCGCGTGCGATGTTCTCGCCGCCCAGGTCCTTGATGCCCACCTTGGCGGCCCGGTCCCACGGCGTCGCGCCGTCCGGGTCGGTGTGGTCGAAGAAGCCGCGCGAGGCCATGTCGCGGCTGAAGTTCGCGGCCAGCGTCGCCAGCCCGGTGTCCGGGCGGACCGGGCTGCAGCCGGCCTTCGCGCGCTCCTGGTTGACCAGCGAGAGCACGGCGGCGGCCGCGTTGTCCGGCGAGGCCGGGGCGGAGGGCCTGGCGGGGCGGCGCGCCGGTGCGGCGGGCGTCTCCGGTGCGGGAGGAGGAGACCCGGTGCGCTGCGGGGCGGTCGTTGCGGGAGCCGTGGAAGGAGTCCTGGCGGGGAGCTTGGAAGGAGTCGTCTTCGCACTTTCGACCGTCTGCTTGTGCGAATCGGCCGTTGGGGTCTTCGCCGTGTCCGAGGGAGAGGACTTCTCGGAAGGGCTCTTCGACGGGCTCTGCGAGGGGCTCTTCGACGGACCCTGCGGACGCTTCGCACCCCGCGCGGACGCGGAGGCCGAGGCGCGGTCGGTGGGGGAGGCCGAGGCGTCGCCCTGGGCGCGCAGATCCACCGCGCCGCCGGCCGTCACCCGGTCCCCGGAGCCGCTGCCTCCGCCCCCGAGGTGGAGTCCCTCGGTGCCGGGAAGGATTCCGGAAGCAACCGCAACGGCGCCGAAGGCCACCGCCGCGGAGACTCCGAGCAGCCCGGTCCGCACCGGCGCGGCCCGCTTCTTGCGGCGGTCACCGCCCCGAATGCCGCCTGCCGGAATACCCGCGTGGTCGTCCGCGGCGGGCCCGGCGGCAGTGCGTCGATGGCGTCCCATCTGCTGTGCCTTCCTCAAACTCGACGGTCAATGTGTTCACCCGTATGGATGAGGCTCATTGCGTCGGGACTGTACGGCATGGCGGGTGGGGGCGGAGTGCCTCGTGAGCATTTGGCCGGTTAGCGTGCAGTCATGAACGAAGACGCACGGCCGGACGCGCGACTCACGGCCTGGGTACGCGGACGGGTACAGGGAGTGGGCTTTCGCTGGTTCACCAGGGCAAACGCTCTGCAGATCGGCGGCCTCTCCGGCTTCGCCCTCAACCTCGACGACGGACGTGTGCAAGTAGTGGCCGAGGGGCCGCGTGAGAATTGCCACCGTCTCCTGGAGTGGCTGCACTCCGCCGACACACCCGGCCGCGTCGACGGTGTCACTGAGATCTGGGGCACACCGCGCGGGGGTTACAGCGGCTTCGCCATTCGCTGACGCGCCGGCCCCTGGGCCCGCCGAGGGGCGCCGTCAGAGGTCCCGGGCACGTGCCACGGGCACCCGCGCGGACGGAAACGCCCTGGTGGTTGCCAGAAACGGCTTGCCGTGGAAGGCTCCCCGTAAGAGGATCATCTCCAAGCCCCCAGGGCCCCGCAGGTGAGCGAAGCCGTTGTTTCCAAGGCTGAACGCCCCCGGGACGCCCGCCGATACGGGGTGTGATCGTGTTGACCGTCAAACTTTTTGGTGAGACTCTGGAATCCCCGCGCACCTTAGCTGTTTGGCAGCGAGAACCGCAGTGAATCAAGTGAATCAGTAGCACTGCCAAGCACCGCGGGTGCGATTCCCTCACGACCCAACCGCTCTCGGTCGGTCACTCAGTGTGGAGGACCACTCATCATGGCAAAGGCGCTTCTCGGTTACGTCGGCGGCTCCGACCCGCGACTCCTCGCCGAGATGCGACGGCTTCAGCAGCGAGTACAGGATCTGGAATCCGAGCTCAACCGGATCCAGAACGAAAACGACTCGCTCACCGCCGCCGCTCAGCACCGCGGAGACTCTTCTCTGCTCGACGAGGACTTCGACATCGACGTCCCGCGGGCGGAACCCGCACTTACCTGATACCGCTTCCGTACTGCCGTACGGCCCGGGTCGTCACCCGTGCCCGTAGCGGCAGTGGACCGGTTTCCCACGGGCAGGGAAGAATCTCTGGCATCTCCCTGCCCAGAATCCGGCATTCCCTGCCCTGAACCATCCGCAGGGCCTTCTGCGACCAGCCGCAGGGCTTCTCCATGCCCTGCTCCGGCGTTATCGCCCTGCTTCGGCGTCATCAAGATCTGCAAGGGACGCCCCGGCGTCCCTTCTTTCTTTACCGCCCCTTCGCCCCGCGTCCTCTTTCCCTCGGCGTCCCCTCAACGTCTGATGTGCCCTGCACCTTCATGGGTGAAACCGCGCGGACGTCAGGCGTGGCGCGCAGCGCCGTCATGGATGCGCCGGGAAGGGGGAGGGATGGGCGGTAAAGTCCGGCTGCGTGCATCTCAAGGCCATGACCCTCCGCGGTTTCAAATCGTTCGCCTCCGCCACCACGCTCCGCTTCGAGCCGGGCATCACCTGTGTGGTGGGGCCCAACGGGTCGGGCAAGTCCAATGTGGTGGACGCGCTCTCCTGGGTCATGGGCGAGCAGGGTGCCAAGACACTGCGCGGCGGCAAGATGGAGGACGTCATCTTCGCCGGCACCACCGGACGGCCCCCGCTGGGCCGCGCCGAGGTGTCGCTCACCATCGACAACTCCGACGGTGCGCTGCCCATCGAGTACGCCGAGGTCACCCTCACGCGGATCATGTTCCGCAACGGCGGCAGTGAGTACCAGATCAACGGTGACACCTGCCGGCTGCTCGACATCCAGGAACTGCTGTCCGACTCCGGCATCGGCCGCGAGATGCACGTCATCGTCGGGCAGGGACAGCTCGACTCCGTCCTGCACGCCGACCCGATGGGCCGGCGTGCCTTCATCGAGGAGGCGGCGGGCGTCCTCAAGCACCGCAAGCGCAAGGAGAAGGCGCTGCGGAAGCTCGAAGCGATGAAGGCGAACCTGTCCCGGGTGGAGGACCTGACCGGTGAGCTGCGCCGTCAGCTCAAGCCGCTGGGGCGGCAGGCCGCGGTCGCGAGGCGGGCCGCCGTGATCCAGGCCGACCTGCGGGACGTACGGCTGCGGCTGCTCGCCGACGACCTGGTCGCCATGGAAAGGGCGCTCGGCGCGGAGCTCGCCGACGAGGCCGCCATGAAAGCGCGCAAGGAGGCCGCCGCGCGTGCGCTCGGGGCCGCTCAGCGGCACGAGGCCGAACTGGAGGAGGAGGTGCGGCGGCTCGCTCCCCGGCTCCAGCGGGCCCAGCAGACCTGGTACGAGCTCTCGCAGTTCGCCGAGCGGGTACGGGGCACCATCTCGCTCGCGGACGCCCGCGTGATGAGTGCGCAGGCGGCGCCCGAAGAGGAAAGGCGGGGCCGCGACCCCGAGGACATGGAGCGCGAGGCCGCCAGGATCCGCGCCCAGGAGGCCGAGCTGGAGGCCGCCCTGGACGCGGCCCGGCACGCCCTGGAGGACACCGTCGAGCACCGTGGCGAACTGGAGCGCGACCTCGCCGCCGAGGAACGCCGCCTCAGGGACCTCGCGCGCGCCATCGCCGACCGCCGCGAGGGGCTCGCCCGGCTGACCGGGCAGGTCAACGCCGCCCGCAGCAGGGCGGGTTCGGCTCAGGCGGAGATCGAGCGGCTCACCGACGCCAGTACCGCCGCCCAGGAACGCGCCACCGCCGCCCAGGAGGAGTACGAGCAGCTCAAGGCCGAGGTCGACGCGCTGGAGGCGGGGGACGAGGAGCTTGCCGGGCAGCACGAGGACGCCAAGAGCGAACTCGCCGACGCAGAGCGGGAGTTGACGACCGTACAGGAGGAGCTGACGGCTGCCGAGCGGAAGCGTGCCGCGACCTCCGCACGGCGCGAGGCGCTGGCGCTCGGGCTGCGCCGCAAGGACGGCACCGGAGCGCTGCTGGCGGCGGGCGAGCAGCTGACGGGACTGCTCGGGCCCGCCGCGGAGCTGCTGACGGCCGCCCCCGGCTACGAGGTCCCGGTGGCGGCGGCCCTGGGGGCTGCGGCGGACGCGCTCGCGGTGACCGGACCGGCCACGGCCGCGGAGGCGATCCGGCTGCTGCGCAAGCAGGACGCGGGACGGGCGGCGCTGCTGGTGGCGGGGGAGTCGGGCCAGGACCTGGCGGCCGGGCCGCCGGCCGGCGGCGCCCCCTTCGCCGTCGACTTCGTACGGGGGCCGGCCGATCTGATGCCCGCCGTCCGCAGGCTGCTGCACGGGATGGTGGTGGTGGGGACGCTGGAGGACGCCGAGGATCTGGTGCGCGTGCGCCCCGCGCTGACCGCGGTCACCGCCGAGGGCGATGTGCTGGGGGCGCACTTCGCGCAGGGCGGGTCGGCCGGGGCGCCGAGCCTGCTGGAGGTACGTGCGTCCGTGGACGAGGCGGACGCCGGGCTCGCGCGGCTGGACGTGCGGTGCGAGGAGCTGGGCGGGGCCCAGCGGGAGGCCGCCGAGCGCAGACGCCGGTGCGCCGCGGCGGTCGAGGAGCTCGGCGAGCGGCGCCGGGCCGGGGACCGGGAGCGCTCCGCGGTCGCCCAGCAGCTGGGCCGCCTCGCCGGGCAGGCGCGCGGCGCCGCCGGTGAGGCCGAGCGGTCCGCCGCCGCGGCCGCCCGGGCGCAGGAAGCGCTGGAGCGCGCCACCGAAGAAGCCGAGGAACTGGCGGAGCGGCTCGCGGTCGCCGAGGAGGCTCCCGTGGAGGAGGAGCCGGACACCTCGGTGCGCGAGCGGCTCGCCGCCGACGGGGCCAACGCCCGGCAGACCGAGATGGAGGCACGCCTCCAGGTCCGCACCCACGAAGAGCGGGTCAAGGCTCTGGCCGGCCGGGCGGACGCCCTCGACCGGGGCGCCCGCGCCGAGCGCGAGGCCCGCGCCAGGGCCGAGCAGCGGCGCCTGCGGCTGCGGTACGAGGCCCAGGTCGCCGCGGCCGTCGCGGCGGGCGCCCGGCAGCTCCTCGCGCACGCCGAGATCTCGCTCGGCAGGGCCGGGGAGGAACGGTCGGTGGCGGAGTCCGCCAAGGCCGGGCGCGAGCGCGCACTGGCCACCGAGCGGGAGCGCGGCAGGGAACTCAAGCAAGAACTCGACAAGCTGACCGATTCGGTTCACCGCGGCGAGGTACTAGGAGCGGAGAAGCGGCTGCGCATCGAGCAGCTGGAGACCAGGGCCCTGGAGGAGTTGGGTGTGGAACCGGCCTCGCTGGTGAGGGAGTACGGGCCCGAACAGCCTGTGCCCCCGTCGCCCGCCGCGGAGGGGGAGACCCTGCCCGAGGATCCGGAGCACGCCCGCAACCTGCCCCGGCCCTTCGTGCGTGCCGAGCAGGAGAAGCGGCTCAAGGCCGCCGAACGGGCGTACCAGCAGCTCGGGAAAGTGAATCCGCTCGCTCTCGAGGAGTTCGCGGCGCTGGAGGAACGCCATCAGTTCCTGTCCGAGCAGCTGGAGGACCTCAAGCGCACCAGGGCCGATCTGCTGCAGGTGATCAAGGAGGTCGACGCACGTGTGGAGCAGGTGTTCACCGAGGCGTACCGGGACACGGCGCGCGAGTTCGAGGGCGTCTTCTCGCGGCTGTTCCCCGGCGGCGAGGGGCGGCTGATCCTGACCGACCCCGAGAACATGCTCCAGACCGGGGTCGATGTCGAGGCGCGCCCGCCGGGCAAGAAGGTCAAGCGGCTGTCCCTGCTGTCGGGCGGGGAGCGGTCACTGACCGCGGTGGCGCTGCTGGTGGCGATCTTCAAGGCGCGGCCGAGCCCGTTCTACGTGATGGACGAGGTCGAGGCGGCGCTGGACGACACCAACCTCCAGCGGCTGATCCGGATCATGAAGGAGCTCCAGGAGAGCTCCCAGCTGATCGTGATCACGCACCAGAAACGCACGATGGAGGTCGCGGACGCCCTGTACGGAGTATCGATGCAGGGCGACGGCGTCTCGAAGGTCATCAGCCAACGGCTCCGCTGAGAACTCCAACTCTTCAATAAGTGAATGTCAACCCCCTCCTGCTCTGGGAAAACCCGAGAAGACTCCGAAAGGACCCCCACTTACGCTTCAGAAGTTGAAGGCATACGATCTCCCCCGATCCATTTGGCTTCTATTGGCTTCAAGTGGTGAGTGACGTGGAGTTGTGCGCCACTGGAAGCCACTGAAGTGCCTGCCCCCCACGGACATGCCCGGCAACGCGGCCGGGTCCAGGAGTTCACGTGACCAGCACAGCGCAGACGCCGCCGGCGCCCGGAGGCCGGGAGGCCGCTCCGGAGCACCTCGGCCATGTCATCTTCATCACGGCCGCGGCCGCGATGGGCGGCTTCCTCTTCGGCTACGACAGTTCGGTGATCAACGGGGCGACCAGGGCGATCGGCCACAAGTACGACATCGGCGCCGGCACCCTCGGGCAGGTCATCGCCGTCGCCCTGATCGGCTGCGCCATCGGCGCGGCCACCGCGGGCCGGCTCGCCGACCGCATCGGCCGCATCCGTGTGATGCAGATCGCCGCCGTGCTGTTCACCATCAGCGCCATCGGATCCGCCCTGCCCTTCGCGCTGTGGGACCTCACCATGTGGCGCTTCCTCGGCGGCATCGCGATCGGTATGGCCTCGGTGATCGGCCCCGCCTACATCGCGGAGGTCGCCCCGCCGGCCTACCGCGGCCGGCTCGGCTCCTTCCAGCAGGGCGCGATCGTCCTGGGCATCGCGATCTCCCAGCTCGTCAACTGGGGCATCCTCAACTGGGCGGGCGGCGACGACCGCCGGAAGATCGTCGGCGGCATGGAAGCCTGGCAGGTCATGCTCGGCGTGATGGTCGTCCCCGCCGTCATCTACGGCCTGCTGTCCTTCGTGATCCCCGAGTCGCCGCGCTTCCTGGTGTCCGTGGGCAAGACCGCGAAGGCCAAGAAGATCCTGGCCGAGGTCGAGGGCGAGCACATCGATCTGGACGCGCGCGTCGCCGAGATCGAGCACGCCATGCACCGCGAGCACAAGTCGACCTTCAAGGATCTGCTGGGCAGCAGGTTCGGCTTCCTGCCGATCGTCTGGGTCGGTATCGGCCTCTCCGTCTTCCAGCAGCTGGTCGGCATCAACGTCGCCTTCTACTACTCCGCGACGCTGTGGCAGTCCGTGGGCATCGACCCGAGCGACTCGTTCTTCTACTCCTTCACCACGTCGATCATCAACATCATCGGCACGGTGATCGCGATGATCTTCGTCGACCGGATCGGCCGCAGGCCGCTCGCCCTGATCGGCTCCGTCGGTATGGCGATCGCCCTCGCCTTCGAGGCCTGGGCCTTCTCCGCCGACATGGTGAACGGCAAGCTCCCGGACACCCAGGGCATGGTCGCCCTGATCGCCGCCCACGTCTTCGTGCTGTTCTTCGCCCTGTCGTGGGGCGTCGTCGTCTGGGTCTTCCTCGGCGAGATGTTCCCCAACCGGATCCGCGCCGCCGCCCTCGGTGTGGCCGCCGCCGCCCAGTGGATCGCCAACTGGGCGATCACGGCCAGCTTCCCGAGCCTGTCGAGCTGGAACCTCTCCGCCACGTACGTCATCTACACGGTCTTCGCCGCGCTCTCGATCCCCTTCGTGCTCAAGTTCGTGAAGGAGACCAAGGGCAAGAAGCTGGAGGAGATGGGCTGACGCCCACTCCGTCGTACGAAGGTGCTGCCCCGGCTCATCCCCCGAGCCGGGGCAGCACCCTTTCCGCGAAGAGGCGCAGGCTCTCCCGGCCCTCGGCCACCGGCATGCCGCCGCACAGCGGATGCAGGACCAGGCTCTGCGCGTCCGGTTCCGCCGCCAGCTCCACGCACTGCTCCGGAGTGAGGATCCGGTAGACCCCCTCGGCCCGGAGCTCCGAGACCGTGGCCGCGGTGGAGCACACCGCCGAGCGGATGTCCTTCGACTGCCAGGAGGCGTACGTCCGCGCCTCGTGCAGGAGGTGCTCGCCGTACGTCGCCCAGGCGCGCTCCGGGTCCTCGCTGAGGTGCAGCAGCGGGGTCCGGGCCGCCGGCATCATGCAGAACCCCTGCGTACCCAGCTCCGCGCACCGCTGCTCGTAGTACGCCCGCAGCTCCGGCAGATGGGCGCTCGGGAAGAACGGCAGTCCGAGCCGGGCCGCCCGCCGGGCCGCCGCCTTCGAGCTGCCGCCGACCAGCAGCATCGGATGCGGCTGGGTGTACGGACGGGGCGTGACGCGCACCGTACGGCCGCGGAACACGAAGGGCTCGCCCGTCCAGGCCTTCAGCAGGGTCTCCAGCAGCTCGTCCTGGAGCTTGCCGCGCCTGCCCCACTCCGCGCCCAGCTGCTCGTACTCCTCCGGCCGGTAGCCGATCCCCGCGACCGTGATCAGCCGGCCGCCGCTCAGCAGGTCCAGCACGGCGATGTCCTCGGCGAGCCGCAGCGGGTCGTACAGCGGACCGATGATCGCCGAGACGGTGACGGCGATGCGCCGGGTCGCGCCGAAGACCGCGCCCGCGAAGGCGAACGGGGAGGGCAGCCAGCCGTTGGCGGCGCCGTGGTGCTCCTCCGTCTGGACCGTGTCGACGCCGTGCTCGTCGGCGTACGCGGCCATCTCCACCGCGGCGCGGTAGCGGGCACCGAGGGACGCGGGGGTCGCCCCGGGCTCGACCAGATTGAACCGGACCACCGAATGGACCATGACGAAAATCCCCCTCCGCCGGTGTGGACAGCGAAGGGGGACCGTAGTTGACGAGGCGTCAGATGGACAGGCTTTCGACGGGCTCCTCGCGGCGCTCGGGTGCCTGCTCCCGCGGCAGCACCGCGTACAGCACGCCGGCGGCGACGATCGTCACGACCCAGCCGAGCCCGTTGGCACCGAGCCAGGTGGAGGCCAGCGGGCCGGTGAACCACTCGACCTTCGTGAAGAGCAGACCGACCACCAGGGCCACTCCCCACGCCGCCATGGCGGACGGCGCGAAGCCGCCGCGGTACCAGTAGGCGCTGGTGCGCCCGGTGTCCATGAGCGCCTCGCCGTCGTACGTCCGGCGCTTCAGCATGTCCACGCCGAACACACCGATCCAGGCCGAGAACGCCACCGCGAGCAGCGTCAGGAAGGAGATGAACGAGCCGATGAAGCTGGTCGCCACCACCATCAGCAGGAAGCCGAAGATCAGGCTGATCAGGGCGTTCACGCTGACCGCCCAGGCGCGCGGCACGTTGATGCCCAGCGTCTGCGCGGTGAAGCCGGCCGAGTACATCGACATCGAGTTGATCAGGAGCATCCCGATCAGGGCGATGACCAGGTACGGGACCGAGATCCACATCGGCAGCAGCTCGCCGATGAAGGAGACCGGGTCCTGCGCGCTCGCCAGGTTCGGCGTCGAGACGGCCATCACCGCGCCCATCAGGACCATCGGCAGGACCACGATGCCCGCGCCGCCGATGGAGGCGCCGACCATGCCCTTGCTGGAGGCGTTGCGGGGCAGGTAGCGGGTGAAGTCCGGGCCCGAGGGGACCCAGCTGATGCCGCCCGCGGCGATGGTGCCGATGCCGGCGATCAGCATCGCGGTGGACCCGGCGGGCTTGGCGAAGACGGACGACCAGTCGGTGTTGGCGATCAAGTAGACCAGTACGAGCACGGAGAAGACGCCGAAGAGGTACGTCGACCACTTCTGGCAGATCTGCAGCGCCTTGATGCCGAGCCCCGACACGATGAACGTGCAGGCCACGAAGAGCAGCAGGGTGACGACCACGAGCGTGGTGTTGCTCTTGATCCCGAAGAGCAGGTCCAGGACCGTCAGCACCGCGTACGCGCCGGTGACCGCGTTGATCGTCTCCCAGCCCCAGCGGGCCACCCAGATCAGCGAACCGGGGAAGAGGTTGCCGCGCTGCCCGAATACCGCCCGGGACAGGGCCATGCCGGGGGAGCCGCCGCGCTTGCCGGCGATCGAGATCAGACCGACCAGGCCGTACGACACGACCGGCGCGGTGACCGCGACGACCAGCACCTGCCAGAAGTTGAGCCCGTTGAACACGATCAGTCCGGCGCCCATGGTGAGCAGCAGCACGCTGATGTTGGCGGCCACCCAGGTCGGGAACAGCTCGCGGACGTGGCCGGTGCGCTCGTTGTCCGGGACCGGCTCCAGGCCTCGGGTCTCGACCGTGCTCTCAGCGGCGGTGGGGGATTCGGCGGTGGTGCTCATGGGGTGGGGTTCCATGCCTCTCGCTCGGCCCGCGACGTTGCGGACCGGTGGGGGAGTGTTCGTCAGGGACTCTACGCGCGTTGATACAGGCCAGACCATCGTACTTTGACCCGACTGCACGCCTTGCTGCGGGTATGTCTCTTGGAGGAAGCCCCAAATCGGGCCCCTGAGGCATCCGTGGCCGATACTGGTCGGGTTATGGACATCCTCATCCTTGCTGTAGTCATCGCCCTGGTCGCGGTCGGCGCGATCAGCGGGCTCGTGGTCGGCAGCCGCAAGAAGAAGAAGCAGCTGCCCCCCTCGGCACCGTCGAGCACGCCGACCATCACTGCCCCGCCCGCCGAACCTCAAGTGGGCGAGGACGCCGCTCCGCCGAAGGACGAAGCGCGCCGCACCATCGAGGAGGTGGACCTCCCGGGAGCCACCGAGGCCCCGGTCGTCGTCGCACCGCCCGTCGAGGAGCCACCCGCACTCGACGTGCCCGAGCCCACCGCCGGCCGTCTGGTACGGCTGCGCTCCCGGCTCGCCCGCTCCCAGAACTCGCTCGGCAAGGGCCTGCTCGCGCTGCTCTCGCGCGACAACCTCGACGAGGACACCTGGGAGGAGATCGAGGACACGCTCCTCACCGCCGACGTCGGCGTCGCCCCCACCCAGGAACTCGTCGAACGGCTGCGCGAGCGCGTCCGCGTGCTCGGCACCCGCACCCCCGACGAACTGCGCACCCTGCTCCGCGAGGAACTGCTCGCCCTCATCGGCACCGACGTCGACCGCTCCGTGAAGACGGAGGGCGGCCTCGAAACCCCAGGCGTCGTCATGGTCGTCGGCGTCAACGGCACCGGCAAGACCACCACCACCGGCAAGCTGGCCCGCGTCCTGGTGGCCGACGGCCGCTCGGTCGTGCTCGGCGCCGCCGACACCTTCCGCGCCGCCGCCGCCGACCAGCTCCAGACCTGGGGCGAGCGCGTCGGCGCCCGTACCGTACGGGGCCCGGAGGGCGGCGACCCGGCGTCGATCGCCTTCGACGCCGTCAAGGAAGGCATCGCGGAGGGCGCGGACGTCGTCCTCATCGACACCGCAGGCCGGCTGCACACCAAGACCGGCCTCATGGACGAGCTCGGCAAGGTCAAGCGCGTCGTGGAGAAGCACGGCCCGCTCGACGAGGTGCTCCTCGTCCTGGACGCCACCACCGGTCAGAACGGCCTGGTCCAGGCGCGGGTGTTCGCCGAGGTCGTGAACATCACCGGCATCGTGCTCACCAAGCTGGACGGCACCGCCAAGGGCGGCATCGTGATCGCCGTCCAGCGCGAACTGGGTGTACCGGTCAAGCTGGTGGGCCTCGGCGAAGGCGCGGACGACCTGGCTCCGTTCGAGCCGGAGGCATTCGTGGACGCGCTGATCGGGGACTGAACCCCGGACACCCACGGCGGTCCGGGAGCCGGGCCACAAGAACCGGGGTCCGGACGGCCGGCCGCGCGAGCCGGGTTCTGGACACGTACGTACGAAAGGGACCACCCCTCAACGTCGAGGGGTGGTCCCTTTCCTGCGCAGGGCGCTCACGCCGGATGCCGCGGGGCGCTCACGCCGGATGCCGGTGGCAGAGGTACGCCAGCGTGCCGAGCAGCAGCCGGGCCTGCGGGGGCCTGGCCGCCGTGTCGAGCGACGGCGGACGCAGCCAGCGGACCTGGCCCAGACCCGCGTGGTCCGACGGGGGAGCGGTCACGTACGCGCCGGTGCCCAGACAGTGCAGATCCAGCTCCGCGTCGTCCCAGCCCATCCGGTACAGCAGCTCGGGCAGCGCCGCGGCCGCGCCCGGTGCGACGAAGAAGTGCGTGCGGCCGTCCGGCGTCCCGGCGACGGGGCCCAGCGGAATGCCCATCCGCTCCAGCCGGACCAGTGCGCGGCGCCCCGCCGCCTCGGCCACGTCCAGCACGTCGAAGGAGGTGCCGACCGGCAGCAGCACCGCCGCGCCGGGAAACTGGGCCCAGGCGGCGGTGACCTCGTCCAGCGTGGCCCCGGCAGGTACCACCGGGGCGAAGTCGAAGGGGTGCGCGCCGGGAGCCCCGCACGCGGCGTCGCCGCAGGAGCAGACGCCCGCGACCGCCCGTGCTCCCGGGATCACGTCCCAGCCCCACAGCCCGGTGTACTCCGCCACCGCTGTGCCGTCTGCCGTGCGGCCGCGGCGCCGCGTGCCGGACCGCATGTCCCGGATGCCGCCGATCGTGAAGCCCATGCCCCCTCCAACGGGTCGAACGCGCCGGTGGTTACGACGTGGAACGGTCCGATGACGCTCCGTCAACGAAAGTGGCCGGCGATCCGGCTCCGGTGGCGTATCGGGTCACCCGGGGTAGTGCGGGGCGACGCACGCGCTCCGGCGTGCGTCGCTCCGCCTGTTCCTGATCGTCCTGTGTCAAGTGAATCGCGCCTGCCCGGCGGGGAGTTCACTCGGAGGGGTGGCGAATGGTGGCGTTTCTGTAAGTGCCCTCGCCGGAGGGGTGATCGTAGGATTACTTTCAGTGCATGAACCCCCCAGTGCGCACGTTCACGGGTATGCCGGAGGCAAGCCGGATTCCTGTTCGACGGGGTGCATTCGGCGGACAGCGGGCCCCCAGGGGCGGCATTCTGCAGGGGTTCGTACGGAGGGTCCGAGAAGAGTTGCCGGGATGTGGTGTGCGGCCCGTCCCGGGTGGGCAGTACGGACGCCCGGCAAAGACGCCGGCGCGGACGGTGCGGACGGTGGCGAAGACGGAATGGGGGCGTTCCCGTGGGCGGCAGCAGCGGTAGCGACGGACACGCTGGAAAGCGCCCGAACGAGCAGCTCGCTTCGTGGTTCGCGCGCAGCGGCTGGTCCAAGGGCGAGCTGGCGCGCCAGGTCAACCGGCGGGCCCGCCAGATGGGCGCCCACCACATCAGCACCGACACCTCGCGGGTGCGCCGCTGGCTGGACGGCGAGAACCCGCGCGAGCCCATTCCGCGCATCCTCTCCGAGCTGTTCTCCGAGCGCTTCGGCGCGGTGGTCGCCATCGAGGACCTCGGGCTGCGCGCCGCCCACCAGTCGCCGTCCGTCTCCGGCGTGGACCTGCCGTGGGCCGGGCCGCAGACCGTCTCGCTGCTGAGCGAGTTCTCCCGCAGCGATCTGATGCTGGCCCGCCGGGGCTTCCTCGGCTCCGCGCTCGCGCTGTCCGCCGGGCCCACCCTCATCGAGCCGATGCAGCGCTGGCTGGTTCCCGCCCCTCCCGGGGACCCCGCCCCGGCGGAGCCGGCCGTCGCCTCCCGGCGGCCCGCCCGCCTCTCCGAGGCGGAACTCCAGCTCCTGGAATCCACCACCATGATGTTCCGCCAGTGGGACGCCCAGTGCGGCGGCGGACTGCGCCGCAAGGCCGTCGTGGGCCAGCTCCACGAGGTCACCGACCTCCTCCAGGAACCGCAGCCAGGCGCCACCTCCAAGCGGCTGTTCCGGTGCGCCGCCGAACTCGCCGAGCTGGCGGGCTGGATGAGTTACGACATCGGGCTCCAGCCCACCGCCCAGAAGTACTTCGTGCTCGCCCTGCACGCCGCCAAGGAAGCGGGCGACAAGCCGCTGGGCTCGTACATCCTCTCCAGCATGAGCCGTCAGATGATCCACCTCGGCCGCCCCGAGGACGCGCTCGAACTGGTCCACCTCGCCCAGTACGGCAGCCGCGACTGCGCCACCGCCCGCACCCAGTCGATGCTGTATGCGATGGAGGCCCGTGCGTACGCCAACATGGGCCAGCCCAGCAAGTGCAAGCGGGCCGTGCGGATGGCCGAGGACACCTTCACCGACGCGGGACTCGACGACGAGCGGGACCCGGACTGGATCCGCTTCTTCTCCGAGGCCGAGCTCAACGGCGAGAACTCGCACTCCTACCGCGACCTCGCCTACGTGGCAGGCCGCAGCCCGACGTACGCCTCCCTCGCCGAGCCCGTCATGGACCGTGCCGTACAGCTCTTCGAAAAGGACTCCGAGCACCAGCGGTCGTACGCGCTGAACCTGATCGGCATGGCCACCGTGCACCTGCTCAAGAGGGAGCCCGAGCAGGCCGTGGACCTTTCCGAGCGGGCCCTCGAGGTCGCCAAGAAGGTCAGGTCGGAGCGGGTCAACAACCGCATCCGCAAGACCGTCGAAGGCGCGGTGCGGGAATTCGGCGACGTGGCCGAAGTCGTCGACCTGACCGACCTGCTGGGAGCCCAGCTGCCCGAACCCGCCGAGGCGGTGTAGGGCCCACCTACCCGGCCGCGACAGCGATCCCGCGAAGCCCGATTCGGCTCCCCCGCCGCCAGGTCACCCGGGTAGCTGTCGCGGCCGGCTCATGCGGGGCCCCGGGGCCCGTACGCCCGCAGCCGAAGACCTGCGGGCTCCCCCGATGATCCGCGAGTTCATTCCCGTGTAACACGCACGCCGTCATCGTCACTGCCGCGAAACATCGAGCGGCATCCGCCGAAACCGCGCTCCGCCACTCTCTGGGTCCATAACCAGCCACCCCGCACTGGCCCCCGAGACGAGGAGACGCCGATGCCCCCAGGCATCCCGACAGAAGCCCTGACGGTGACACTCGCCGCGGACGCACCCACGCTGTCCGCCGCCAACACCGGCTTCATGCTCATCTGCTCCGCCCTGGTGATGCTGATGACCCCCGGCCTGGCCTTCTTCTACGGAGGAATGGTCCGGGTCAAGTCCACCCTCAACATGCTGATGATGAGCTTCATCAGCCTCGGGATCGTCACGATCCTGTGGGTGCTCTTCGGCTTCAGCCTCGCCTTCGGCGACGACCTGGGCTCGGTCATCGGCTGGAACCCGGACTATGTCGGACTCGGCGGCATCGGCCTCACCGAGCTCTGGGACGGCTACACCATCCCGGTCTACGTCTTCGCCGTCTTCCAGCTGATGTTCGCGGTGCTCACGCCCGCGCTGATCAGCGGTGCGCTCGCGGACCGGGTGAAGTTCACCGCCTGGGCGCTGTTCATCACCCTGTGGGTCGTCGTCGTGTACTTCCCCGTCGCGCACTGGGTGTGGGGCGCGGGCGGCTGGCTCTTCGAGATGGGCGTCATCGACTTCGCGGGCGGCACCGCCGTCCACATCAACGCGGGCGCGGCCGCCCTCGGCGTGATCCTGGTGATCGGCAAGCGGGTCGGCTTCAAGAAGGACCCGATGCGCCCGCACAGCCTGCCGCTGGTGATGCTCGGCGCCGGACTGCTGTGGTTCGGCTGGTTCGGCTTCAACGCCGGGTCCTGGCTGGGCAACGACGACGGCGTCGGCGCGGTCATGTTCGTCAACACCCAGGTCGCGACGGCCGCGGCGATGCTGGCCTGGCTGGCGTACGAGAAGATCAGGCACGGCGCGTTCACGACACTGGGCGCCGCCTCCGGCGCGGTCGCCGGACTGGTCGCGATCACCCCCTCGGGCGGGTCCTGCTCGCCGCTCGGCGCGATCGCCATCGGCGTCATCGCGGGCGTGGTCTGCGCCATGGCCGTGGGCCTCAAGTACAAGCTGGGGTACGACGATTCGCTGGACGTCATCGGCGTCCACCTGGTCGGCGGTGTGATCGGCTCCCTGCTGGTCGGGTTCTTCGCCACCGGCGGCGTACAGTCCGACGCCAAGGGCCTCTTCTACGGCGGCGGCCTCGAACAGCTCGGCAAGCAGGCGCTCGGCGTCGTCGCCGTCCTCGCCTACTCCCTGATCGTCTCCGCCCTGCTCGCCCTCGCCGTCGACAAGGCGATGGGCATGCGGGTCGAGGAGGACGTCGAGGTCTCGGGCATCGACCAGACCGAACACGCCGAGACGGCATACGACTTCACCGGTGCGGGCGGTGGCGCGGCCCCGCGCACCCCCGTCCCCGGACCGACTGTTGAAGCGAGCAAGAAGGTGGACGCATGAAGCTGATCACGGCAGTCGTCAAGCCGCACCGGCTGGACGAGATCAAGGAGGCCCTGCAGGCCTTCGGAGTGCAGGGCCTGACGGTCACGGAAGCGAGCGGCTACGGCCGGCAGCGCGGGCACACCGAGGTGTACCGGGGTGCCGAGTACACCGTGGACCTGGTCCCGAAGATCCGCATCGAGGTGCTGGTGGAGGACGGGGACGCGGAGCAGCTGATCGAGGTGGTGGTCAAGGCGGCCCGCACCGGGAAGATCGGCGACGGCAAGGTGTGGAGTGTGCCGGTGGAGACGGCGGTGCGGGTGCGGACGGGGGAGCGGGGGCCCGACGCGCTGTAGCTCCGCTGGGGGGATGTGGCCGGCCGGGGGCGGGCGGGGCCGAGTTGTCCGGCTCCGCCGGGGGCCGCCCCAGGGGGCGAGGTTCAGGGCGGCCCCGCCGCCCAGGGGGCCGTTTGATCCGACTGTGGCGATTGGTGAGGGAGTTACCGGGTGACTGGCAAGGATCCGATCGACGGCTCGGAGCGCGGTGGTTACGCGGCGGCCCGGCTGCACCTGCTTCAGCAGGAGGTGCGGCCGGGCCCCTCCCGCCGTACCGGCCTGGCGAATCTCACCGACGAGTGGCTGGCCGGCCTCTTCACCGCCGCCGCTGCGCGGGCCGGAGGCCCCCGCGCCGCCCTGGTCGCCGTCGGCGGGTACGGCAGGGGCGAGCTCTCGCCCCGCAGCGACCTCGACCTCCTGCTCCTGCACGACGGAGCCCCGGCCACCTCCGTCGCCGCCCTCGCCGACGGCATCTGGTACCCCGTCTGGGACCTCGGCCTCGACCTCGACCACTCCGTGCGCACCCCCGCCGAAGCCCGCAAGGTGGCCGGCGAGGACCTCAAGGCCCACCTCGGCCTCCTCGACGCCCGCCACCTCGCCGGCGACCTCGGCCTCACCACCGCCCTGCGCACCACCGTCCTCGCCGACTGGCGCAACCAGGCACCCAAGCGCCTGCCCGAACTCCACGAGCTCTGCCTCGAAAGGGCGGAGCGCGCAGGCGAGTTGCAGTACCTCCTGGAACCCGACCTCAAGGAGGCCGCCGGCGGCCTCCGCGACGCCACCGCGCTGCGCGCCGTCGCCGCCTCCTGGATCGCGGACGCCCCCCGCGAGGGCCTCGCCGACGCCCGCCGCACCCTCCTCGACGTTCGCGACGCCCTGCATCTGGCCTCGGGGCGGGCCACCGACCGCCTCGCGCTCCAGGAACAGGACCAGGTGGCCGAAGCGCTCGGCGTCCTGGACGCGGACGTACTGCTGCGCCAGGTGTACGAGGCCGCGCGCACCATCTCGTACGCCGGTGACGTCACCTGGCGCGAGGTGGCCCGGGTGGTGAGGGCCCGCTCCGTGCGGCCCCGGCTGAAGGCGCTGCTCGGCGGGCGGCCCGCGCCCGAGCGCACCCCGCTCGCCGACGGCGTGGTCGAGCAGGACGGCGAAGCGGTGCTTGCCCGCACCGCGCGGCCGGAACGCGACCCGGTCCTCCTGCTCCGGCTGGCGGCCGCCGCCGCGCAGGCCGGGCTGCCGGTCAACCGCCACGCCGTACGCCAACTGGCCAAGGTGTCGCCGGCGTTGCCGGTGCCCTGGCCCGCCGAGGCCCGCGAGGAACTGGTCACCCTGCTCGGTGCGGGGGAGCCGGCGATCGGGGTGTGGGCGGCGCTGGAGGCACAGGACCTGGTCACCCGGCTGCTGCCGGACTGGGAACGGGTGCGGTGCAGGCCCCAGCGCAACCCCGTGCACACCTGGACCGTCGACCGCCACCTGGCCGAGACCGCGGTGCGCGCCGCCGCGATGACCCGCCGGGTGAGCCGCCCCGACCTGCTGCTCGTCGCCGCCCTGCTGCACGACATCGGCAAGGGGTGGCCCGGTGACCACTCGGTGGCCGGGGAGACCATCGCCCGCGACATGGCGGCGCGGATCGGGTTCGACGCGGCGGACGTGACCGTCGTCGCCACCCTCGTACGCCACCATCTGCTGCTCGTCGAGACGGCCACGCGACGCGATCTGGACGACCCGGCGACGGTACGGGGGGTGGCGGACGCGGTCGGCTCCGTGGCCACCCTGGAACTGCTGCACGCGCTGACCGAGGCGGACGCACTGGCCACCGGCCCGGCAGCCTGGTCGGCGTGGCGGGCCTCGCTCGTGGCGGACCTGGTGAAACGGGCGGGGGCCGTACTGGCGGGGGAGCCGCTGGCGGACCCGGAACCACTCGCCCTCGACGCGGAACAGGAACGGCTCGCGATCGAGGCGCACCGCACGGACGGGCCCGCGCTGACACTGCGGGCACGGGAGGAGGGGGACGCCGGGCTCGGGGTCGAGCTGCTGATCGCCGTTCCCGACCGGCCGGGAGTGCTGCCCGCGGTGGCAGGGGTCCTCGCCATGCACCGGCTGACGGTGCGGACGGCGGAACTGCGCTCGGCGCAGCCCCCGCTGGACGGCGCGGCCCCCGTCCTGCTGCTGGACTGGCGGGTGGCGGCGGCGTACGGGGGACTGCCGGAGGCGACGCGGCTGCGCGCCGATCTCGTCCGCGCGCTGGACGGCTCGCTGGACCTGCCGGCCCGGCTGGCCGAGCGGGAGAAGGCGTACGCGGCCGGGCGCGCGCGGCGCACGAGCCGGGCACCCGCGGCGCGCGTGACGGTCGCCCCGACGGCGTCCCGGCACGCGACGGTCCTGGAGGTGCGCGCCCAGGACGCCCCGGGTCTCCTGCACCGCATCGGCCGGGCACTGGACACGGCGGGGGTACGGGTACGGAGCGCGCACGTGTCGACGCTGGGGGCGAGCGCGGTGGACGCCTTCTACGTGACGGGTGCGAAGGGGGAGCAGCTTTCGGCGGCGGACGCGGCAGGGGTCGCGAAGACGGTCGAGGGGGCGCTGGTGTAGCCGGGGAGCGAGGGGCGGGCGGCCGTGCACCCCAGGGGCAGACCGCACCACCTCCGTCCGGATACCCTGGGTGCCATTGCCCGTCCGCCCCCGACCCGAGGATCCGCGACCACCGTGTTCGATACCCTCTCCGATCGCCTTTCCGCGACTTTCAAGAACCTCCGGGGCAAGGGCCGCCTCAGTGAGGCGGACATCGACGCCACGGCACGCGAGATCCGTATCGCACTGCTCGAAGCGGATGTCGCCCTGCCCGTCGTCCGGGCCTTCATCAAGCAGGTCAAGGAGCGGGCGTCCGGCGCCGAAGTCTCCAAGGCGCTGAATCCCGCCCAGCAGATCATCAAGATCGTCAACGAAGAGCTGGTCGGCATCCTCGGCGGCGAGACCCGCCGTCTGCGCTTCGCCAAGTCCGGCCCGACCGTGATCATGCTCGCGGGTCTCCAGGGTGCCGGTAAGACGACCCTCGCCGGAAAGCTGGGTCTGTGGCTGAAGGGGCAGGGCCACTCCCCGCTCCTCGTGGCCTGCGACCTCCAGCGCCCCAACGCCGTCAACCAGTTGAGCGTCGTCGCCGACCGTGCCGGAGTCGCGGTCTACGCGCCCCAGCCGGGCAACGGCGTCGGCGACCCGGTCACGGTCGCCAAGGACTCCATCGAGTACGCGAAGACCAAGCAGTTCGACGTGGTCATCGTCGACACCGCAGGACGGCTCGGCATCGACCAGGAGCTGATGCAGCAGGCCGCGGACATCCGCGACGCCGTCAGCCCGGACGAGATCCTCTTCGTCGTCGACGCGATGATCGGCCAGGACGCGGTCAACACCGCCGAGGCGTTCCGCGACGGCGTCGGCTTCGACGGCGTGGTGCTCTCCAAGCTGGACGGCGACGCCCGTGGTGGTGCGGCGCTCTCCATCGCGCACGTCACCGGCCGCCAGATCATGTTCGCCTCCAACGGCGAGAAGCTGGACGAGTTCGACGCGTTCCACCCGGACCGCATGGCCTCGCGCATCCTCGACATGGGTGACCTGCTCACCCTGATCGAGCAGGCGGAGAAGACCTTCAGCCAGGAAGAGGCCGCTCAAATGGCCTCCAAGCTGGCGTCCTCCAAGGGCAAGGACTTCACGCTCGACGACTTCCTGGCCCAGATGGAGCAGGTCAGGAAGATGGGTTCGATCTCCAAGCTGCTCGGCATGCTGCCGGGCATGGGGCAGATCAAGGACCAGATCAACAACATCGACGAGAAGGAAGTCGACCGCGTCGGCGCCATCATCAAGTCGATGACCCCCGCCGAGCGGGCCGAGCCGACGATCATCAACGGCTCGCGCCGTGCCCGTATCGCCAAGGGCTCCGGCGTCGAGGTCAGCGCCGTGAAGGGCCTGGTCGAGCGGTTCTTCGAGGCCCGCAAGATGATGTCGAAGATGGCTCAGGGCGGCGGCATGCCCGGTATGCCGGGAATCCCCGGCATGGGTGGCGGCCCCGGCAGGCAGAAGAAGCAGATCAAGCAGGCCAAGGGCAAGCGCAAGAGCGGCAACCCGATGAAGCGCAAGGCCGAGGAGCAGGCCGCCGCCGAGCGGCGCGAGCAGGCCGCGCAGGGCGGTGGCGCGTTCGGCCTCCCCGCGGGTCAGGGCGGCAAGGACTTCGAACTGCCGGACGAGTTCAAGAAGTTCATGTAACCCGGGTCGTCCGTGCGGTTCCGGCCCCGGCGGCCGGCGGATCCCGGTCGCTGTGGGCGTCCTCCCTGGTGAGGGCGCCCACAGTGACGTTACCGTGCCGCCGCCCGCCGTCGGCCGCCGAGTCCCTACGGCTTGCGGGCGATCAAGTAGCGGAAGACGTTCGGCATCCAGACCGTGCCGTCGGCCCGCAGATGCGGATGCAGGGCCTCCACCAGCTCCTTCTCCACCTGGGCAGGGTCCGTGGCCCGTACCGCCGCGTCGTAGAGGCCGGTCGACAGCAGGCCCCGCACCGCGCTGTCCATGTCGCCGTATCCGAAGGGGCAGGCCACCCGCCCCGACCCGTCCGGTGTGAGGCCGGCCCGGGCGGCCACGTCCTCCAGATCGTCGCGCAGCGTGGGCCGCCACCCGCCGGAGGTGCGCAGCGTGTCCGTCAGCCGGGACGCCACCCGCAGCACCGCCGAGGTGGCGCAGCGCTCCGGCGGACCCCAGCCGGTCAGTACGACCGCGCTGCCGCGACCCACCAGCGCCACCGCCTCGCTCAGCGCGGGCGTCAGGCCGTCGGTGTCGCCGGCCGCGCAGCCGATCGGCTCGAAGGCGGTCACCAGGTTGTACGGAGCGGCGTCGGTGTCCGCGGCGGCGGACGGCCCGCCGCGGACCACGGCCGCCCCCGCGTCCCGGCCTTCCGTCTGCGCCCCGGGTGCCCCGCCGGTGCGGAGCCGGGTCCGGGCCAGCGCGAGCCGCGCGAGGTCGGTGTCGACCCCGGCGACCCGCGCACCCCGCGAGGCCGCGACGAACAGGGCGAGCCCCGCGCCGCAGTCGAGGCCGAGCAGCCGGGTGGCAGGGCCTACCTCGAGCCGCTCGTACACCGCGTCGTAGAGCGGAACCAGCATCCGTTCCTGGATCTCGGCCCAGTCACGCGCGCGTGTGCCCGTGGGAGCCGAGGCCGCGCTCGGGTGGTGCTGGACGAGCGTTGGTGTCATCGAAAGCGCCCCAATCCGCCGAGAGGTCGGTCGTGCTGTGCATGGCAACCCCCGTGCTGTGTGCGCGTCGGCACTCCCCCTCTGTCAGGGAACTGCGCAACCGTGCCCAAGTCCAGGGGGCGTCACGGCAATTGCTCGCTCACCCGGCTGTCGCGCCCCCGGCCGGTGCCCCGCGTACGTCCCCTACCGCGTCCGGCCGTACGGTGTCTGCGCCGTACGGTCCGGACGGTCCGGGTACGCGGGGATACGTCTTGGGGCGGCGGAGGCCGCACGGGGGCTCCCCGGATCGGCGCACTTGCCCTCGTCGCGAAGCATCAGCGGGAACTGACTGGTACGTGCAAATTATTTGGGATGCCCCGGAATAGGAACACGGGGGCCCTCCGGCTCGTTGTCACGTCGTGAGCACGACACCACCTGTCCTCGCCGCAGAGCTGGCGCAGGCGTGGGCCGACATCCAGCGGTACCACCCCGAGCTGCCCGATCTTGCCGCGCCCGAGTCCCTGATCGGAGAGTCATCGTCCGCCTGCGGCGTGGCTCTCTCCTTCGAACGACTGCTGCACGAGGCAGTGCACGGAATCGCCGCAGCCCGCGGTGTCCGTGACACCTCGCGTGCCGGCCGCTACCACAACCGCAGATTCCTGGCGATCGCCGAGGAGCTGGGTCTCGACCACCCGGAGGAGCCGCATCCCAGCAGCGGATTCTCCCTGGTCGCCCTCAATTCCGAGGCCAAGCGCCGCTACCGTCCCACGATCGAGCGGCTGACCCGCGCCCTCAAGGCACACACGGTCGCCACCGCCGCGGACACCAAGCGCTCCTTCCGCGGCCCGGCCGCCCGGCACGGGTCCTCCGGCGGAGGGGTCCGGGTCAAGGCCGTCTGCGACTGCGGGCGCAATGTGCGCGTGGTCCCCTCGGTGCTGGCCCAGGCCCCGATCGTGTGCGGCGGCTGCGGAAAGCCGTTCCGCATCCCGGACGTGGTGGCCGCCGCTAGCTGAGGCGCCGAAGAGCCTCGGCCGGGGAACGGCGCGTCGCAGGTGTGTGGCACAATGGACAGCTGTACTCGACAGCCGCACAGGACCCCTCTCTCCTCCGGCTGACGCGTCCATCGGGCACTTACGAGTACCGCAACCCCACGTGGCATCCCGTTGTGCCCAACCACGTCAATTCCAGGAGAGAACACTCCAGTGCTCAAGATCAAGCTGAAGCGCCTTGGCAAGATCCGTTCGCCCCACTACCGCATCGTCGTCGCCGACGCGCGGGTGCGCCGTGACGGTCGGGCCCTCGAAGAGATCGGCCTGTACCACCCGGTGCAGAACCCCTCGCGCATCGAGGTCAACGCCGAGCGTGCGCAGTACTGGCTGTCCGTCGGCGCCCAGCCGACCGACGCCGTCCTCGCCATCCTGAAGCTCACCGGTGACTGGCAGGCGCACAAGGGCCTTCCGGCCCCGGCGCCGCTGCTGCAGCCGGCCGCCAAGGAAGACAAGCGCGCTTCGTTCGAGGCCTTCGCGAAGGCTCTCGAGGGTGGCGACGCCAAGGGCGAGGCCATCACCCCGAAGGCGAAGAAGGCCGACAAGAAGGCGGACGAGGCCCCGGCTGACGCCGCTGCCGAGTCGACCGAGGCCTGAGCATGCTCGAGGAGGCTCTTGAGCACCTCGTGAAGGGCATCGTGGACAACCCCGACGACGTGCAGGTCGCCTCGCGCACCCTGCGTCGTGGACGTGTCCTTGAGGTCCGGGTGCACCCCGACGACCTCGGCAAGGTGATCGGCCGCAACGGCCGTACCGCCCGCGCCCTGCGTACCGTCGTGGGAGCCATCGGTGGCCGTGGAATCCGTGTCGACCTCGTCGACGTGGACGCCGCTCACTGAGCATGCAGTAGAGCATTACCGGCAGGGGCCGGGGAGGGCTGAGGCCCGCCCCGGCCCGTTGTCGTTCCACCGGGCCTTTACCGCCGGGGAGCCACGTCGCAGCACAGTCGTACACACGGGTACGAGAACAGGTACGGACAGGAGAGAACGAGAGTGCAGCTGGTAGTCGCGCGGATCGGCCGCGCCCACGGAATCAAGGGCGAGGTCACCGTCGAGGTGCGCACGGACGAGCCGGAGCTGCGGCTCGGGCCCGGCACCGTACTGACCACGGACCCCGCAGGTGTGGGCCCGCTGACCGTCGAGACCGGCCGGGTGCACAGCGGGCGGCTGCTGCTGCGCTTCGAGGGCGTCAAGGACCGCACCGGGGCCGAGGCCCTGCGCAACACCCTCCTGATCTCCGACGTGGACCCCGAGGAGCGGCCCGAGGACCCGGAGGAGTTCTACGACCACCAGCTGGTCGACCTCGACGTGGTGCTCGCCGACGGTACGGAGATCGGCCGGATCACCGAGATCACCCACCTGCCGTCGCAGGACCTGTTCATCGTGGAGCGCGAGGACGGCAGCGAGGTGATGATCCCCTTCGTGGAGGAGATCGTCCTCTCCATCGACCTGGAGGAGCAGCGCGCGGTCATCGACCCGCCGCCTGGCCTGATCGACGACAGCCAGGCGATCGTGGTCTCCACCAGGGACGCGGAAGAAGACGCGCACGCAGAAGAGCACGCGGACGAGGACGCCGCCGGGCCGGAGGCCAAGGCCTGATGCGGCTCGACGTCGTCACGATCTTTCCCGAGTACCTCGAACCGCTGAACGTCTCCCTGGTCGGCAAGGCACGCGCGCGTGGCGTCCTCGACGTCCAGGTGCACGACCTGCGCGAGTGGACGTACGACCGCCACAACACCGTCGACGACACCCCCTACGGCGGCGGTCCCGGCATGGTCATGAAGCCCGACCCGTGGGGCGCGTGCGTGGACCAGGCGCTCGCCGACGGGTACGAGGCGGGAGCCCACGGCCCGGTGATGGTCGTCCCCACCCCCAGCGGCCGCCCCTTCACCCAGGAGCTCGCCGTCGAACTGTCGGCACGCCCCTGGCTGGTCTTCGCGCCCGCCCGCTACGAGGGCATCGACCGCCGCGTCATGGACGAGTACGCGACGCGGATGCCGGTGTACGAGGTCTCCATCGGGGACTACGTGCTGGCCGGCGGCGAGGCGGCGGTCCTGGTGATCACCGAGGCGGTCGCCCGGCTGCTGCCCGGGGTCCTCGGCAACGCCGAGTCCCACCAGGACGACTCCTTCGCGCCGGGTGCCATGGCCAACCTCCTGGAAGGCCCCGTCTACACCAAGCCCCCCGAGTGGCGCGGCCGCACCATTCCCGAAGTGCTGCTCAGCGGGCACCACGGGAAGATCGCGCGCTGGCGGCGGGACGAGGCACTGCGCCGGACGACCGCCCACCGGCCCGATCTGGTCGAGCGGACCGACCCCGCCGCCTTCGACAAGAAGGACCGGGAGATGCTCTCCATCCTGGGCTGGCGGCCGGGCCCCGACGGCCGATTTGGGCCGAGCCCCGACGCCGTGGAAGAATAGGTCGTTGTTGTCCGTCCGCGTACGCCCCTGCCACAGGGGGAACGACGTACGCCGGACGCGGTCAGCACTCCTCTTCATCTCCGATATGCCGCTGATGACCTGTGGCATCAGCGAAGAAAGCAGACCCACATGTCTCACCTGCTCGACGCCCTCGACGCTGCCTCGATCCGCAGCGACGTCCCGGCCTTCCGCCCCGGTGACACCGTCAACGTGCACGTGCGCGTCATCGAAGGCAACCGCTCCCGTGTGCAGCAGTTCAAGGGTGTTGTCATCCGCCGCCAGGGTGCGGGCGTCCGCGAGACCTTCACGGTCCGCAAGGTCTCCTTCTCCGTCGGCGTCGAGCGCACCTTCCCGGTGAACTCCCCGATCTACGAGAAGATCGAGGTCGTGACCCGCGGTGACGTCCGTCGCGCGAAGCTGTACTACCTGCGCGAGCTGCGCGGCAAGGCCGCGAAGATCAAGTCGAAGCGCGACTACTGATCGAGCCCCAGGTGCCCGGGCCCTGCCGGATAGGCTCGGACCCGATGGACACCGAGGCAGCCGCACAGCACACGGAGCGCGACCGCTCGCCCGCCCCTTCGCAGGGGCCGGCGCAGCGGTCGCGCTCCGCGCGTTTTCCGGGCTCCGCCGGTTCCCCCGGGCGGCGGCCGCTGCTGCTTGCCTTCGGATTCCTCGCGTTCCTGCTGTTGCTCAGTGGCTTCGTGGTGCAGCCCTTCCTCATCCCCAGTGCGTCGATGCAGCCCGCCCTCCAAGTCGGCGACCGGGTGCTGGTGAACAAGCTGGCGTACCGTTTCGGGGCCGAGCCGCGCCGCGGCGACGTGGTGGTCTTCGACGGGACGGGTTCGTTCGTACGGGAGGGGCCCGCGGTCAACCCCGTGACGGGCGCGCTGCACTGGGCCGGATCGGCGCTCGGACTCGCGGAGCCCGCCGAGACGGACTTCGTGAAGCGGGTGGTGGGCGTGGGCGGCGACCGGGTGGTCTGCTGCGACAGGCGGGGGAGGATCCAGGTGAACGGGACGAGCGTGACGGAGCCCTATCTGTATCCGGGCAATCCCCCCTCCCGGGTGCCCTTCGACATCGTCGTGCCCGACGGGACGCTGTGGATGCTCGGCGACCACCGCTCGCGCTCCCGCGACTCCCGCGACCACCTGGGCAGTCCGGGCGGCGGCATGGTGCCGCTGGACCGGGTGATCGGCAGGGCGGACTGGATCGGCTGGCCGTTCGGCCGGTGGAGTTCGCTGGAGCATTCCGACGCCTTCACCGGCGTCACTGCGCCGGCCGCCTCCCATGGGTAACCGCGGGCGGGGCCGGACGCAGAGCACGCCGGAGGAGTCACCGCTGCCGACGGGCAGCAGACCCACCGCGCCCCGGGCCTCCACGGGGCACGGGAGGGCCGAGCGGCGCAAGCTGGCCCGGCGGGTCAAGCGGCGCAGGCGCAGGTCCGCGATCAAGGAGATACCCGTCCTCGTCGTCGTGGCGCTGCTCATCGCGCTCGTACTGAAGACGTTCCTGGTGCAGGCGTTCGTGATCCCGTCGGGCTCGATGGAGCAGACGATCCGGATCGGCGACCGGGTTCTGGTGGACAAGCTGACCCCGTGGTTCGGGTCCCGTCCCGAGCGCGGCGAGGTCGTCGTCTTCCGGGACCCCGGCGGCTGGCTGGAGCACGAGAAGAAGCCGCCGAAGCCCGATCCGGTGGGGATCAAGCAGGTCAAGGAGGGGCTGACCTGGATCGGGCTGCTGCCGTCGGCGGACGAGCAGGACCTCATCAAGAGGGTGATCGCGGTCGGCGGCGACACGGTGAAGTGCTGCGACAAGAATGGTCAGGTCACCGTCAACGGCGTGCCGCTCAGTGAACCCTATGTCTTTCCGAGCGACCGGCCCTCCAGGATTCCGTTCGAGGTGAAGGTGCCCGAGGGCCGGATCTTCGTCATGGGAGACCATCGGTCGGATTCTGCCGATTCCCGCTACCACCTGGACGAAAAGCACCAGGGAACGGTCGCGGAAGAGGGTGTCCTCGGCCGGGCCTTCGTCATCGGCTGGCCCATCGGGCGCTGGCGCAAGCTGGAGGTGCCCGAGACGTTCGCCCGGATTTCGGAGCCGCGCGCCGGGGCGGCAGCCGTGGGGGAGCCGTCGAATAGGGTGGCGTCCCAGGATCGATGAGGTCCTACTCCCGAGCCCAGGGGAACTCCCGCTCGTTATGGGAGTGGTGGGTCCGCGTCCTGACGGCGCGGGCGGCGGCACGGAGTGAGGAGTGGACGTGGGGGATGTGGCGGTCGGGGCCCGGTCCGGGCACGGCGGTTCCGAGGAGAATCCCGATCCCGGGCAGCGCGGTGCGCTCTCCCCGCCCGGTGGCGCGGGTCCGCTTCCGCCGGAGAGGTCCGCTGCGGGTGCGGTCCCCACGGGCGCGGCTTCCGCGGGTGCGGTCCCCACGGGTTCCGCTCCGACGGGTGCCGGTTCCACGGGTGCGGCTTCCACGGGTGCGGCTTCCACGGGTGCGGCTTCCACGGGTGCGGCGACGGAGCAGACGAATGGTGAAACGGTGAGCGACTCGGACAACGGCCCGCAGGGCGGTGGCCACGACGGCGGCGGCCAGGGTGGCGGCCACGGGGGCAGCCACGACGGCGGTGGCCACGGGGGCAGCCACGACGACCTCGGCACCGACGACGGCGGAGGCTCGGGCGCGCGCAAGCAGCGGTCGTTCTGGAAGGAACTGCCCCTGCTGATCGGTATCGCGCTGGTTCTCGCGCTGCTGATCAAGACGTTCCTGGTGCAGGCCTTCTCGATCCCGTCGGAATCGATGCAGGAGACCCTCCAGAAGGGCGACCGCGTCCTGGTCGACAAGCTGACCCCGTGGTTCGGCTCGGAGCCGGAGCGCGGCGAGGTCGTCGTCTTCCACGACCCGGGCGGCTGGCTCCTCGACACCAAGGTGGCCGAGCCCAACGCCGTGCAGACGTTCCTCAGCTGGATCGGTCTGATGCCGTCCACGGAGGACAAGGACCTGATCAAGCGGGTCGTCGCCATCGGCGGTGACACGGTGGAGTGCAAGGCCGGCAGCTCGGTCAAGGTCAACGGCCACGCGCTCGACGACAAGTCGTACATCGCGCCGAAGGGCGCCCCGTGCGACGACAAGCCGTTCGGCCCGCTGAAGGTGCCGGACGGCAAGATCTGGGTGATGGGCGACAACCGGAAGAACTCGCTCGACTCCCGCTACCACCAGGACATCAAGGGTGGCGGCATGGTCGACAACGAGGAGGTCGTCGGACGGGCCATCGTGGTGGCCTGGCCGATCAGCCGCTGGGCCACGCTGCCCGTACCGGACACCTTCGACCAGCCCGGTCTCGCGAGCGCCACCGCTGGAGCCGCTTCGGCGGCCCCAGGAGCGCTCGGCCTGGCCGGTGCGGTTCCGCTGGTGCTCTGGCGCCGCAGGAAGCTGACCGCCCGGCGTACCGACGGGTAGGGTGCCGTCCCAGATCGTTGATCTCCGAACAGGGGGAGCGCCGGGATGGGCGAAGCAGGACGTACGTCGATACGTAACGCAGACGGCCGCGGCCGCCTCGGCACTGTGCTGTCGGGGCTGGCCGTGGCCGTCGGCTGTGTGCTCTTCCTCGGCGGCTTCGCCTGGGGTGCGGTGGTGTACAAGCCGTACACGGTGCCTTCCGACTCGATGACTCCGTCGATCAAGGCCGGGGACCGGGTGCTCGCCGAGCGGATGGCCGGCGAGCAGGTGCGGCGCGGGGACGTGGTGGTCTTCACCGACCGGACGTGGGGCGCGATGCCGATGGTGAAGCGGGTGGTCGGGGTCGGTGGCGACAGGATCGTCTGCTGTGACGCGCGCAGCCGGCTGCTCCTCAACGGGAAGCCCCTGGAGGAGCCGTATCTGCGCGCGCAGGCGGACACCGCCGGGCAGCCCTTCAGCGCCACGGTCCCCGAGGGCCGGCTCTTCCTCCTCGGCGACGAGCGGCGTACCTCGGTGGACTCCCGCGGGCACCTCATGGAAGCCGGCAAGGGCACGGTCCCGGTCTCCGCGGTGGAGGCCCGGGTGGACGCCGTCGCCTGGCCGGTCGGCGGCGTACTGGAGCGGCCGCGCCCCTTCGCGGAACTGCCCGGAGGCGTCTCCGAGCCGGGCCCGGTGAAGCCGGTGGTGACGGCGGCCGTGGTGGGAGCACTGCTGATCTTCGGCGGGGCCGCGTACGGGCCGTTGTCGAAGCTGGGCGGACGAAGGAAGGTGCGGGTGTGAGCACGGTGGGGAACTCCGACGGCCCCGGGCCCGCGGGGGAGACGCGGCCGTCCGGCGAGGCGGGAGCGGCAGGGGAGACGCCGGAGCGGCGGAGGGTCGCGCGGGTGGTCCTGCTCGACCCCGAGGACCGCATTCTGCTGATGCACGGCTTCGAGCCCGCGGACCCGGGCCGCAAGTGGTGGTTCACGCCGGGCGGCGGCCTGGAGGGCGAGGAGACCTGGGCGGAGGCGGCACTGCGCGAACTCGCGGAGGAAACCGGGATCACGGACGTCGAGCTCGGCCCCGTGCTGTGGCGGCGTCAGTGCTCCTTCCCCTTCGACGGACGGCGCTGGGACCAGGACGAATGGTTCTATTTGGCGCGTACGCAGCAGACCGCGACGGTGCTGACCGGGCTGACGGAGCTGGAGCGGCGCAGCGTCGCGGGTCTGCGGTGGTGGTCCTCCGCCGCACTGCTCGCGACGCGTGAGACGGTGTACCCGACCAGGCTCGCCGAGTTGCTGCGCACGCTGCTCGACGAGGGTCCTCCGAGTACGCCGATCGTCCTGGCCCCGGAATTCGCATAGGGGCGAACGGGGCTGGCGCACAATAGGGGGACGCACGGCTGAAGGGGAACATGCCATGAGCGCCGAGGACCTCGAGAAGTACGAGACCGAGATGGAGCTGAAGCTCTACCGGGAGTACCGCGATGTCGTCGGTCTGTTCAAATATGTGATCGAGACCGAACGGCGCTTCTACCTCACCAACGACTACGAGATGCAGGTGCACTCGGTCCAGGGCGAGGTGTTTTTCGAAGTATCGATGGCGGACGCGTGGGTCTGGGACATGTACCGGCCCGCCAGGTTCGTCAAGCAGGTGCGGGTCCTCACGTTCAAGGACGTCAATGTGGAGGAGCTCAACAAGAGCGATCTGGAACTTCCGGGTGGCTGAGTTTTCCACAAGGGTGGAGTTGTCCACCAAGATCCACTAGTTCGCGGGTATTGCGTCACATTCGGTTCCGGAGGTGGAACCGAATGAACGCGAAGAATGAACGAACGGCGCACGCCGCCCGCGGCAGCCTCGGCCGGTACGGCGAGGATCTGGCGGCCCGCTGGGTGACCGAAACCGGGATGTCCGTACTGGAGCGCAACTGGCGCTGCCGGGCGGGCGAGATCGACATCGTGGCCAGGGACGGGGACGCGGTCGTCGTCTGCGAGGTCAAGACCCGCCGCACCAGCCCCTTCCAGCACCCCATGGCAGCCGTCCCGCCGCGCAAGGCGCGGCGGCTGCGCGCCCTGGCCGAACTCTGGCTGCACGAGCACGGCGGTCCGCCGCCCGGCGGCGCCCGGATCGACCTCGTGGGCGTCACCCTGCCCCGACGGGGCTCCCCGGTCGTGGAGCACGCGCGGGGGGTGGCCTGATGGGGTTCGCGCGTACGTGTTCGGTGGCGCTGGTCGGCGTCGAGGGCGTGGTGGTCGAGGTGCAGGCCGACCTGGAGCCGGGGCTCGCCGCCTTCGCCCTGGTGGGCCTGCCCGACAAGAGCCTGTTCGAGAGCAAGGACCGGGTGCGGGCGGCGGTGGTCAACTCCGATGTGGCCTGGCCGCAGAAGAAGCTGACCGTGGGGCTGAGCCCGGCCTCGGTGCCCAAGAGCGGCAGCGGTTTCGACTTGGCCGTCGCGGTCGCCGTGCTGGGTGCGGCCGAGCGGATCGACCCCCGGGAGATCGCCGATCTCGTGATGGTCGGGGAGCTCGGGCTGGACGGCAGGGTCAGACCGGTGCGCGGCATCCTCCCCGCAGTGCTGGCCGCCGCCGAGGCCGGGTACCGGCAGGTGGTGGTGCCCGAACAGTGCGCGGCGGAGGCCGCGCTGGTGCCCGGCATCTCGGTGCTCGGCGTCCGCAGCCTGCGCCAGCTGATCGCCGTGCTCGCCGGGGAGGAGGTGCCGGAGGAGGAACCGGCGGACGAGGGACGCCCCGATGCCATGCTGGCCGGGCTGATGGTGCCCGGCGCGGGAGCGGGCACCGGCCTGTCGGCGGACCGCGCGGACGACGGACCGGACCTGGCGGACGTGGGCGGACAGGAGGTGTCCCGGTTCGCCCTGGAGGTCGCTGCGGCGGGCGGCCACCACCTGCTGCTGTACGGCCCGCCGGGGGCGGGCAAGACCATGCTCGCGGAACGGCTGCCCGGGCTGCTGCCCCCGCTGAGCCGGCAGGAGTCCCTCGAAGTCACCGCGGTGCACTCGGTGGCGGGCATCCTGCCGCCCGGCGAACCGCTGGTCACCCGGGCGCCGTACTGCGCTCCGCACCACTCCGCGACGATGCAGTCCTTGATCGGCGGGGGCAACGGGCTGCCGAGGCCCGGGGCGGTCTCGCTGGCGCACCGGGGGATCCTCTTCATGGACGAGGCGCCGGAATTCACTGCGAAGGCACTCGATTCGCTGCGGCAGCCGCTGGAGTCCGGTCATGTGGTGGTGGCGCGCAGCGCGGGAGTGGTGCGGCTGCCGGCCCGCTTCCTCATGGTGCTGGCGGCCAACCCGTGCCCGTGCGGACGGCACGGCTCCAAGGAGGCCGCGTGCGACTGCGGAGCGGCCACGGTCCGGCGCTACCAGGCGCGGCTCTCGGGCCCGCTGATCGACCGGGTCGACCTCAAGGTCAGGGTCGAAGCGGTGCAGCGCGCCGACCTGATGGGGCGGGGCCGCCGCGGCGAGAGCACCGCCGAGGTCGCCGCCCGGGTGCGGGCCGCGAGGGAGCGGGCCGCGCTCCGGCTGGCGGGCACCCCCTGGACCCACAACAGCGAGGTGCCGGGCCATGAACTGCGTACCCGCTGGCAGGCGCTGCCCGGCGCGCTCGCCACCGCCGAACGGGACATGGACCGGGGGCTGCTGACCGCGCGCGGCTTCGACCGGGTGCTGCGCGTCGCCTGGACCGTCGCGGACCTCGCCGGAAACGAGCGGCCCGACGAGGGCGACCTGGAGATCGCGCTCCAGCTGCGGACCGGTGTCGACCGGGGTGCGATCAAGGCACGGCTGGGCGGGAGCGGCGTGCTGGTGGGCGGAGGCGCGGGGTGAGCGGGGACGGGGCCGGTGCGGGGCGGGGGCGCGTGAGCGAGGCGGAGCGGCTGGCCCGGGCGGCCCTGACCGGGATCATCGAGCCGGGGGACGAGACGGGCGGGCGCTGGCTGCGCGAGTACGGTCCTGTGGAACTGCTGCGACGGCTCACCGCGCCCGCCCCCGGAGCGGCCGATGCCCTGTCGGGGGTCAGCGCGAAACGGCTCGCCGGAGTCCGGAACAGGGCGGCGGGCGCCGACGGGGCCCGGTACCTGGCGGCGGCGGCCGCGGTGGCCGGCCGGCTGGTGTGCCCGGGGGACGAGGAGTGGCCCAGCCAGCTGGACGACCTCGGGGACGCCAGGCCCGTCGCCCTCTGGGTGCGGGGCCGGCCCAGCCTGCGGATCTGGGCACTGCGCTCCGTCGCCGTCGTCGGAGCCCGCGCCTGCACCCCGTACGGCTCCCACATGGCGGCGACCCTCGGAGCGGGCCTCGCCGAGCGCGGCTGGGTGGTGGCGTCCGGGGCCGCGTACGGGGTCGACGGGGCCGCCCATCGCGGGGTGCTCGCCGCGGGCGGGGCGACCATTGCCGTACTGGCCTGCGGCATCGACACCGTCTATCCCCGCGGCCACGCCGAGTTGATCTCCCGCATCGCCGAACAGGGACTGCTGGTCGGAGAGTTGCCGCCGGGCAGCCACCCGACGCCGAGCAGGTTCGTGCTGCGCAACAGGGTCATCGCCGCGCTCACCCGGGGCACCGTCGTCGTGGAGGCCGAGTACCGCAGCGGATCGCTCGTCACCGCCCGCGGCGCACAACGCCTGGGACGCTTCACCATGGGTGTCCCCGGGCCGGTCACCAGCGGGCTCTCGGCCGGGGTGCACGAACTCCTCCGGGGAGAGGGAGTACTGGTCACCGACGCGGCCGAAATCGTCGAACTCGTCGGGGAGATGGGGGACCTCGCCCCGGCCCGGCGCGGACCCGTCCTGCCCAGGGACCTGCTCGACCCCGTCGCCGTCCGCGTCCTGGAGGCACTGCCCGCCCGCACGGCAACCGACACGCGGAGCGTCGCGCGCGAGGCGGGGACGACCGGGGACGAGGCACTCGCCAGGCTGTACGAACTGCACTCCCTGGGGTTCGTCGAACGTCACGGCGACGACTGGAAGTTGGCGTCAAGCGCCGTACGCGCGGTACACGCCCGGCGAGGCGGTGCTTGACCAGGGGCATCCGAATGAAAAGCTTAAGGACGATGTCCTGTGATTCGAGCGCCGAAGCCCGGGGGGAGCTGCCCTGTGCGGCAGCGGCCCGTGGGCGGGGGCGTGGTCCGGGGGCGTCAACCGGAGGGCTTCATGTCATATCCTGCGCGCACTGCGACGACCCAGTCACGCTACGCTCGCAAGGATTTCGCCCCGCTCAGGCATCACCCACGGCATCAAGTCCCCCTCACATCACAGCAGAACGGCTCAAGGCAACGCATGCCCCAGCACACCTCCGGGTCTGACCGCGCGGCAGCTCCCCCCGCTGCCCGTGGCCCCGTACGGCCCCCGGCGCCCTCGTCCGTGGACGAGCTGTGGCGGTCGTACAAGACCACGGGCGACGAGCGGCTGCGGGAGCAGCTGATCCTGCACTACTCGCCGCTGGTGAAGTACGTCGCGGGCCGGGTCAGCGTGGGGCTGCCCTCCAACGTCGAGCAGGCGGACTTCGTGTCCTCCGGAGTCTTCGGGCTGATCGACGCCATCGAGAAGTTCGACATCGAGCGCTCCATCAAGTTCGAGACGTACGCCATCACCCGCATCCGCGGCGCGATGATCGACGAACTGCGCGCCCTCGACTGGATCCCCCGCTCGGTACGGCAGAAGGCCAAGGCCGTCGAGCGTGCGTACGCCACCCTGGAGGCGCAGCTGCGGCGCACCCCCTCCGAGGGCGAGGTCGCCGCCGAGATGGGCATCGCCGTCGAGGAACTGCACGCCGTCTTCAGCCAGTTGTCACTGGCCAACGTCGTCGCCCTCGAAGAGCTGCTGCACGCCGGCGGTGAGGGCGGCGACCGGCTCAGCCTGATGGAGACGCTGGAGGACACCAGCGCCGACAACCCGGTCGAGGTCGCCGAGGACCGCGAACTGCGCCGGCTGCTCGCCCGGTCCATCAACACCCTCCCCGAGCGGGAGAAGACCGTGATCACCCTCTACTACTACGAGGGCCTCACCCTCGCCGAGATCGGCAATGTGCTCGGCGTCACGGAGAGCCGGGTCAGCCAGATCCACACCAAGTCGGTGCTGCAGCTCAGGGCCAAACTGGCCGACGTCGGCCGGTGACCGGCCGGGCCCCGCGGAAGCGCTGAATCGTCCCTGCCGGGTGTACCCGTCGTCATCCCGGGCGCACATCCGTAGAGTGGAACCCGTGCCAAGGATTCGAGCGGCCTCCGTGGCCGAGCACCGGATGATGCAGCGCAGTGCCCTGCTGGACGCTGCACGCTCCCTCCTGTCCGAAGGCGGTACGGAGGCGCTGACCTTCCCCGCCCTCGCCGAGCGCACGGGCCTGGCCCGCTCCTCGGTCTACGAGTACTTCCGCTCCCGGGGCGCGGTCGTCGAGGAACTGTGCGCCGTCGACTTCCCCGTCTGGGCTGCCGAGGTCGAGAACGCGATGGCTGCGGCGGACACCGCCGAAGGCAAGATCGAGGCGTACGTACGCCAGCAACTGGTGCTGGTCGGGGACCGCCGCCACCGCGCTGTCGTCGCGATCTCCGCGAGCGAGCTGGACGCCGGGGCCCGGGAGAAGATCAGGGCCGCGCACGGCGGGCTGGTCATGATGATCGGTGACGCCCTGCGCGAGCTGGGCCACGCACAGCCCCGGCTCGCGGCCATGATGCTGCAGGGCGTCGTCGACGCCGCCGTACGCCGCCTGGAGCTCGGCGGGGCCGCCGAGGAACCCGGCCTCATCACCGAGGCCGCCGTCACGATGGCACTGCGGGGCGTCCGCGGCTGACCCTGCCGCCACCGGTTGCGCCTGCGCGGCCGACCCTGCCGCCACCGGGCTCCGCCTTTCCGGGCCGACCCTGCGGCCACCGTTGTGGCCGCCACCGGGTCCGCCTCCGCGGCTCCCGCCTGCGCAGGGCGTAGGCCAGCACCGTCGCCGCTGTCAGGGCCAGCCCGTGCAGCGCGTCCGGGACGAGTGCGGCGGCCTTCGCCCCGCGCAGCACCCCGCTCCTCTCCGACGCCCCGGCTGCCCCGCCCGCCCCCGGCGCCCCGCCCGGCCCCGAGGTCCCGCGCGGGTCCGGCGGCGGTACTCCGTACACCGGCAGCAGCCGGGGCGGCCCCTTGTGCAGCAGGCCGGGCGGCAGCAGTGACAGCGGGTCCAGGTAGGCGGTGCCCCGCCGCAGCCCCCAGTGCAGACAGCTCGTCGCCGGGCAGTGGTACGCCCCCGGCTCCAGCACCGCCACCACCTGCCCGGCCGTCACTCGCGCGCCCTCGGCCACCACGGCGCGCACCGGCTCGTACGTCGTGCGCAACGGGGGATCCCCGCTCCCGTCCAGCGTGACCGTCAGCACCCCGCGACCGGCAACCGGGCCCGCGAACGAGATGCGGCCCGGCGCCGCCGCCCGTACCTCCTGGCCGGCCCGGGCGGCCAGGTCCACGCCCCGGTGCCCGGCCGCGTACGCGGACGGCGGCGGCTCCCAGCCCCGTACGACAGCCGGCCCACGGCCTACCGGCCAGGCACGGCCGCCCGGCACTTCGGCCTCCCCCGCGGACCCCTTCGGTACCTCCGCCGCCCCCGCGGACACCGTCGGCAGCACGGCGGCCACCAGGAAGAACAACGCTGCGCTCATCAGTCGGTACATGACCGGAACAGTCCCGCACCCGGGGCGCCCGCGGGGATCATGGACCGTTCCTGTGGACGGCCGCGGGGTTGTGGACAACACCGTCACCCGGCACTGTGCCGGTCCCGTACACTTCTTGTGGCGATCCGGGTCACCGGGTCGACTTCGCACGTCCCGCCACCACCCACTCTGCGGTCAGTGGCAGCGCCGCTCGGTCCTCAGGGGTCTTGTGACCCCATGGGCACGGCGCGAGGGACGTCAGGCGCGACCGCCGTCCGGCGGAAGTGATAACCGAGTACCTCAAGGAGTACGGCCATGGCCGTCGTCACGATGCGGGAGCTGCTGGAAAGCGGCGTCCACTTCGGTCACCAGACCCGTCGTTGGAACCCGAAGATGAAGCGTTTCATCTTCACGGAGCGCAACGGCATCTACATCATCGACCTCCTGCAGTCGCTGTCGTACATCGACCGCGCCTACGAGTTCGTGAAGGAGACCGTCGCCCACGGCGGTTCCATCATGTTCGTCGGTACGAAGAAGCAGGCCCAGGAGGCCATCGCCGAGCAGGCGACGCGCGTGGGCATGCCCTACGTCAACCAGCGCTGGCTCGGTGGCATGCTCACCAACTTCTCCACCGTCTACAAGCGCCTCCAGCGCCTGAAGGAGCTGGAGCTCATCGACTTCGAGGACGTGGCCGCGTCGGGCCTCACCAAGAAGGAGCTCCTCGTTCTCTCGCGCGAGAAGGCCAAGCTGGAGAAGACCCTCGGCGGTATCCGCGAGATGTCGAAGGTTCCCAGCGCCGTCTGGATCGTCGACACCAAGAAGGAGCACATCGCCGTCGGTGAGGCGCGCAAGCTCCGCATCCCGGTCGTCGCGATCCTCGACACCAACTGCGACCCCGACGAGGTCGACTACAAGATTCCGGGCAACGACGACGCGATCCGCTCCGTCACCCTGCTCACCCGCGTGATCGCCGACGCCGTCGCCGAGGGCCTCATCGCCCGTTCCGGTGCCGCCACGGGCGACTCCAAGCCGGGCGACAAGGCCGCCGGTGAGCCGCTCGCCGAGTGGGAGCGCGACCTGCTCGAGGGCGACAAGAAGGCTGACGAGGCTCCGGCCGCCGACGCCGAGGCCCCGGCCGCCGAGGCTGCCCCGGCCGCCGACGAGGCTCCGGCCGCCGAGGCCGAGAAGCCGGCCGAGGCCGCTGCCGAGGCTCCGGCCGCGGACGCCGAGCAGGCCTGACCCAGCCCTTAACGGCTGACCGACGGCGGGGGAGGGTGCGCCACCAGGCGCCCCGCCCCCGCCGTTCACCCGTAGATCACGTAGATCACGACGCGTCGATCCTTGACTCCGGTCGATCCACACTCGTAGATCACGACTTCCGAGAAGAGATTCACAGACTCATGGCGAACTACACCGCCGCTGACGTCAAGAAGCTCCGCGAGCTCACCGGCGCCGGCATGATGGACTGCAAGAAGGCCCTCGACGAGGCCGAAGGCAGCGTCGACAAGGCCGTCGAAGCCCTCCGTATCAAGGGCCAGAAGGGCGTCGCCAAGCGCGAGGGCCGTTCGGCCGAGAACGGCGCCGTCGTCTCCCTGATCGCCGACGACAACACCTCCGGTGTCATCGTCGAGCTCAAGTGCGAGACCGACTTCGTCGCCAAGGGCGAGAAGTTCCAGGCCGTCGCCAACCAGCTCGCCGCGCACGTCGCCGCGACCTCGCCGGCCGACCTCTCCGCTCTGCTCGCCTCCGAGATCGAGGCCGGCAAGACCGTGCAGGCGTACGTCGACGAGGCCAACGCCAACCTGGGCGAGAAGATCGTCCTGGAGCGCTTCGCCCAGTACACCGGCGCCTACGTGACCGCGTACATGCACCGCACCATGCCCGACCTGCCCCCGCAGATCGGTGTTCTGGTCGAGCTGGACAAGGCCGACGCCGACCTGGCCCGTGGCATCGCCCAGCACATCGCCGCCTTCGCGCCGAAGTACCTCGACAAGGGCGACGTCCCCGCCGACGTCGTCGAGGCCGAGCGCCGCGTCGCCGAGGAGACCACCCGCGCCGAGGGCAAGCCCGAGGCCGCCCTCCCGAAGATCGTCGAGGGTCGCGTCAACGGCTTCTTCAAGGAGGCCACCCTCCTCGGCCAGCCGTACGCGCTGGACAACAAGAAGTCCGTCCAGAAGGTCCTGGACGAGGCCGGTGTCACCCTGAAGCGCTTCACGCGCATCAAGGTCGGCATCTGAGTCCGTACGCCGACCCGTCGACGTAACGCGAACATCGCCAGACCCGGCTAGGGTCTCATGCAGCCGCCCGGCGCACGCGCCGTAAGGCCGCAGATCTGACGAGGAGGCCATTGCCGCAGAGGGAACCGCAAAGTTCCACCGGCAATGGCCTTCTTCGTATGTGCACGAGGAGAAACCCCATGAATCAGGGCGCGGACGCCAACCAGTCCATCGACAACGGCAAGAAGACCGGACGCTTCATGCTGAAGCTGTCCGGCGAGGCGTTCGCCGGCGGCGGTGCCCTCGGCGTCGACCCCGACGTCGTGCACGCCATCGCCCGCGAGATCGCCGCGGTCGTCCGGGACGGAGCAGAGGTCGCGGTCGTCATCGGCGGCGGCAACTTCTTCCGCGGTGCCGAACTCCAGCAGCGCGGCATGGACCGGGCCCGCTCCGACTACATGGGCATGCTCGGCACCGTCATGAACTGCCTCGCACTCCAGGACTTCCTGGAGAAGGAGGGCATCGACTCCCGCGTCCAGACCGCCATCACCATGGGCCAGGTCGCGGAGCCTTACATCCCGCTGCGCGCCGTACGGCACCTGGAGAAGGGCCGCGTCGTGATCTTCGGCGCGGGCATGGGCATGCCGTACTTCTCCACCGACACCACGGCCGCCCAGCGCGCCCTGGAGATCGACGCGGAAGCCCTGCTCATGGGCAAGAACGGGGTCGACGGGGTTTACGACTCCGACCCCAAGAAGAACCCGGCGGCGGTCAAGTTCGACGCGCTGGAGTACAGCGAGGTGCTGTCCCGCGACCTCAAGGTCGCCGACGCCACCGCCATCACGCTGTGCCGCGACAACGACCTGCCGATCCTGGTCTTCGAGCTCCTGGCCGCGGGCAATATCGCCCGGGCGGTCAAGGGTGAGAAGATCGGCACGCTCGTCAACGCGCAGGGCACCCGCGCCTGACCGGTTTCGGGTTCGTGCCCCCGGCCTGGCCGGGGGATGGACAATGTCCTGCCGGTCGGACACCGTGCAGGAGAAGACGCACGCAAGCAGCAGGTCCGTGATTCCCGGTTCGAGCTGTTCGGTTCGAGCCGTTTCGGCGTGAAGCTGTTCCGGTTCAAGACATGCAGGAGTACGTGGTGATCGAAGAAATCCTCCTCGAGGCCGAGGAGAAAATGGAGAAGGCCGTCGTGGTCGCCAAGGAGGACTTCGCCGCGATCCGCACTGGCCGTGCGCACCCGGCGATGTTCAACAAGATCGTGGCCGACTACTACGGCGCGCTGACCCCCATCAACCAGCTGGCGTCCTTCTCGGTCCCCGAGCCGCGGATGGCCGTGGTGACCCCCTTCGACGCGAGCGCCCTGCGCAACATCGAGCAGGCGATCCGCGACTCCGACCTCGGCGTCAACCCGAGCAACGACGGCCGCATCATCCGGGTGACGTTCCCTCAGCTGACGGAGGAGCGCCGCAAGGAGTACATCAAGGTCGCGCGCAACAAGGCCGAGGACTCCCGGATCTCCATCCGCGCCGTGCGCCGCAAGACCAAGGACACCCTTGACAAGCTGGTCAAGGACAAGGAGGCCGGCGAGGACGAGGTCCGCCGTGCGGAGAAGGAGCTCGACGACACCACCGCGAAGTACGTGGCGCAGGTGGACGAGCTGCTGAAGCACAAGGAAGCCGAGCTGCTCGAGGTCTGATGAACGACTCTTCCTGGGGGGCCCAGCCGCGGGCGGGCTATGCCGGTGAAGGGACCGCCCCCGACCAGGGGCCCCTTCCGGCGGGTCCCGCGTACGATACGCATGACGCCCAGCACACTCGGCCCATGCCCATCGTGCCCGAGACAGGTCCCCCGTCAGGTCCCGAGTCGTACCCCGGGGCCCGCCCCGGGGCAGGCAGAGACGCCGACGACCGCGACGACCGGACGCGGGGGGCCGTTCCCGCTGCGGGCTCACAGAGCTTCGCAGCGCAGGGCGGCCCCCGCTTCCGCGACGAGATGCCGCAGGAGCCCATGTCCACGCCGCCGTCCCCGGCTCCCAAGCCACCCGAGAAGAAGCGGGCGGGCCGTGATCTGCGCGCCGCCATAGGGGTCGGTCTCGGTCTCGGCGTGCTCATCATGGCATCGCTGTACATCTGGAAGGCCGCGTTCATCGGCGTCATAGCGGTCGCCGTGGTCGTCGGGCTCTGGGAGCTGACCTCCCGCCTGGAGGAGCGCAAGGGCATCAAGGCCCCGCTGGTACCGCTCGCGGTCGGCGGAGCCGCGATGGTCGTCGCCGGATACGTGCGCGGCCCCGAGGGCGCCTGGGTGGCCATGGCCCTCACCGCGCTCGCGGTCCTGGTGTGGCGGATGACCGAACCGCCCGAGGGGTACCTCAAGGACGTCACCGCGGGGGTCTTCGCCGCCTTCTACGTCCCCTTCCTGGCGACCTTCGTCGCGATGATGCTCAAAGCCGGGGACGGACCGGAGCGGGTGCTGACGTTCCTGCTGCTCACCGTGGTCAGCGACACCGGTGCGTACGCGGTCGGCTGGCGTTTCGGCAGGCACAAGCTGGCCCCGCGCATCAGCCCCGGCAAGACCCGCGAGGGCCTGCTCGGGGCGATCGCCTTCGCGATGGCGGCGGGCGTGCTCTGCATGACGCTGCTGATCGACGGCGGCACCTGGTGGCAGGGCATGCTGCTCGGCCTCGCGGTCGCGGCCAGCGCGACGCTGGGCGACCTGGGCGAGTCCATGATCAAGCGGGACCTCGGGATCAAGGACATGGGCACGCTGCTCCCCGGACACGGCGGCATCATGGACCGGCTCGACTCGCTGCTGCCGACCGCCCCGGTGGTCTGGCTGCTGATGGTGATCTTCGTGGGATCCGCCTGACGGCCGCTTTGACCTGCTGCGTTGTCGCGTGAGGGGCCCGCCGTCCACAGGACGGCGGGCCCCTCACGTACATCTGCGACACTGGATGAACCATGCCTGTACCCGGAGAACTCACTTTCGTCGCGCCCCGCGGAGCCAAGAAGCCCCCGCGGCACCTCGCCGACCTCACGCCCGCCGAGCGCAAGGAGGCCGTGGCCGAGATCGGTGAGAAGCCGTTCCGCGCCAAGCAGCTTTCGCAGCACTACTTCGCGCGGTACGCCCACGACCCCGCGGAGTGGACCGACATCCCGGCCGGTTCGCGGGAGAAGCTGCGCGAGGCGCTGCTGCCCGAGCTGATGACGGTCGTGCGCCACCTGTCGACCGACCAGGACACCACCCGTAAGACGCTGTGGAGGATGCACGACGGGACGCTGGTGGAGTCCGTGCTCATGCGTTACCCGGACCGGGTGACCATGTGCATCTCCTCGCAGGCCGGGTGCGGAATGAACTGCCCGTTCTGCGCGACGGGACAGGCCGGGCTCGACCGGAACCTGTCGACCGCGGAGATCGTGCACCAGATCGTTGACGGCATGCGCGCCCTGCGCGACGGTGAGGTGCCCGGCGGCCCGGCACGGCTGTCCAACATCGTCTTCATGGGGATGGGCGAGCCGCTCGCCAACTACAAGCGCGTCGTCGGCGCGATCCGCCGGCTGACCGACCCGGAGCCGGACGGCCTGGGCCTGTCGCAGCGCGGCATCACCGTCTCCACCGTGGGCCTGGTGCCCGCGATGCTGCGCTTCGCCGACGAGGGCTTCAAGTGCCGGCTCGCGGTCTCGCTGCACGCGCCGGACGACGAGCTGCGCGACACCCTGGTGCCGGTCAACACCCGGTGGAAGGTCCGCGAGGTGCTGGACGCGGCGTGGGAGTACGCCGAGAAGTCCGGCCGCCGCATCTCCATCGAGTACGCGCTGATCAGGGACATCAACGACCAGGCGTGGCGCGGTGACCGGCTGGGCCGGCTGCTCAAGAACAAGCGGGTGCACGTCAACCTGATCCCGCTGAACCCGACGCCGGGCTCCAAGTGGACCGCCTCGCGGCCCGAGGACGAGAAGGCGTTCGTCGAGGCCATCGCCGCCCACGGGGTCCCGGTGACCGTGCGCGACACGCGTGGCCAGGAGATCGACGGGGCCTGCGGCCAGCTGGCGGCCTCCGAGCGGTAACCGGTCCGTGCCTGGCTGTACGCTGGGCCGCACATACGCATATTCCGACAGGGGAGCGCCACAGCGCTGAGAGTGCAGTCCTCACTGCAGACCCTCTGAACCTTGCCCAGGTCATTCTGGGTAGGAAGTTCGGTCGTTTACTCAAGCTGTTGCGCCCTGCCCGCATCCTCCCGGTGCGGGCAGGGCCGCGTCTCTTCCTGGTCATTTCCAGGAGGAATTCACCAGTGAGCACCATCAAGAGGTACGCGGCGATATCGGTGGCCGCCGCGCTCGGCGTCAGCACGCTCGCCGCCTGCGGGGCACAGCCCGACGCCGGCAAGCAGAGCGACGGGGCCAAGTCCAAGACCGTCACCCTGGTCAGCCACGACTCGTTCGCCGTCTCGGACTCCGTACTGAAGGAGTTCACCCGGCAGAGCGGTTACACCGTCAAGGTGCTGGAGAGCGGCGACGCCGGGGCCGCGCTCAACCAGGAGATCCTCACCAAGGGCTCGCCGCGCGGCGACGTCTTCTTCGGCGTCGACAACACCATGCTCTCCCGCGCCCTCGACCACGGCCTGTTCACCCCCTACGAGGCCAAGGGTCTCGACGGCGTGCCGGCGGACCTCCAGCTGGACAAGGGCGAGCACCGGGTGACGCCCGTCGACACCGGCGACATCTGTGTGAACTACGACAAGAAGTACTTCGCGGACAAGAAGCTGGCACCGCCGCGGACCCTCGACGACCTGACCAGGCCCGCGTACAAGGACCTGCTGGTCACCGAGAACGCGGCGACCTCCTCGCCCGGCCTCGGCTTCCTCCTGGCGACCGTCGGGAAGTACGGCGACGACGGCTGGCAGGGGTACTGGCAGAAGCTGAAGGACAACGGCGTCAAGGTCGTCGACGGCTGGGAGCAGGCCTACAACGAGGAGTTCTCCGGTTCGGCCGGCGGCAAGAAGGCCAAGGCGGAGCGGCCGCTGGTCGTCTCGTACGCCTCCAGCCCGCCCGTCGAGGTGCTGTACGCCGAGCCGCGTCCCGCCGAGGCGCCCACCGGCGTGCTGACCGGCACCTGCTTCCGCCAGGTCGAGTTCGCGGGGCTGCTTCAGGGGGCGAAGAACCAGGCGGGCGGCAAGGCGCTGCTCGACTTCCTCCTCGGCAAGCAGTTCCAGCAGGACCTGCCGCTGAAGATGTTCGTCAACCCGGCGGTCAAGGGCACCAAGCTGCCCGAGGTGTACGAGAAGTTCGGCGCGAAGGCCGGACAGCCGGTGACGGTGGACCCGAAGAAGATCGCCGACAACCGCGAGAAGTGGATCAAGTCGTGGTCCTCGCTGGTGACCAAGTAAAGGACGCCCCGCGGAGCGGCGAGAGCTCGCGGAGGCGGCAGTCCGGTGGCCACGACAAGGGCGCCGGGCTCCGCCCCTGGCGCGGGAGCGCGGTGCGGCTCGGCCTGATGGCCGTGCCCGTCGCGTTCTTCGCGCTGTTCTTCGCCTGGCCGGTCGTCGCGATCGTCGGGCGCGGACTGAAGGTGGGTGACAGCTGGCAGCTCGGGCGGATCGGCGAGGTGCTCGGCGATTCGGACATTCTCGGCGTGCTCTGGTTCACCACCTGGCAGGCGCTCGCCTCGACCGCGCTCACGCTGCTGCTGGCGCTGCCCGCCGCGTACGCCTTCGCCCGGCTCGACTTCCCCGGCAAGCAGTTGCTGCGGGCGGTGGTGACGGTGCCCTTCGTGCTGCCCACGGTCGTCGTGGGCACCGCCTTCCTGGCCGTGCTGGGGCGCGGCGGACTGCTCGACGAGCTGTGGGGTGTCCGCCTGGACACCACGGTGTGGGCCATCCTGCTCGCCCATGTCTTCTTCAACTACGCGGTGGTCGTACGCACCGTCGGCGGGCTGTGGTCCCAGCTCGACCCCCGGCAGGAGGAGGCCGCCCGGGTGCTCGGCGCGGGCCGCTTCACCGCGTGGCGGCGGGTGACGCTGCCGGCGCTGGGTCCTGCCGTGGCCGCCGCCGCGCTGATGGTGTTCCTGTTCACCTTCACCTCCTTCGGCGTCGTCCAGATCCTGGGCGGGCCCGCCTACTCCACCCTGGAGGTGGAGGTCTACCGGCAGACCGCGCAGCTGCTCGACCTGCCGACCGCCGCCGTGCTGACGCTGGTCCAGTTCGCGGCCGTCGGCGCGGTCCTCGCCGTGCACGCGTGGACCGTACGGCGGCGGGAGAGCGCGCTGAAGCTCATCGACCCGGCGCAGACCTCGCGGCGCCCGCGGGGTTTCGGGCAGTGGGCGCTGCTCGGCGGGGTGCTGCTGACGGTGCTGGTGCTGATCCTGCTGCCGCTCGGGGTGCTCGTCGAGCGGTCGCTGGACGGCCCCGGCGGATACGGCTTCCGGTACTACCAGTCGCTGCGTTCCGCGGACGGAAGCGGTGGGGCCTTCCTCGTACCGCCGCTGGAAGCGGTCGGCAACTCGCTCCAGTACGCCGTCGTCGCGACCGGCATCGCGCTGGTCGTCGGCGGCCTGGCCGCCGCCGCGCTCACCCGGCGGGCGGGACGGCTGGTGCGCGGGTTCGACGCGTTGCTGATGCTGCCGCTCGGGGTGTCCGCGGTGACGGTCGGCTTCGGCTTCCTGATCACGCTCAACCGGCCGCCGCTGGACCTGCGGACCTCCTGGATCCTCGTACCCCTGGCACAGGCGCTGGTGGGCGTGCCGTTCGTGGTGCGGACGATGCTGCCGGTGCTGCGCGCGGTGGACGGGCGGCTGCGGGAGGCGGCCGCGGTGCTCGGTGCGTCGCCCCTGCGGGCGTGGCGGGAGGTGGACCTGCCGCTGGTGCGGCGGGCCGTGCTGGTCGCGGCGGGATTCGCCTTCGCGGTGTCGCTCGGCGAGTTCGGGGCGACCGTCTTCATCGCCCGGCCCGACAGTCCGACGCTGCCGGTGGCCGTGGCCCGGCTGCTGGGGCGGGCCGGCGATCTCAACTACGGGCAGGCCATGGCCCTGAGCACGATTCTGATGGTGGTGTGCGCGCTGTCACTGCTGGTGCTGGAGCGCCTGAGGCCCGACCGATCCGTATCCGGGGAGTTCTGAGATGACCGACCAGCTGCTCTCGCTGGAGGGCGCGACCGTACGGTTCGGGGGGCGCCCGGCGCTCGACGCGGTGGACCTGGCGGTCGCCGCGCACGGGATCGTGTGCGTGCTCGGACCCAGTGGCAGCGGGAAGTCGACGCTGCTGCGGGTGGTGGCGGGGCTCCAGCGGCTCGACGCCGGGCGGGTGCTGCTCGACGGCGCCGACCAGGCGGGAGTGCCGGTGCACCGGCGGGGGGTGGGCCTGATGTTCCAGGACCACCAGCTCTTCCCGCAGCGGGACGTCGGCGGCAATGTCGCCTTCGGGCTGCGGATGCGCGGCGAGGGGCGCGCCGAACAGGCGCGGCGCACCGAGGAACTGCTGGAACTGGTCGGGCTGCCCGGTGCCCGGCGCCGTGCGGTGGCCACCCTGTCCGGCGGTGAGCAGCAGCGGGTCGCGCTCGCCCGCGCACTGGCCCCGAGCCCCCGGCTCCTGATGCTGGACGAACCGCTGGGCCAGCTCGACCGGGGCCTGCGGGAGCGGCTCGTGGTGGAACTGCGCCGCATCTTCGGACAACTGGGCACCACCGTGCTCGCCGTCACCCACGACCAGGGCGAGGCCTTCGCGCTCGCCGACCGGGTGGTCGTGATGCACGAGGGCCGGATCGCCCAGGCGGGCAGCCCCCTCGACGTCTGGCGGCGGCCCGCCTCGGAGTTCGTGGCCCGCTTCCTCGGCTTCGACAACGTGGTGACCGCGACCGTCACAGGCCAGGTCGCCGACACGGTCTGGGGCAAGATCCCGGTTCCGGCCGGAGCGGCCCAGGGGGAGAGCCGGCTGCTGGTGCGTCCGGCGGGCGTGCGGCTGGCGCCGGTCGCCGAAGGCCTGCCCTGCACCGTGCTCGCCCGGACCTTCCGCGGTCACCATGTCGCCGTACAGCTGCGGCCGCTGGACGGCGGGCCGCAGCTGGAGGCCGAGGTCGCGCTCCGGGACGCGCCCGAGGAGGGCGCAGCGACGGGAGTGGTCTTCGCGGCGGACGAAGTGGTGCTGCTGCCGGAGTAAGAGGGGTGGGGAGTGTCCTCGGGGCAGGCCCGGACCGCCCGTTCCCCGACGCGGGTTCCTGGTCCCTGTCGTGCCACGGGGTGACACCGGAATGGGTACCGCGGTGTGATGCCGCGCGGGCGGGTCGTCGCCCACCTTGACCCCATGTTCAGGGGAGCTGCGGTACGCGGTGGACAGGACGTCCGGTGGGCGCGGGGGTTGAGCGCGGGTGCACGGTACGGCTGGACCGGGTGGGCGGCCTGCGCCGTCGTCTCGCTCGGCTTCGGGCTGGTGTCGGGGCTCGGCCCGCACCGGATGTGGGGCCTGACGGCCGCGTTCGGCTACGGGGCGGCCGCCTTGGCCGCGGCCCGCCCGGCGACCAGCACGGGAGCTTGTCCGGCGGCCCGCTCGGCGACCAGCACGGGAACTCGTCCGGCGACCCGCCCGGCGGCCCTTCGGAGGCGGTGGGGGCCCCTGCCGGTCGCCGTGCTGGGCACCGTACTCCTGCCCCTGGTGCTTCTGGTGCTGCTGGGGCAGGGGCAGTTGGAGGTACGGGTGGTGGAGCGGTCGGCGCGGCTGCTGCTCGCCACCGGCAGTCCGTACGTGTCCGATCCCGGCGTGGTGGCGGACTTCAACCCGTATCTGCCGGGCATGGCCGTCTTCGGGCTGCCGCACGCACTGTTCGGGGACGGGCCGCTGGGGGACGCCCGGTGGTGGATGGCCGCCGGGTTCCTCGCGGCCCTGCTGGCGGCGCTGGGGCGGCGGGCCTCCGGGTGGCTCGCGGTGTGCCCGTTGGTGGCGCTGCCGCTGGTGGTGGGCGGGATCGATCTGCCGGTGGCCGCCCTGATGTGCCTCGGGCTGGTGCTCGCGGGGAGGGGCAGGGCGGGCCGGGCCGGGGTGGTGATCGGGGTGGCCGCCGCGCTCAAGTGGACCGCGTGGCCCGCGCTGCCGGTGGCCGTGGCGCTGCTCGCGGTGCGCGGCAGCGGCCCGGCGACCGGGAAGCACGGCGGGGGTCCGGCGACCGGGGAGCACGGCGTGGGCCCGGCGACCGGGGAGCACGGCGGGCGGCGGGCGGCCGTGCGGTGTGCCGGAGTCGCGCCCGGGGTGGCAGGGGTGCTGGTGGTGCCGGTGGCACTCACGGATCCGGCGGGTTTCTTCCGCAACGCGGTGGCCTTCCCCCTGGGGATGACCGATGTCGAGTCCCCGGCGGCGAGCCCGCTGCCCGGGCGGCTGCTCGCGGAGTACGTGCCCGGGGGCACGGAGATCGCCGCCGTGCTGCTGGCCGTGAGCGCTCTGCTCGTCGCGGGGTCGCTGGTGGTACGGCCGCCGCGCTCGGTGCGGGCGGCGGCCGTACGGCTGGCCGGCGGGCTGGCTCTCGCCATGGCCCTGATGCCGGCCAGCAGGTTCGGTTACCTCGTCTACCCGTTGGTCCTGCTCGGGGCCGGGTGGCGGGGGAGCTCCCTACCGGGGCGTCTCCGCCAGGGGGCGTGGCGCCGCCGCCTCCTCGGGCGCAGCTTCCTCCCCGTGCTTTCCGAACCAGGCGACCGCCACCGCACCTCCCACGGCCAGCAGGAAGCCGATGATCGCCACAAGGCCGAATCCGGGCCGCGAGGTGTCGCCCAGCCAGACCACGCCGATCATGCCCGGCAGTACCGTCTCGCCGACGACCAGCGCGGCGGTGGCTCCGTTGACCGAGCCGATCTGGAGGGCCACCGTGTGCAGGTACATGCCGCCGATGCCGGCGACCAGGATGGCGTACAGGGCGGGATCCGCGAGCAGTGTGCCCAGGTCGTAGGGGTCCACCCCGTTCAGGATGCGTACGCCCACGCCCAGCGCGCCGAAGCCCAGGCCCGAGAGCAGGCCGGCCAGGATCGCGGCGCCGGCGCCCATCAGGCGCACCACCACCGTGCCGCCGGCCATCAGCAGTACGGCGATCCCCAGCAGCCACCAGTGGGTGGACATCTCCGCCTGGCCGCCGCCCTCGTGGCCCGCCGCCGTCGCCAGCAGGACCAGTGACCCGCAGACGACCGCGATGGACGTCCACTCCTTGCGGGTGAGCTTGATGCCGAGCATCTTGACGCTGAGCACCGCCGTGATCACCAGGTTGGCGCTGATCACGGTCTGGGACAGGAAGAGGGGCAGCAGCCGCGCGGCCAGCGCGCCGAGTGCGAATCCCACGAAGTCCAGGATGGTGCCGACGATGAACTCCCAGGTCATCGCCGCCTTCGCGGTCGAGGAGAGGCTGGGTCCTCCGTGCTGGGTGACACCGGCACTGGAAGCCTTGCCCGCCTCCCGGCGGGCGGACTTCCGCGATCCGACGGCTTGCAGGACGGATCCTGTGCCATAGCAGATCGAGGCCGCGATGGCGGTGATGAGGCCGATGAGCACCAAAAGCTCCGTTCACGGATGTCTGTTGTCGTTCTCCGACTGCCAGACGCGGGATTCGCCGTGCGCGTTGCCTCGGGTACGGCCGGATTGTGCGGGGGATTGCTCAGTCGGTGCGCTCGGCCCCGCTCCGTTCGACGCAGAATTCGTTGCCCTCGGGGTCGGCGAGGGTGACCCAGCCCCTGCCGTCGGGCTTGCGGTGGTCCTCGACCAGGGTGGCGCCGAGCGCGAGGAGGCGTTCGGTCTCCTCGTCGCGGGTGCGGTCCTGCGGCTGGAGGTCCAGATGGACCCGGTTCTTGACCGTCTTGGCGTCGGGGACCTGGACGAAGAGGACCCCGAGGCCTCCGGCGGTGGACACCAGGGCCTCGGGGTCGCCCGGTGCGTCGTCGTCCGAGACGGCGGAGCCGAGTACCTCCGCCCAGAAGCTCGCGAGCTTGTAGGCGTCGGCGCAGTCGATGGTCACATGGCGTACGAGAGAGGACATGGGCGCCACTATGACGTGCGGCGCAGCCCCGGACTAATGTATTTCGGCGGCCGCCCCGGGGACGGGCGTCGCACCGGATTCCGCGGCTTTGGCGGCATCCCTCAGGCGGGCGAGTGCGGCAGGAGCCTCGGCGACCGTGTCGACGAGTGCGATACGGGACTCCATCGCGCGGCCCTCGGCCAGTGACTGCAGCAGCGGCCAGGCGGGGAGGCGTTCGGTCCAGTGGGCGCGGTCCACCAGCACCATGGGGGTGGGCTCGCCGCGCGACTCGTAGTAGTTCGGGGTCGCGTTGTCGAAGATCTCCTGGACCGTGCCGGCCGCGCCTGGCAGGAAGACCACACCCGCGGTGCAGCGCGCCAGCAGGCCGTCCTCGCGGGTGGCGTTGGCGAAGTACTTGGCGATGTGCGACGCGAAGGCGTTGGGCGGCTCGTGGCCGTAGAACCAGGTCGGGATGCCGACCGAGTCACCGCCGTCCGGCCAGCGCGAACGCACCTCGAAGGCGGCAGCTGCCCATGCGGTGACGGACGGGGTGAACGACGGGACCTTGCCGAGCAGGGCGAGGGCCTCGTCCAGTACGGGGTCCGCGAGCGGGGCGGCGTACGCGCCGAGGTTCGCCGCCTCCATCGCGCCGGGGCCGCCGCCGGTGGCGACGGTGAGGCCGGAGCGGGCGAGGCTGCGGCCGAGGCGGGCCGCGCCCGCGTAGGCGTCGGTGCCGCGGGCCATCGCGTGGCCGCCCATCACCCCCACCACGGGGGCGCCCGTCAGGTGTTCGTCGAGGGCGTCGGAGATCGCGTCGTCGTGAATCGAGCGCAGCATCGAGGCGAATATGTCGCCGTCGGCCTTGGTGCGCTCGAACCAGGCGTAGCCGCAGGCGTCGGGCGTCGTGTCGTAGCCGCCGTCGGCCAGGCCCTCGAAGAGGTGGCCGGGGCTGTAGAGGAGGCCCCGGTACGGGTCGAAGGGGAGGCCGGGCACCGGCGGGAAGACCAGGGCGCCGTCCGCTCTGACCTTGGCGGCTGCCTCCTCCTCCATCGGGCAGCCGAGGAACACCGCTTCGGCCGCCCCGGTGGACAGCAGCACCGGCGTACGGGCCGTCAGGTCGACGGACTGGATCCGGTAGCCGGCGAGGGGGCCCTGGGCGGTGACCCGGTCGAACTCGGCCAGGGTCTCGATCTCGTGGTCGTGGTCGCGGTGTTGAGGCACGGGGCCATGGTAGGAGGAGGCCGACGGCCCGTGGCGGGCGGGTGCGCGGCCGCCGCGGGCCGCGGGCCGCCTCGCCGAGGGGCGCGACTCACCGCCCGGCGCCCCGGTACGCGGACGGACGCCCGCCGCGAGGCCGTGGTCAGGGAGCCAGCGGCGCTGCTGCCAGGGTGGCGACGACCCAGGTCAGCGGTGCGAAGAGGGCAAGGAGGGCGAGAGCCCGGGTGGCGGCTGCCGCGCGCAGCGCCGGGGCGGGAGCACCGTGGCGCAGCAGTGCCTGGGTGAGCGGGGCACGGGACTGCCGCGTCTCCAGGGCCACCGAGAGGAGCGTCGCCGTCGTGCAGGTCAGGACCAGCGCGGCCCCCAGAGTGGTGAGCGGCCCGAAGGAGGGAGTCGTCGAGGCGGCCGGCGCGTACATGGCCGCCGCCGCGAACGCCCCCGAAACCGTCGCGCACACGACACCGAGCGGGCGGCCGATGCGGCGGGCCTCGCTCTGCAGCACCCGGCCGGCGAGCAGCCGTACCGCCCCGGGCCGCACCGTCTGCAGCAGGAGCCCGCACAGGTGCACCAGGCCGGGACCCGCGAGAGCCAGCCCCAGGGCGGTGAGCAGCCAGCCCGCCAGGACCCAGGCGGGGGCGATGTCCGGGTGACCGGGGAGCGGCAGTTTCGGGTGGGCCCCGCCGCTGCGGTCGGCGTACGCCTCCACCGCGAGCCCGACGGCGGTCAGCGCGACCCCCCAGGGGAGGCCCGCGGGCGGCGCGGTGACGGACGGCACCTGGCCGGCCGTCCGCGCGGCAGGACGGGGCCGCAGCGCCAGTGCGCCCGCCGTGGCCGCTGCGAGCGGGACCAGGGCGAGGAGCGTGAGGACCGCGGCGAGCGGCAGCGGGCGGTCGGCGGCCAGGAGTTCGGTGGCCGCACCGTCGAAGGGGAGCCCGGTGAGATCGCCGCGCAGATGCAGGAAGACCAGCAGGGCGCTCATGCTGCCGAGGGTGCAGGACAGGGCGGTGGAGGCCGCCGCGACGACGGCGGGGCCGGCCGGGCCCAGGCCCACCGCGGCCAGCCCCGGTCGCGGCCGGGTGCCGGGGTCCGTACGGGCCACGGCGACCGCGAGCTGCACGGTCGCCGCGAGCGGTGCCAGACACCACAGCAGGCGCAGGAGCGAGGCGCCCGACCTGGCCGGGTGGCCGAGGGCGTAACCGAGGGTGCACAGCAGCAGGAACCCGACCCCGGCCGAGGCCGCCGCGACCAGCAGGTGGCGCAGCAGTACCAGGGGGTGGGCGCCGCGGGCTAGGCGGAGAGCGAGCACGCGGCCCGGCCTTCCCCGCCCTGGACCTGCGCGGAGGCGACGCGGCGGCCGTCGAGGAGCGCCACCGTACGGTCGGCGAGCTCGGCGGTCCTGGGGTCGTGGGTGGCCAGGACGACGGTGATGCCGTGCGAGCGGGCGGCCGCGGTGAGCGTGCGCAGCACCTGGGTGCCGTCGGTGAGGTGCAGCGGTGCGGTGGGCTCGTCGGCGAACAGCACGGTGGGGGTGGTCGCCAGGGCGCGGGCGACCGCGATCCGCTGGCGCTGCGACTGGAGCAGCGCGGAGGGGCGCTTGCGGGCGACGGCCCCGATGTCGAGGCGCTCCAGCCACTCCATGGCGGTGCTCTTCGCCTCGCGGTGGCCGTGGCCGCGCAGCAGCAGCGGGAGCGCGGCGTTCTCCCAGCCGGTGAGCTCGGGGACGAGCTCCGGCTGGGGCGAGATCCAGGCGAACCGGTCCCTGCGCAGCCGCTCGCGCGCGAGGGAGCTCATGCCGTGCACGGGGATGCTGTTGAACCACACCTCGCCCTGCTCGGGGACGAGCTGGCCGCTGAGCGCGGACAGCAGTGTCGTCTTGCCGCTGCCGCGCGGACCGGTCACGGCCAGGATCTCGCCCTCGCGGATGCCGAGCGAGACGCCGGTGAGCGCGGGGGAGCCGCTGTGGGAGTGGTGCAGGGAACGGGCCCAGAGGACGTCGTTGTCCGGCGGGGCGTTGTCCGGCGGGACCACCATGGCGTGCACCTCGGTTCGCGGTTGTCCGGGAGAGTGGCGGATCAGATTTCCGGTCCCCCTTGCGGGGGAACGAACGACAGAGCCGATCGGTCACTGGGCACCGTAGGGATTCGGGTCGCGGAGGTGTCGGTGGCGCGTCGGGGACGCGGAAAACGGACGGCCCGGACGCCCCCGTTCTCACCGGAACGGGCGCATCCGGGCCGACCGGCCGGATCATCGGATCCACGGACCCGAATGGGCGATCAGCGCCGGCGGTGGCCGTCGGCGCTGATCGCTGCGTGCGTCAGAGCTTGGTCCAGGCCTCCGTCAGGACCGCCCGGAGGATGCTCTCGATCTCGTCGAAGGTCTCCTGGGTGGAGATCAGCGGCGGGGCCAGCTGGACGACCGGGTCGCCGCGGTCGTCGGCCCGGCAGTACAGGCCGTTCTCGTACAGCGCCTTGGAGAGGAAGCCGTACAGGACGCGCTCGGTCTCCTCGTCGGTGAAGGTCTCCTTGGTGGCCTTGTCCTTCACCAGCTCGATGCCGTAGAAGAAGCCGTTGCCGCGGACGTCGCCGACGATCGGCAGGTCGTGCAGCTTCTTCAGGGTGTCGAAGAAGGCGCCCTCGTTGTCCAGCACGTGCTGGTTGAGGCCCTCGCGCTCGAAGATGTCGAGGTTGGCGAGGCCGACCGCCGCGGAGACCGGGTGGCCGCCGAAGGTGTAGCCGTGCAGGAAGGTGTTGTCGCCCTGGTAGAACGGCTCGGCGAGCTTGTCCGAGATGATGCAGGCGCCGATCGGGGAGTAGCCCGAGGTCATGCCCTTGGCGCAGGTGATCATGTCCGGCACGTAGTCGAACTTGTCACAGGCGAACATCGTGCCCAGGCGGCCGAAGGCGCAGATGACCTCGTCCGAGACCAGCAGCACGTCGTACTTGTCGCAGATCTCGCGGACGCGCTGGAAGTAGCCGGGCGGCGGCGGGAAGCAGCCGCCGGCGTTCTGCACCGGCTCCAGGAAGACGGCGGCGACCGTCTCCGGGCCCTCGAACTGGATCTCCTGCTCGATCTGGTCGGCGGCCCAGCGGCCGAAGGCCTCCGGGTCGTCGCCGTGGATCGGGGCGCGGTAGATGTTGGTGTTCGGGACCTTGTGCGCGCCCGGTACGAGCGGCTCGAAGGGGGCCTTGAGGGCCGGGAGCCCGGTGATGGACAGGGCGCCCTGCGGGGTGCCGTGGTAGGCGACCGCACGCGAGATGACCTTGTACTTGGTGTGGTGGCCGCGCAGCTTCCAGTACTGCTTGGCCAGCTTCCACGCGGTCTCGACGGCCTCGCCGCCACCGGTGGTGAAGAACACCTTGTTCAGGTCGCCGGGAGCGTGGTGCGCGAGGCGCTCGGCGAGCTCGACGGCCTTGGGGTGGGCGTACGACCAGATCGGGAAGAAGGCCAGCTCCTGCGCCTGCTTGTACGCGGTCTCGGCGAGCTCGTGCCGGCCGTGTCCGGCGTTCACCACGAACAGGCCGGACAGGCCGTCGATGTAGCGCTTGCCCTTGTCGTCGAAGATGTGCGTCCCCTCGCCGCGCACGATGGTCGGCACGGGGGCGTTCTCGTAGGACGACATGCGGGTGAAGTGCATCCACAAGTGGTCGTACGCGGTCTTCGAGAGGTCCTTGCCCGCGGGGCTGCTGCTGGCGTTGGTTGTGGCACTCACGGCTATCGGGTTCCCCACATGTAGGTCTGCTTCTTGAGCTTGAGGTAGACGAAGCTCTCGGTGGAGCGCACTCCGGGAAGGGTCCGGATGCGTTTGTTGATCATCTCCAGGAGGTGGTCGTCGTCCTCGCACACGATCTCCGCGAGCAGGTCGAAGGAGCCCGCCGTCACGACGACGTACTCCACCTCGTCCATCGCGGTGAGCGCATCGGCCACCGGATCGAGGTCGCCCTCCACGTTGATGCCGATCATCGCCTGCCGCCGGAAGCCCACGGTGAGTGGATCCGTGACGGCGACGATCTGCATGACGCCCTGGTCGAGCAGCTTCTGTACGCGCTGGCGCACGGCGGCCTCGGAGAGGCCGACCGCCTTGCCGATGGCGGCGTACGGACGGCGGCCGTCCTCCTGGAGCTGTTCGATGATCGCCAGGGAGACGGCGTCGATCGCCGGGGAGCTTCCGCTGCCGGGCCTGGGTTCTGCGCTACGACTGACCACGAAGCCACTGTGCATGAGGTCTCGCCCGTCCCGCAAGTGCAAACCGATGAATTTCGTTGTTCCAGCGTGCAGATTTAACTGAATCCGAAGTTGTCGACAGGGAGGTATGTCGAATGCGTGACTCCTCTGGCTAGGGTGGTGTCTCACTTACCGGACATCTGAGAGGGAGAGCCGCCGTGACCACCGAGCTGCGCCGTCTGCGCAACTACATCGCCGGAGAGTTCCGGGACGCCGCCGACGGCCGGACCACCGAAGTCATCAACCCGGTGACGGGCGAGGCGTACGCGACCGCGCCGCTCTCCGGCGGGCAGGACGTGGACGACGCGATGGCCGCCGCCGCCGAGGCGTTCCCCGCCTGGCGCGACCAGACCCCGGCTGAGCGGCAGAAGGCCCTGCTCAGAATCGCGGACGCGTTCGAGGAGCGCGCCGAGGAGCTGATCGCCGCCGAATCGGAGAACTGCGGCAAGCCGCTGGGCCTGACCCGCACCGAGGAAGTCCCCCCGATGGTCGACCAGATCCGCTTCTTCGCGGGCGCGGCACGTCTCCTGGAGGGCCGCAGCGCGGGCGAGTACATGGAGGGTCTGACCTCGATCGTCCGCCGCGAGCCGGTGGGCGTGTGCGCGCAGGTCGCCCCGTGGAACTACCCGATGATGATGGCCGTCTGGAAGTTCGCCCCGGCGCTCGCCGCGGGCAACACCGTCGTCCTCAAGCCGTCGGACACGACCCCCGCGTCGACCGTCCTGATGGCCGAGATCATCGGCGAAATCGTTCCCAAGGGCGTCTTCAACGTCGTCTGCGGCGACCGGGACACCGGCCGGGCGATGGTCGAGCACAAGACGCCCGCCATGGCGTCCATCACCGGTTCCGTACGGGCCGGCATGCAGGTCGCCGAGTCCGCGTCCAAGGACCTCAAGCGGGTCCACCTGGAGCTGGGCGGCAAGGCCCCCGTCGTGGTCTTCGAGGACACCGACATCGCCAAGGCCGTCGAGGACATCTCGGTGGCGGGCTTCTTCAACGCCGGCCAGGACTGCACGGCGGCCACCCGCGTGCTCGTCCAGGAGTCGATCCACGACGAGTTCGTGACCGCCCTCGCCAAGGCCGCGGCCGACACCAAGACCGGCCTGCCGGACGACGAGGACGTGCTCTACGGCCCGCTGAACAACGCCAACCAGCTCAAGCAGGTGTCGGGCTTCGTCGAGCGGCTGCCCGCGCACGCCAAGGTGGAGGCCGGCGGACAGCGGGTCGGCGACAAGGGCTACTTCTATGCGCCGACCGTCGTCTCGGGCCTCAAGCAGGACGACGAGATCATCCAGAACGAGGTGTTCGGACCGGTCATCACCGTCCAGTCCTTCACCGACGAGGCCCAGGCCCTCCAGTGGGCGAACGACGTCCCGTACGCGCTCGCGTCCTCCGTGTGGACCAAGGACCACGGGCGTGCCATGCGCATGTCCAAGAACCTCGACTTCGGCTGCGTGTGGATCAACACGCACATCCCGCTGGTCGCGGAGATGCCGCACGGCGGGTTCAAGCAGTCCGGCTACGGCAAGGACCTCTCCGCCTACGGCTTCGAGGACTACACCCGCATCAAGCACGTCATGACCTCGCTCGACGGCTGAGCCGAGGATCCGGGGCGGGCGGTAGACGGACTGTCTATTGCCCGCCCCTCGTACGCTCCGGGAGGGTGGGCCCATGGGTGATCTTGGTCGCGTCCCGCGTCGTCTCTCGCGTCGTACGGTGCTCCGCGGAATCGGATACGGAATCGGTACGACGGGCGCGCTCGCGGCGCTCACCGGCTGCGGAGTCCCCCCGGCCTACGTCGCACCGGGCGAGCGCTCCGGCGCGGACACCTCCGACCGGGACAAGAACCTGCAGTTCGCCAACTGGCCGCTCTACATCGACACCGACGAGGACGACGAGTCCAAGCGGCCCACCCTGGAGGAGTTCCAGAAGCGCACCGGGATCTCCGTGCGGTACACCGAGGAGATCAACGACAACGACGAGTTCTTCGGCAAGATCAGCCCGGCGCTGATGAACCACCAGGAGACCGGCCGCGACCTGATCGTCATCAGCGACTGGATGGCCGCCCGTTTCGTACGGCTCGGCTGGGTGCAGGAGATGGACCGGGCGAAGCAGCCCAACGTCGCCAAGTACCTCGACCCCCAGCTGCGCACCCCGGCCTTCGACAACGGCCGGCTGCACACGGTGCCCTGGCAGTCCGGCATCACCGGCATCGCGTACAACCGCAAGAAGCTCGGCCGCGAGATCAAGCACACCTCGGACCTGTGGCGCCCCGAACTCAAGGGCAGGGTCACCCTCTTCTCGGGCCTCGACGAGAGCTTCGCGCTGCTCATGCAGGGACTCGGCGCGGACGTCACGCGGTGGACCGCGGACGACTTCCACACGATGTGCGACCACGTCGGGAAGCTGGTCAGGGCGAAGCACATCCGCCGCTTCACCGGCAACGACTACGTCAAGGACCTCGCCGCGGGCGACGTGCTGGCCTGTCAGGCGTACTCGGGCGACGTCATCCAGCTCCAGGCGGACAACCCGGACATCGAGTTCGTGGTCCCCGAGGAGGGCGCGGAACTCTGGGCCGAGTCCCTGATGATCCCCAACCTCGCCCGGCACAAGCGCAACGCCGAGCGGCTCGTCGACCACTACTACGACCCCGAGGTCGCCGCCGAGCTCGCCACCTGGGTGAACTACGTCTGCCCGGTGCCCGCCGCCCGCGAGATCATCGCCTCCTCCAAGGACGAGGAGACCGCCGCACTGGCCGAGGACCCGCTGATCTTCCCGGACGGCGCGCTCCGCAAGCGGCTCGCCATCGCGCGCGACATCACCGCGCAGGAGCGGCTGGAGTTCTCGAAGGCGTGGAACGGCATCGTGGGGCTGTAGGTGCGCGGGGCCGTCCGGGGGTGCGCGGCGCCGTCTGGGGGGTGCGCGGCGCCGTCCGTCCGCAGGGTGCTCAGGCCGTCCGTGGTGCCGTGCCCAAACCGTCATTCTCTCCTGCGCGCCCCCGGCGGCGGATGCGGGGGACCTGTAAAGCGCGCGTAAAGGCCCTCGTACGCTGCGGACATGAACGAGCCCGCCGCCCTTCTGAGGCGCATCCGCGTGTGGTTGATCTTCTTCATCGTGTGCCTGGTGGTGAGCGGGCTGACCGCGTTCCCGCTCGTCACCGAAATCGGCTGGCTGACGGACCTGTTGAAGTCCTCCCCGCTCGCCGACGCGATGCCGGGGCTGGTGGAGTGGACCGAGCGGGTCAGGGAGGGGCTCGTCGCCACCGACGCCACGTACCCCTTCATCCTGTACGGGACGGACTGGCTCGCCTTCGCCCACCTGGTGATCGCGGTCGCGTTCTACGGCCCGTACCGCGATCCGGTCCGCAACATCTGGGTCGTCGAGTTCGGGATGATCGCCTGTGCCGGGATCATTCCGCTCGCCCTGATCTGCGGGCCGGTCCGGGGGATCCCGTTCGGCTGGTCGCTGATCGACATGGCCTTCGGGGTGTTCGGAGTGATCCCGCTGGCGATCGTGCGGCGGAGGATCAAGCGGCTGGAGACGCTGACGGCGCCGCTCGCGGTGTCAGGACCGGCGCTCGCGTCGCTGACGCGGTGATCAGCGACTGATTGACGGGACAAGTGCCGTGCGGGGGAGGGGAGTTGCGGGTGCGGCCCCGCCGCCCGCGGCGGTGGTTCACGGCAGCCGGGGGACGGCGAGTTCGGCAGCCAGGGTTTCCGGCCGGTTCGTGGTGATCGCGTCCACTCCTGCCGCCAGCAGACGGCGCATGGTGCGACGGGTGTCGGCGGTCCAGGCCGCCAGGAGCAGCCCGTCCCGGTGGGCGCGGTCCACCAGCGGACGGTCCACCAGGCCGAACCGGTAGTTGAGCCACTTGGGCCGGAGCGCCTCCACCAGCGCCGGCCGCGGCGGCGCCACGGACGTCCAGCTCAGCGCGGTCTCGGCGTGCGGGTCGGCCGCGCGTACGTGCAGCATCGCGGTCGGGCCGCCGGAGTAGTACGTGCGCTCACCCGCACCCGCCTCACGGACAACCCCCACCACCTTGCGCACCATCGCGTCGTGCGCCCCGTCCGGCACGTCGACCAGCAGCCGGTGCGCGCCCGCGGCGAGGATCGCCTCGCGCAGGGTCGGCACGCCCCCGCCGGTCAGCGCGTCCAGCTCGGCCTTCGTGAGGTCGACCAGCCAGCGGTCGTGGCCCCACAGCCGCTCCAGCGTCTCGTCGTGCAGCAGCACCGGGACCTCGTCCCGGGTCAGCCGTACGTCGACCTCGACCGTGTCGGCGCCCTGCTCCAGCGCCGAGCGGATCGAGGGGAGCGTGTTCTCGCGGAACCGGTAGGGGTCCCCGCGATGGGCGACGACGAGGACGGCGGCGTCGCGACGGACAGGGCGGTCGGTGCGCTCAACGCTGACGGTGCTCATACACCCATTGTTCGCGAACGGACGGCAGGCCGCCGCCCGGCGCGGCCCGGTGCGCCGCGCTGCACGTCCGGCCCGCTGCTCACCGCCCTGGCCGCCGTACCGCGCATGCTCTGGCCGCCGTACGGCTCACCGTCGCGTCCACCGGGCCGCGACCTGCCCTCCCGCTCAGTGCGAGGCCAGCCACCGCTCCGTGTACGAGTCGATCTCGGCGGCCAGCTCGGCCTTGCCCGCCGGGTCGAGGAAGGACGCCTCGACGGCGTTCTTCGCGAGAGCAGCCAGGCCCCGCTCGTCCAGTTCCAGCAGCCGGGCGGCCACGGCGTACTCGTTGTTCAGGTCGGAGCCGAACATCGGCGGGTCGTCACTGTTGATGGTGACGAGGCAGCCGGCCGCGACCATCTCCTTGAGGGGGTGCTCGTCCAGGTGCGCCACCGCCCGGGTGGCGATGTTCGAGGTCGGGCAGACCTCCAGCGGAATGCGGTGTTCGGCGAGGTGCGCCAGGAGCGCCGGGTCCTGCGTCGCGCTGGTGCCGTGACCGATGCGCTCGGCGCGCAGATCGGTCAGCGCGGCCCAGATGGTCTCCGGACCGGTCGTCTCGCCCGCGTGCGGGACGGAGTGCAGACCGGCCTCGATGGCCCGGTCGAAGTACGGCTTGAACTGCGGGCGCGGCACCCCGATCTCCGGGCCGCCGAGACCGAACGACACCAGGCCCTGCGGCCGGTGCTCCAGGGCCAGCCGTACCGTCTCCTCGGCCGACTCCAGACCCGCCTCACCGGGAATGTCGAAGCACCAGCGCAGCACCACACCGAGCTCGGACTCCGCGGCCTTGCGGGCGTCCTCGATGGCGTCCATGAACGCCTGCGCGTCGATCCCGCGACGGGTGGAGCTGTACGGGGTGACGGTCAGCTCCGCGTACCGGATGTTCTGCCGGGCCATGTCGCGGGCCACCTCGAAGGTGAGCAGGCGGACGTCCTCAGGCGTGCGGATCACATCGACGACGGACAGATAGACGTCGACGAAGTGCGCGAAGTCGGTGAACGTGAAGAACTCCGCCAGCTTCTCCGGGTCCGAGGGCACCTTGGAGTCCGGGTGCCTGGCGGCCAGCTCGGCGACGATGCGCGGGGAGGCGGATCCGACGTGGTGCACGTGCAGCTCTGCCTTGGGCAGGCCCGCGATGAAGGGGCGCAGATCTGTCATCGGATCCTCCTGATGCGACGGTGCGCCGGTGGCGCACCGGGACTGTCCTGGTGTGGTGAGGCGGTTGGTGCGGGGTGGTTCGGGATCATCGTAGGCGGGGCACTGGGCCGTCCGGGTTACGCCGTAGCATGACGGGGAATCGCAACGGGGGAGGGCCCATGTCAGACAACACGCCGCAGTCCTCGGGGGCGCCGGATCCCTGGGCGCCGCCGGAGAACTCCGGGAACCGGGTCCCGCTCGAAAAGCCCGGAGCCGGTGGTCCGGCCGGGCCGCCCGCACATCCGGTGCACGACCAGCCCACTGTCACCTCGATGCCGGGGGCCGGAGCGGTGCCGCCCGCACCCGCCCCGGCGGACGCCGTGCCGGGGACGCCCGGGGAGTACGGGTACCCGGCGCCCGCGACACCCGAGTACGGCTATCCGCCGGCCGGAACGCCGGGGGAGTACGGCTACCCGCCGGCCTACCCGAGCGCACCGGGCCCCGGCGCTTCGCCGTACGGTGCGGGGTACCCCGGATACCCGGGCTACCTGGGGCCGGCCGGCTGGACCGGGCAGACGGCCCCGCAGAACGGCATGGGCACCGCCGCGATGGTGCTCGGAATCCTGTCCATCTGCCTGTTCTGCCTGTACGGCATCGTCGGCATCATCCTCGGCACGCTGGGGCTGATCTTCGGCATCCTGGGCCGCAAGAAGGCGCAGCGGGGCGAGGCCAACAACGGGGGCATGGCGCTGGCCGGCATCATCACCGGCTCGATCGGACTCGCGATCGGCCTGACGGTCATCGGCTTCGCCATCTGGGCCGTGACCAGCAGGTAGCAGCCCGGCACCGGTTCCCCGGCGTCGGCCGCGGCGGGCGGGGCGACCCGCCCGCCGCACCGCGCAGGGCCGCAGCGCGAGGCACCTGCCGCACCGCAACAGGGCCGCAGTGGCCCGTCGAGCCCTGCCCCGCGAGCCGTAGTCGCTCATCAGCCCCCCCCGCCCCTCAGCCCCCTGCCGCCAGCCTCTCCCTGGCCTCCATCAGCGCGAAGCCCAGCAGGTTGAGTCCCCGCCACTGGGCAGGATCCTGCGCGCGGGGGTCGTCCGCGGTCAGGCCGATGCCCCAGATCCGGTCCACCGGGCTCGCCTCCACCAGCACCCGCGACCCGGTGCCGAGCAGATAGGCCCCGAGCTCCGGGTGCTGCCCGAACTTGTGGACGCTGCCCTCCACCACCACGCCGAACCGCTCCCGCTCCCACACCGCGTTGTCGAAGCCGCGGACCAGCCGGCCCGCCTTCTTGGCGGCCGCGGGCGAGGACGCCGCCAGCACCGCGGCCAGGGCCTCCTCGTCGCCGAAGAGCTCGGCCTTGCGCGCCATCATCCAGTGCTCCGCCGTCGCGTACCGCACGCCGTCCACGGTGAAGGCGGACTCCCACCACTGGCTGAAAATGCTCGGCCCGAGGGAGCCGTCCGGTCGCGGGCGGTGGCCCCAGAAGAGCAGGAACCTCACCCGAGACCCCCCTTTGACCTGCGCTGCAAGCTCTTCGATCATCCCCATGCATGCGAGTCTGGCATCCGCCACTGACACTCCGTACGGTATTTCCTCCCCGACTCGACACACGGTCGACCGAATCCGTCGCGTAACCAAAAGGCAACAACGGAATCACTTGTTGGCGGCTTCCTGCTCTGTCAGGATCGGCAATCAAATCAAGCTGGAGCTACGCCGACCCCCGTATGACGGGGTGAGCGGCGGAGGAGAGCGTCATGGGCAACCGCTTCCAGGTGCGGGACCGTTTCGAAGGCGGCGCACAGTACATCGGCGGGCAGTTGCGTCCCGGTACCTCGGGTCGTACTCACACGGTCGTGAACCCCGCCACGGGCGAGGGGATCCACACCTACGAGCTGGCCGGAAGAGACGACGTGGACGCGGCCGTGGCAGCCGCCAAGGCCGCCTTCCCCGGCTGGTCGGGGGCCACCCCCGGCGAGCGCTCCGACGCGATGCACCGCTTCGCGGCCGTCCTCGCCGCGCAGGCCGAGGAATTCGCGCAGGCCGAGTCGCTCCAGTGCGGCAAGCCGATCAAGCTGTCGCGCGAGTTCGACGTACCGGGGACGGTCGACAACGTCGCCTTCTTCGCCGGTGCCGCCCGCCACCTGGAGGGCAAGTCGGCGGGGGAGTACGACGGCGACCACACCTCGTACGTCCGCCGCGAGGCGATCGGTGTGGTCGGGTCGATCGCCCCCTGGAACTACCCGCTCCAGATGGCTGCCTGGAAGGTGCTGCCTGCCATCGCCGCGGGCAACACCATCGTGCTGAAGCCCGCCGAGCTGACCCCGTTCACCTCGCTCATGTTCGCCCAGGCCGCCACGGAGGCCGGGCTGCCGGACGGCGTGATCAACGTCGTCACGGGCGCGGGCAAGGACGCCGGCGAGCACCTCGTCGGCCACCCCGACGTCGCCATGACCTCCTTCACCGGATCGACCCCGGTCGGCAAGCGGGTCGCCGAGATCGCCACCTCCACGGTCAAGCGGCTCCACCTGGAACTGGGCGGCAAGGCCCCGTTCCTGGTCTTCGACGACGCCGACCTCCAGGCCGCGGTCCACGGCGCGGTCGCCGGCTCGCTCATCAACACCGGCCAGGACTGCACCGCTGCCACGCGCGCGTACGTGCAGCGCCCGCTGTACGACGCCTTCGTGGCCGGTGTCGCCGAGCTGATGGAGTCCGTCCGCCTCGGCGACCCCTTCGACGAGTCGACCGACCTCGGCCCGCTCATCAGCTTCGCCCAGCGCGACCGTGTGGCCGCGATCGTCGAGCGGGCACGCGGCTACGCGCGCGTGGTCACCGGCGGCGAAGCCCCGCAGGGTCCGCTGGGGGACGGTGCGTACTACCGTCCGACGCTGATCGCCGACGCCCCGCAGGACAGCGAGATCGTCCAGGAGGAAATCTTCGGCCCGGTGCTGGTGGTGCTCCCCTTCGACTCCGACGAGGAAGGCATCGCGCTGGCCAACGACACCCCCTACGGTCTGGCCGCCTCGGCCTGGACCCGCGACGTGTTCCGCGCGAACCGTGCCACCCGCGAGATCAAGGCGGGCTGTGTGTGGGTGAACGACCACATTCCGATTCTCAGCGAAATGCCGCACGGGGGATACAAGGCCAGCGGCTTCGGCAAGGACATGTCGGCGTACTCCTTCGAGGAGTACACGCAGGTCAAGCACGTCATGTTCGACAACACCGCGGTAGCCCGCAAGGACTGGCACCGCACGATCTTCGGGGACCGATAAAGAGTCCGCTCGACCAGCGGCAACCCACCCGAAAGGGCATTGCGCATGGAGCAGTTCCAGTACGGGCGGCTCTCCGCCGACGGCAGCACGCACGTGGCGGCCGGGAACGCGGTGGAGAGCGCCATGCGGCGCAGCATCACGAGCGGCAGGGGTGCGCTCACCCGCCGGTCGCTGATGCGTGCCGCGGGCGGCGGCGCCCTCGCCCTCGGCGGGATCGGCGCGCTGAGCGCCTGCGGCATCCCGGCGGCCGGCGGCAAGGACAAGGCAGCGGTCTCGGACGACTTCTCGGCCAAGGAGAAACAGGTCGTCTTCTCCAACTGGACCGAGTACATGGACGTCGGGGAGAACGACAAGGGCTATCCGACCCTGGAGGCCTTCACCCAGCGCACCGGGATCTCCGTCAAGTACACGGCGGACATCAACGACAACAACGAGTTCTTCGGCAAGATCCAGCAGCAGCTGAACAACGGCCAGCCCATCGGCCGCGACCTGATCTGCGTCACCGACTGGATGGCCGCCCGGCTGATCCGGCTCGGCTGGGTGCAGAAGCTGGACCCGGCGCGGCTGCCGCACGCCTTCGCCAACCTCTCCGCCCAGTTCCGCAGCCCCGTCTGGGACCCCGGCCATGCCTACTCCTACCCCTGGACGGGCATCGCCACGGTCATCGCGTACAACGAGAAGGCCACCGGCGGCCGCAAGGTCGACTCCGTCTCCCAGCTGCTGGAGGACCCCGGGCTCAAGGGCAAGGTCGGCTTCCTCTCCGAGATGCGCGACACCATCGGGATGACGCTGCTCGACCAGGGCAAGGACCCGGAGAAGTTCAGCGACGACGACTACGCGGGGGCCGTCGCCCGGCTCCAGAAGGGCGTCGACTCCCGGCAGATCCGCCGCTTCACCGGCAACGACTACACCGCCGACCTGGAGAAGGGCGACCTGGCGGCCTGCCTCGCCTGGGCAGGTGACGTCGTACAGCTCCAGGCGGACAACCCGTCCGTGAAGTTCGCGATCCCCAAGGCGGGATACATCTCCTCCTCGGACAACCTGCTGGTCCCCGCCAAGGCGCGGCACAAGACCAACGCCGAGAAGCTGATCGACTACTACTACGAGCCGGGCCCGGCCGCCCAGCTCGCCGCGTACATCAACTACGTCTGCCCGGTCGACGGCGTCCGCGAGGAACTCGCCAAGCTGGACAAGGCACTGGCCTCGTCCCCGCTGATCCTGCCCGACAAGGCGATGGCCGCCCAGGCCCATGCCTTCCGGCCGCTCAGCGAGGCCGAGGAGAAGGCGTACGAGGAGAAGTTCGCCAAGCTCATCGGCGCCTGAGGCACCCGCGGCCCGAGGCGCCCGCGGCCCGAGGCACTCCCGCCCGAGGCGCCCGCGGCCGGGCCACGCACGTGCCGCTGCCCGCCCGGCCCCGCCCGAGCCACGCGCGCACGCACGCGCGTGGCCCAGGGCACACCCCCCACGCACCCCCTGCCGTACCCCGACTCCCCCTGGGAACGCAACCCATGACTCAGAAGACCGAAGGCGGCGACGTCCGCCTCGCCGGGATCAGCAAGACCTACGGCGCGTTCACGGCCGTGCACCCGCTCGACCTGACCGTCCCGCAGGGCTCCTTCTTCGCCCTGCTCGGCGCGTCGGGCTGCGGCAAGACGACGACGCTGCGCATGATCGCCGGCCTGGAGGAGCCCTCCACCGGCACCGTCTCGCTCGGCACCACCGACGTCACCCACCTCCCGCCGTACAAGCGCCCGGTCAACACCGTCTTCCAGAGCTACGCGCTCTTCCCTCATCTCGACATCAGCGAGAACGTCGCCTTCGGGCTGCGCCGCCGCGGCATCAAGTCGGTGAAGAAGCAGGTCGACGACATGCTGGAACTGGTCCAGCTGGGCCAGTTCGCGGGGCGCAAGCCGCACCAGCTCTCCGGCGGCCAGCAGCAGCGCGTCGCCGTCGCCCGCGCACTGATCAACCACCCGCAGGTGCTCCTCCTCGACGAACCGCTGGGTGCGCTCGACCTCAAGCTGCGCCGGCAGATGCAGCTGGAGCTCAAGCGCATCCAGACCGAGGTCGGCATCACCTTCGTGCACGTCACCCACGACCAGGAGGAGGCCATGACGATGGCGGACCAGGTCGCGGTGATGAACGGCGGCCGGGTCGAACAGCTCGGCGCGCCCGCCGACCTCTACGAGAACCCGCGCACCACCTTCGTCGCGAACTTCCTCGGCACCTCCAACCTCATCGAGGCCGAGGTCGCCTCCACCACCGCCGACGTCGTCACCGTCACCTGCGGCGGCGCGAAGCTCAAGCTGCCCGGCGCCCGATGTCAGGCCCCGACCGCGACCGGCGGCAAACTCCTGGTGGGCGTACGCCCCGAGAAGGTGTCGATCGCGCACGCCGACGACGCCGCCTCGGTCCCCGACGGCCGCAACCGGATCACCGGGCGCATCCTCGCCTCCAGCTTCATCGGCGTCTCCACCCAGTTCGTCGTACAGAGCCCGTCCTGCGCCGACTTCGAGGTGTACGTCCAGAACATCGAGCGGGACGCCCGGCTCACCACCGGCACCGAGGTCGTCCTGCACTGGAACCCGGAGCACACCTTCGGGCTCGACGCGGACCAGGCCATCGACGCGGGCGTGCAGTCGGTGGAGGACGCCTCGTGACCGTCACCGAAGCCCCGCCCGTGAAAGAGCCCCCGGTCCACAAGCCGTCGACCCGCAAGCGGCTGGTGCCGTACTGGCTGCTGCTGCCCGGCATCCTGTGGCTGCTCGTCTTCTTCGCCCTGCCGCTCGTCTACCAGGCATCGACCTCGGTCCAGCAGGGTTCGCTGGAAGCGGGATTCAAGGTCACCTGGCACTTCCGGACGTACCTGGACGCCTTCGGCGAGTACTGGCCGCAGTTCGTCAGGTCCCTGCTGTACGCAGGCACCGCGACGATCCTGTGCCTGCTGCTGGGCTACCCGCTGGCCTACCTCATCGCCTTCAAGGCGGGACGCTGGCGGAACCTGGTCCTGGTGCTGGTCATCGCACCCTTCTTCACCAGCTTCCTGATCCGCACGCTGGCCTGGAAGACGATCCTTGCCGACGGCGGCCCGGTGGTCGACGTCCTCAACACCCTGCACATCCTGGACCTCACCAACTTCCTCGGCTGGACCGAGGGCAGCAGGCTGCTCGCCACCCCGCTCGCGGTGGTCTGCGGACTGACGTACAACTTCCTGCCCTTCATGATCCTGCCGCTCTACACCTCCCTGGAGCGGATCGACGGCAGGCTGCACGAGGCGGCGGGCGACCTGTACGCGACCCCGGCGACGACGTTCCGGAAGGTGACCTTCCCGCTGTCCATGCCGGGTGTCGTCTCCGGCACCCTGCTGACGTTCATTCCGGCGGCCGGCGACTACGTCAACGCCGAACTGCTCGGCTCGACCGACACCAAGATGGTCGGCTCGGTCATCCAGTCGCAGTTCCTGCGGGTGCTCGACTATCCGACGGCCGCCGCGCTGTCCTTCATCCTCATGGCGATCGTGCTGGTCATGGTCACCGTCTACATGCGCAAGGCCGGGACGGAGGACCTCGTCTGATGGCGGCTCTCAAGTGGTTGCGACACAACATGGTCGTCATCGCGGGTCTGCTGACCCTCGCGTACATGATCCTGCCGAACATCGTCGTGATGGTGTTCTCGTTCAACAAGCCCAACGGGCGCTTCAACTACGCCTGGCAGCAGTTCTCGCTGGACGCCTGGAAGGACCCGTGCGGCGTCGCCGACCTGTGCGGCTCGCTCTCGCTGTCGCTCCAGCTCGGCTTCTGGGCGATGCTCGGGGCGACCGTGCTCGGCACGATGATCGCCTTCGCGCTGGTCCGCTACCGCTTCCGGGCGCGCGGCGCGATCAACTCGCTGATCTTCCTGCCGATGGCGATGCCCGAGGTCGTCATGGCCGCCTCGCTGCTGACGCTCTTCCTCAACATGGGCGCCCCGCTCGGCTTCTGGACCGTGCTCATCGCGCACATCATGTTCTGCCTCAGCTTCGTCGTCACGGCCGTGAAGGCGCGCGTGATGTCGATGGACCCGAGGCTGGAGGAGGCCGCCCGCGACCTCTACGCGGGCCCCCTCCAGACCTTCCTGCGGGTCACCCTGCCGATCGCCGCCCCCGGCATCGCGGCCGGTGCGCTGCTCGCCTTCTCGCTGTCGTTCGACGACTTCATCATCACGAACTTCAACGCGGGCTCGACCGTCACCTTCCCCATGTTCGTCTGGGGCTCGGCACAGCGGGGCACTCCCGTACAGATCAACGTCATCGGTACAGCGATGTTCGTCATCGCCGTGCTGATGGTCCTCGGCGGCCAGCTGTTCGCGAACCGCCGCAAGAGCGCAACGCCCAAGTAGTCCCCGAAGGAGTTGGAAACCATGGCCCCGGTTGCCATGCGTAGTGCCGCACAATCCCTTTCCGGCGCAAAGCCGCTGTCGTTCTGGCTGGACGACCCGGACCGCCCCGCCCCCGAGCCGTCCCTCACCGGGGACGAGCGCTGCGACCTGCTGGTGATCGGCGGCGGTTACAGCGGCCTGTGGACCGCTCTGATCGCCAAGGAACGCGACCCGCAGCGCGACGTGGTGCTCATCGAGGCGAGCGAGGTGGGCTGGGCCGCCTCCGGGCGCAACGGAGGCTTCTGCGCCGCCTCCCTCACCCACGGCCTGGGCAACGGCATCGCCCGCTGGCCCGGGGAGATCGGCAAGCTGGAGGAGCTCGGCGAGCGCAACCTCGACGCCATCGAGGAAACGGTCGCCAGGTACGGCATCGACTGCGCCTTCGAGCGCACCGGTGAGATCGACGTGGCCACCGAGCCGCACCAGCTCGAAGAGCTCCGTGAGATGTACGAGGAGGCCCGCAGGCTGGGTCTCACCGAGCACGTACGGCTGCTCGACGCCGAGGCCATGCGCGCCGAGGTCGACTCGCCGACCTTCCTGGGCGGCCTGTGGGACAAGCGCGGCGTGGCCATGCTCAACCCGGCCCGCCTCGCCTGGGGCCTCAAACAGGCCTGCCTCGACCTGGGCGTGCGGATCTACGAGAACACCAAGGGCACCCAGCTCGCCTCCGACGGCGACGGCACGGCCGTGCGCACCCCGTACGGCCGGATCTTCGCCCGCCGCGTGGCGCTGGGCACCAACGTCTTCCCCTCGCTGGTCAAGCGGCTGCGCCACTTCACCGTCCCGGTCTACGACTACGCCCTGATGACTGAGCCGCTCTCCGAGGAGCAGCTCGCCTCCGTCGGCTGGCAGAGCCGGGCGGGCCTCGGCGACAGCGCGAACCAGTTCCACTACTTCCGCATCTCCGCCGACAACCGCATCCTGTGGGGCGGCTACGACGCCGTCTACCACTACGGCGGCAAACTGAGCTCCGAACTCGACCACCGGCCCGAGACCTACCTCAAGCTGGCCGAGCACTTCTTCACCTGCTTCCCGCAGCTCGCGGGCCTGCGCTTCACCCACGCGTGGGGCGGCGCCATCGACACCTGCACCCGCTTCTCGGCCTTCTTCGGCACGGCGCACGCGGGCAAGGTCGCCTACGCGGCCGGCTACACCGGCCTCGGGGTGGGCGCCACCCGCTTCGGCGCAGAGGTGATGCTCGACCTCCTGGACGGGAAGAAGACCGAGCGCACCGAGCTGGAGATGGTGCGCAGCAAGCCGCTCCCGTTCCCGCCCGAGCCGGTCGCCTGGGCGGGCATCGAGATCACCAAGCGGTCGATGGCCCGCGCCGACGACAACGGCGGCAGGCGCAACGTCTGGCTGAAGGCCATGGACAAGCTGGGCCTGGGCTTCGACAGCTGAAGTACGGCGCTGTGGGGCTTCGGCTGCCAGAACGCCTCTGAGCCGGACCGGCTCGCAGTGTCCGCGTGCGCCCCCGGGAGAGCCGGGGGCGCACCACCGCGGACCCGCCGCGCGCCGCCTCACCACCGATGAGTGGCGAAACCCGCGTCATGACCGGGCCCGGCCGCGCTCTCCCCTGTATACGCACTGTCCGTGCACAGGAGACGAGAAGGAGGCCGAGCGCGATGGCTGGCTCGGATGCGAAGACCGCGGTGGAGTGGCTGGTCTCGGTGGCCCCCGACCCCGACGCGTGCCGTTGGGAGTGGGAGCGCAACCCCCTGGGCGTCGCCCTGCTCCCGGCCGGGCGCCGCTGGGACGTACTGATCCTGCCGGGCGGGCTGGGCCGCCCTGCCCTCGACGTGCTGAGCAGGCTGGTCGACCGGCCGGGACCGGTCCTCACCGACGCCGGCGACACCCGCACGGGATTCTTCGTACCCGCAGGCACGGCCGCACGCTGGCTGGGCACGGGCGTGCGCGGCGCCGGTCACGGCACCTGGATCGTCGTCCCGCACCCGGGCCGCGCCGCCACCTGCGGGGTCCGCTGGCTGGTAGCCCCCGACGGCCACGGCACCCTCACCGACCCGGCTCTCCTGGAGCTCGCGATGCACGACGCGGCGGGCCGGAGGGCGGACCGGGGCTGAGCGAGCGCCGCCGGGCCGCACCGCCACCGAGCCGCCGCGCGGACACGTTGCCACCGAGCCACCACACGGGCGCGAGCAGCAGCACGGCCAGGCACCAGCTGCCGACGACGTCCAGCGGCCAGTGGTACCCCCGCAGGACCAGACCGGTTCCATTGGCCGCGCACAGGACGAACGCGCAGGCCACCGGCCACCGGCCGCGCCCGCACGCAGCCAGCAGCAGCGCAGCCCCGCAGTACGCGACAGCAGCCGTCGCCGCGTGCCCGGAAGGGAAGTAACCGCTCTCCGCGGGATCCAGCGGTGAAGGACGGCCGATCAGCGCCTTCAGGGGTACGACGACGGCCGGGACCAGACCCATCGCGAGCACGGCCGCCAGTGCGAGCAGCCGGCGCCCCCGCCACAGCGCGTACCCGGCCGACACGGCGAGCAGGGGCAGCGCGACCTGGAGGTTCCCCAGGTCCGCCAGGAACTCGGCGACCCCCGAGGGGCCCCGGTCCACGACGGCCCCGCTCAGCCGCTCGTCGGCGCGCAGCAGCGGGCCCCGGACCACGATCTGCCAGGTGATCAGCGCGAACAGCAGCGCGGCGGCGGCGAGGTGGAGCGGGAATGCCGACTGCCCCGGAGCAGGGGGGGTGGCTCCGGGGCAGTCGGCCGGACCGGAGGGACGGACGCCCCGGGGGGTGTGGGGCGGCACGCCGTCCGATCGGTGAGGAGATCCGGGGCCCGAGGCCCCGGGGGTGTGCGCGAAGGCACGACCTGGTCGCAGCCGGGAAAGCGACGCCCTGGTCCCGTCCGCGGTCACCCGCGGACGGGGTGTTTCTCTCATCTGCCAGGAACGGTACGACAGGAAGAAGGGGGCCGACAGCGGGTCTGCGATCCCGCCATCGGCCCCCCACACGTTCTTCACAGGGGCAGTCTGCCGCACTCCGCGCGGCGCCGCGCTCAGACTCCGGCGAACGCCGCCTCGATGATGTCCAGGCCCTCGTTCAGCAGGTCCTCGCCGATCACCAGCGGCGGCAGGAAGCGCAGCACGTTGCCGTAGGTGCCGCAGGTCAGGACCAGCAGGCCCTCCTGGTGGCAGGCCTTGGCGAGCGCGCCGGCGGCCGCGGCGTTCGGCGTCTTCGCGCCGTTCCCCGTACCGGACTCGACCAGCTCGATGGCGATCATGGCGCCGCGTCCGCGGATGTCGCCGATGATGTCGAACTTCTCCTGCATCGCGGCGAGGCGGCCCTTCATGACCTCCTCGATGCGCTTGGCCTTCCCGTTGAGGTCGAGCTCCTTCATCGTCTCGATCGCGCCGAGGGCCGCGGCGCAGGCCACCGGGTTTCCGCCGTAGGTGCCGCCGAGGCCGCCCGCGTGCGGGGCGTCCATGATCTCGGCGCGGCCCGTGACGGCCGCGAGCGGCAGACCGCCCGCGATGCCCTTGGCGGTGGTGATCAGGTCGGGGACGACGTTCTCGTCCTCACAGGCGAACCACTGGCCGGTGCGGCAGAAGCCGGACTGGATCTCGTCGGCCACGAAGACGATGCCGTTGTCCTTGGCGAACTGGCTGATCGCCGGCAGGAAGCCCTTGGCCGGCTCGATGAAGCCACCCTCGCCGAGCACCGGCTCGATGATGATCGCGGCGACGTTCTCCGCCCCGACCTGCTTGTTGATCATGTCGATGGCCTGGGCGGACGCCTCGGCGCCGGCGTTCTCCGCACCCGTCGGCCAGCGGTAGCCGTACGCGACGGGGACGCGGTAGACCTCGGGGGCGAACGGACCGAAGCCGTGCTTGTACGGCATGTTCTTGGCGGTCAGCGCCATCGTCAGGTTGGTGCGGCCGTGGTAGCCGTGGTCGAAGACGACGACGGCCTGACGCTTGGTGTACGCGCGGGCGATCTTCACCGCGTTCTCGACGGCCTCGGCGCCCGAGTTGAACAGCGCGGACTTCTTGGCGTGGTCGCCCGGGGTCAGCTCGGCCAGCTGCTCGCAGACCTCGACGTAACCCTCGTACGGCGTGACCATGAAACAGGTGTGGGTGAAGTCCTGGAGCTGCGCGGACGCGCGGCGCACCACGGCCTCGGCGGACGCGCCGACCGAGGTCACGGCGATGCCCGAGCCGAAGTCGATCAGCCGGTTGCCGTCGACGTCCTCGACGATGCCGCCGCCCGCGCGCGTGGTGAACACGGGAAGGACGGAACCGACCCCACCGGCCACCGTGGCCGTGCGGCGGGCCTGCAGCTCCTGCGACTTCGGGCCGGGAATGGCGGTGACGACGCGGCGCTCCTGCGGAACTGCGCTCATGAGGGGCTCCTCGGGGTGGGGTGGGGGCCCTGCACTTCTCGAATACAGGGTGAACCGGACGCTCTGGCTACTTCGCAGGCTAGGGGCGCGGCGGGTGCCCGGGCATGTTCCGTCTCGGAGAAGTACGCGCGGCGCCTTGTCCGGTACGGACATAGCGGGCCGCGCCCGCGAGGAGCGCCGAACCCGTGCGCACGGCGACTAGGTTGGGCTCCACAGAGAGGTCGCAGAGCTGGTTCGTGGGGACGAGGGGCAGCACATGAACACCGGTGACAGGCACGACGGCGCGCACACCACCCGTGCGGGTGCGGTGCCCAGGCCCGCCGGGCCGCCGCCCCCGGACCTGCCGCCCGCCCCGCCCGCGCCCCCGGCCGCCGCGCCGCTGTCCCGGGTCGAGGACTGGCTGAAGACGGACCGGCCGGCCGCCGAGCCCGGGTACTGGCGCTACGCCCACCGGCCGCGCCCCGAGCTTCCCGCGGAAGAGCTGGTGACCAACAGGTCGCTGGTGGCCGGCGCCGTCATCTCGGTACTCGCCGGACTGCTGATGTGGTCGATGTGGTGGAACAACTACATCCCGTACTGGCTGGTCCCCCTCAAGCTGGTGACCCCCGGCGACTGGTGGCGGATCGGGGCGAACGGCGGCCCCGTCACCCAGCAGGCCGCCGACGCCGTCGTCATCTACACCGGCGTCTTCGGGGCCGCCCTGGTGTACGGGTTCGGCAGGCTCGCCAACTGGCGGGAGATCTGGCGGCGCTTCGTGGTCAGCCGCAGGCAGCCGTTCCGGGCGCTGACCGCGGCCTCGCTCGCCTTCCTGGTGCAGGTGCTGGTCTGGACGAAGAACCTGCCCCTGCTCGACCCCGTCTTCACGGCGCTGCCCCGGTCCTGGATCGCTGGTGGCGACCGCTTCCTCGCCACGTTCGTCAGCTACACGGTGTACGCGCTCGTCGTCGTCGGCCTGCTCTGGCCGTTCGCCAGGCTCGGTGCCTGGGGCGCCGCGCTGCGCGCCCTCTTCCGCCGCCCGCCGGCCCCCGCACCGGCCGCCCCCGCGCACCCCGCCACCGACCCCGCCCGCTGGCCCGAGCTGCGGGCCCACGGTACGACCGAGGCCGCCGACCGGCTCACCGCCGAAGTGCGCGGCGGTCGCATGAACGACGTCGACCTGGTGCGGATCAGGACGGCGTGGCGCGCGGCCGGCCAGGACCCGGCCCGCCGCACGACCTTCGACGCCACCGTCCTGCGCGACGGCGCCGCGGCCTTCACCCACCCCTCCGGCGCCCGCGACCTGCCCCGCCGCACCGCCGTCCACGACCTGCTCACCTCCCAGGTGCGCATCGGCCGGTACACCGACGGCGACCCCAACCCCTACCAGCGCGGCGGCGCGGGCACCGCCCTCGATCCCGCCGTGCTCGGCACCTCCCTGCTCGCCGTCGGCCCGCCCGGGTCGGGCAAGACCCGGCGGCTGATCACCCCGGTCGCCGAGTCCCTCGCCCTCCAGGCGCTCGCCGGGCAGTGCAGCGTGATCACCGTCTGCGCGGCCGGCACCCCGCTCGCCGACGACGCGGCGTACGACGTCGTCGTCAGGCTGGGCGACCGCGGCTCGGTGCACGACCTCGACCTGTACGGCGGCACCGGCGACACCGAAGCCGCCTCCACCGTCCTCGCCGAGGGGCTGGTCGGCGATCTCGACGCGGTCGACACGGGGCGCGCCGCGACCGCCCTGGCCCAGCTCATCGGCCCCTTCCACGCGGTGCACGGCCGCTTCCCCGCCGTGTCCGAACTGTACGAACTGCTGCGCGCCGACCCGGCCGCGCTCCGGGCCCTGGAAGAGCGGCTCGAAGCCTCGGGGCCGCTGCCGATGCTGCGCGACCTCAGCGCCCGGATGCGGCAGCTGGGCACCGCCTCCGACCCCTGCCCGGCGCTCGCCGACCGGCTCGCCCTGCTCGACCGGCCGCTGTTCGCCGACTTCTTCGACACCGGCACCGACGCCCGCCCGTTCTCCGTGCGCGCCCTCCAGCACCACCCCATGCGGGTCCGCGTCGACCTGCCCGAGCCGGGGCACGCGGAGGCCTCCCGGCTGCTGGCCCGGCTGATCCTGGCCCAGTTCCTGGGCGCGATGACCGCGCGGGCCGACCGCTCCCTGTTCGCAGCCCTGGTGCTCGACGACGCGACGGCGACGCTGACCGCCGAGACGGTACGGGGCATCAGCAGGCTCCGCTCGGCCAACGCGGGCGTCGTGCTGGCGCTGCGCACCGTCGACGACGTACCCGAGGCGCTGCACATCCCGCTGCTCGGCGCGGTCGGCTGCCACATGGCGTTCTCCGGGGTCACCACCTGGGACGGCCGGCGCTTCACCGAGGCGTGGGGGACCGAGTGGGTGGAGACCACCGAGGTCGCCCAGCACACGGTCTTCGCCAACGAGCCGCTCACCCGGGCCCTGCACGCGCTGCGCAAGCTGGTCACCGGCAAGGACAGGGTCACCAGGGCGGTCACCGTCAAGAAGGTCGAGCGCGCCCGCTGGTCCGCGTCCGAACTGGCCCGCGGGGTGCCCGCAGGGCACGCGGTCCTGGCCCTGACGACGGTGCGCGGGGAGCACACGCCGCCGCTGCTGGTGGACCTGCGGGACTGAGCGGGCGGGCGGACGCGGGGGCGCCCCGGCTCGGCGGCGCGGGTTTTAGGTACGTAATGGCAGAATCGGAGGAGCCGTTCGTACGGGACGGCGCACCAGTCCGTCCTCTGCCGAAGGTCGCACCCCCTGATGCCGCCCACGCTCGCCTCCCTCGTCCACCACTCCGCGCTCAAGCTCGTCGTGCGCGCGGGGGAGGACCGGCTGGAGACACCGGTGCGCTGGGCCCACGTCAGCGAGCTCGCCGACCCCGTCCCCTACATGGAGGGCGGCGAACTCCTGCTCATCACCGCGATGAAGCTCGACGCCGAGGACCCGGAGGCGATGCGGCGGTACGTGCGCAGGCTGGCCGGGGCGGGAGTGGTGGGGCTCGGCTTCGCGGTGGGCGTCAGCTACGAGGAGATCCCCGAGGCTCTGCTCGCTGCGGCCAGGGAGGAGCACCTCCCGCTGCTGGAGGTGCCGCGGCGCACCCCCTTCCTGGCGATCTCCAAGGCGGTCTCGGCCGCCATCGCCGCCGACCAGTACCGGGCGGTCACCGCGGGCTTCGAGGCCCAGCGCGAACTGACCAAGGCGGCGCTGGCGGGACCGGCGGAGCTGGTCGCCAAGCTGGCCGCGCACGTGGACGGGTGGGCGGCCGTGTACGACGCCTCCGGTGCGGTGGTGGCCGCCGCACCCGACTGGGCGGGCCGGCGGGCCACCCGCCTCGCCGACGACGTGGAACGGCTCCGGCTGCGGCCCGCCCCGGCCAGCGCCGTGGTCGGCGGCACCGAGGACCGGGTCGAGCTCCAGTCGCTGGGCGCCGGGCGGCGGGCGCGCGGCGCCCTCGCGGTCGGCACCGCGGCACCGCTGGGCACCGCCGAGCGGTACGCGGTGCACTCCGCGATCGCCCTCCTCACCCTCACCACCGAGCGGACCCGTGCCCTGCAGGCCGCGGAGACCAGGCTCGGCGCCGCCGTGCTGCGGATGCTGCTGGCCGGCGAACCCGACCACGCGCGCGCGGTCGCCGGCGACCTGTACGGCGGCCTGCTGGACGCTCCCTTCCGGCTGCTCATCGCCGAGGCGGCGGGCGAGGGCACGGACGGCGCGGAGCCCCTCCAGGCACTGGTCGACGCCCTCGAATCGGCGGCGGCGCGGGTCAACGAGGCGATCCTCGTCGTCCCCGACGGCGGCCGGGTGGTGATACTGGCGGCCGACGGCGGCGCGGCGGCCGCCGCGTGCGCGGTGCACACGACGGCAGCGGTACGGGGCGGAGACAAGGCCCGCCCACTGGAGCCCGCCGAGCAGGGCGACCTGGTGGTGGGCCTGTCCGCACCGGCCGGGCCGATCGCGGCCGCCACCGCCTTCAAGCAGGCGGAACAGGCACTGTCGGTGGCCAGGCGGCGGGGCCGCACCCTCGTCGAGCACGAGGAACTCGCGACCGGCTCCGTCCTGCCGCTCCTCGCCGACGACGCGGTGCGGGCCTTCGCGGACGGCATGCTGCGGGCGCTGCGGGACCACGACGCGACGGGGCGCGGAGACCTCGTCGCCTCGCTGCGGGCCTGGCTCTCACGGCACGGCCAGTGGGACGCCGCGGCCGCCCAGCTGGGAGTGCACCGGCACACCCTGCGCTACCGGATGCGCCGGGTGGAGGAGATCCTCGGCCGCTCACTGGACGACCCGGACGTCCGGATGGAACTGTGGCTGGCCCTGAAGGCGACGTCGTCGAGCACGGGCGAGTAACGCCCCCGGCCCGCCGCCCGGTCCGGCACCCCGTACCCCCCCCCGGCTCCGCCCTGGCCCCCGGGCCGGCGCTCTGTACCCCCGGGTCCGCATTGGCCCCGGAGCCGGCAACCCGTCCGTCCGACACCTCACCCCCGGGTCCGTATGGGCCGGCGGTCGGGCGCCCCGTGCCTCGGGTCTGCATGGGCCGGCGGTCGGGCGCCCCGTGCTTCGGGTCTGCATGGGCCGGCGGTCGGGCGCCCCGTGCCTCGGGTCCGCATGGGCCGGCGGTCGGGCGCCCCGTGCCTCGGGTCCGCACGGGCCGCCGGTCGGGCACCCCGTACCCCGGGTCCGCACGGGCCGCCGGTCCGGCACCCCGTACCCCGGGTCCGCACGGGCCGCCGGTCGGGCGCCCTGCACCTCGGGTCCGCACGGGCCGCCGGCCCGGCACCCCGCACCCCCGGGTCCGCACCTGTCCCCGCACTCCCGCCCCCGCCCGCCCACCAATCCGGCACGGCGCCGTCGCGCAACACTCCACCCTGGACAAGCGACGCACCTCCTCCCCGCCCCTACGGTGGGACCGAAGACCCACTTCCACGCCACCCCCAACTCGGAAGGGCCGGAACCCCAATGACTTCCACCCACGCCTTCTGGCTCGCCGGCCGCCAGGCCACCGGCGACGACACCTTCGACGTCACCTCCCCGTGGGACGGCCGTCTCGTCGGCAAGGTCGGCATCCCGACCGACGCCCAGGTCGAAGAGGCCGTCGCCGCCGCGTACGCCGTACGCGACGAGTTCGCCGCGACCCCGGCCCACGTCCGCGCCGCCGCCCTGAACCACGTCGCCGACCGCCTCGCCGAGCGCACCGAGGAGATCGCCCAGGTCATCTCCGCCGAGAACGGCAAGCCCATCAAGTGGGCCCGCGGCGAGGTCGGCCGGGCGGTCTCCGTGTTCCGGTTCGCGGCCGAGGAAGCGCGCCGCTTCAACGGCGGAGAGGCCCAGCGCCTGGACACCGACGCCGGTGGTGTCGGCCGCCTCGCGCTCACGCGCCGCTTCAACCGCGGTGTCGTCCTGGGCATCGCCCCGTTCAACTTCCCGCTCAACCTCTGCGCCCACAAGGTCGCTCCCGCGATCGCCGTCGGCGCGCCGATCATCCTCAAGCCGGCCCCGGCCACCCCCCTCTCCGGTCTGATCCTCGGCGAGCTGCTGGCCGAGACCGAGCTGCCGGCCGGTTCCTGGTCCGTGCTCCCCGTCGCGAACGACAAGATGCCCGCCCTGGTCCAGGACGAGCGGCTGCCTGTCATCTCCTTCACCGGTTCCGACAAGGTCGGCTACGCGATCATGGACTCGGTGCCGCGCAAGCACTGCACCCTGGAGCTCGGCGGCAACGGCGCGGCCGTGGTCCTCCCCGACTTCGCCTCCGAGAAGGACCTGGACTGGGCCGCGACCCGCATCGCGACCTTCTCCAACTACCAGGGCGGCCAGTCCTGCATCTCCGTGCAGCGCGTCATCGCCGACGCCTCGGTCTACGACCGGCTCGTGCCGAAGATCGTCGCGGCCGTCGAGGCCCAGGTCACCGGTGACCCGTCCGACGCGTCCACCGACGTCGGCCCGCTGGTCAGCGAGGACGCCGCCAAGCGCGTCGAGTCCTGGGTCGACGAGGCAGTCAAGGGCGGCGCCCAGCTGCTGACCGGCGGCAAGCGGGACGGGGCCAGCTACGCCCCCACCGTCCTCGCCGACCTGCCCGCCGACGCGACCCTGTCCTGCGAGGAGGTCTTCGGACCGGTCCTCTCCGTGCAGAAGGTGGACGGGGAGAAGGAGGCCTTCGAGGCCGTCAACTCCTCCAAGTACGGGCTCCAGGCGGGTCTGTTCACGCACGACATCCAGGCGGCCTTCCGCGGCCACCGCGCCCTGGAGGTCGGCGGCGTGATCGTCGGCGACGTCCCCTCCTACCGTGCGGACCAGATGCCGTACGGCGGTGTGAAGCAGTCCGGCGTCGGCCGCGAGGGCGTCCGCTACGCCATGGACGACTACACGTACGAGCGGGTCATGGTCCTCACGGGCATCGACCTGTAAGCACGGGCCCGCGCTGTTGCGGTCCGGTGCCGCGCCGCACGACCGCGCCGCACGACCGCGCCGGTCCGGTCCGCGCCGGTCCGGTGCCGCACCGGACCCGGCTCTCCCAGGGGGAGGCCAGTAGGCTCGACGTCACCATGACGATCAGCTCACCGGCCTCCCCTCCGGCGTCCCCGGCCCCGCTCCCGCGTTCCCTGGGGGCCAAGGCCGACAAGGACACCGTGCGCCGGCACAACCTCAGCCTGGTGCTGCGCGCCGTGCACGACGAGGGCGAGATCACCCGGGCCCAGGTCGCCGCCCGCGTCGGACTCACCAGGGCGGCCGTCTCCTCACTGGTGGAACAGCTGCTGGAGGGCGGCTTCCTCGCCGAGTCCGGCAAGACCTTCAGCGGCCAGGCGGGCCGGCCGGGCACCGTACTGAAGACGGCCCGCACCGGCGCCGCCGGGCTCGGCATCGAGATCAACATCGACTACGTCACCGTGTGCGCCGTCGACCTCGCCGGCACCGACCGGGTCCGCCTCACCGAGCACCTGGACAACCGCGGCACCCCGCCCGCCGACGTCTTCCACCGGGCCGCCCGGATCGCCGTACGGGCGCTGGAGTCGGCGGCCGAGCAGCAACTCCGGGTGGTGGGCGTGCAGTTGGGCCTGCCGGGACTGGTCTCCGGCGGGACGGTCCGCCAGGCCCCCAACCTCGGCTGGACCCGCGTCGCCGCCGAAGGGCTCTTCGCCCAGGCCCTCGCCGCCCTCCTGCCGGGCCGCCCCGCCCTGCCCGTCAGCGCCGACAACGAGGCCAACCTCGCCGCCCTCGCCGAACTCTGGTGCGGCGGGCCCGGTGCCGCCCGCTCCTTCCTCTACCTCACCGGCGAGGTCGGTGTCGGCGGGGCGCTCGTCCTCGACGGCCGGCTCCTGCGCGGCGCGCACGGGTTCGCCGGCGAGATCGGCCACGTCGTGGCCCGCGCCGAAGGCCCCCCGTGCCGCTGCGGCGCACGCGGCTGCCTGGAGCAGTACGCGGGCCAGCTCGCCCTGCTCCGCAACGCCGGCCTGGACGAGAACGCCGGAGTACCGGGTGTCGCCGAGCTGGAGCGCAAGGCTGCCGCCGGGGACGAGGCCGCGCTCGGTGCCCTGCGCACGGCGGGCGAGAATCTCGGGCTCGTCCTGTCGGGCGCGGTCAACCTGCTCGACCCCGAGGCCGTCGTCCTCGGCGGCATCTACCGCGCGCTCGCCCCCTGGCTGGTCCCGGCCGTCGACGCCGTACTGGCGGAGCGGGTGGTGTCCGGCCTGTGGCCCGCCGGTTCGGGCCGGCTGCGCCCCGCGTCCCTCTCGGGCGACGCCGCGCGGGGAGCCGCGGCCCTGGTCGTACGCGAGGTACTCGCCGACCCGGCCGCGCACGCGGACCGCGCCGCCCCGCAGCCCTAGCAAGGGCAAGGGCGCGCCCGTCAGGGGCGCGGGGAACTGCGCGACCAGCCACGACGCACCCGCGGGTGCACCACCAGCCACGACGCATCCGCGGGTGCACCACCAGCCACGACGCATCCGCGGGTGCACCACCAGCCACGACGCACCCGCGGGTGCACCACCAGCCACGACGCACCCGCGGGTGCACCACCAGCCACGACGCACCCGCGGGTGCACCACCAGCCCGGACGCCCCCCCGGCGCACGCGCCCCCACCCCGGCGGAGCGCTACCGCACAGCGAGCAGGTGCTCCATCGCCAGCTGGTCCAGCCGCTCGAACGCCATCGACCGCTCCGCCGCCGCCGTCACGTCGAAGTCCTCGAACGCGCCCTTGTCGGCGAGCAGCCCCGCGAGGCCGTCCTCGGCGGTCGGCCGCGCCAGCTCGTCCAGCCGGGAGTCGAGCAGCGCCTGCCGGACCGCCGGGTCCGCGCGGAAGGCCGCGGCCCGCTCCTTGAGGATCAGGTAGTTGCGCATGCAGCCTGCTGCCGACTCCCACACCCCGTCGAAGCCGTCCGTGCGCACCGGCTTGAAGTCGAAGTGCCGCGGCCCCTCGTACCCGGCCGTCTCCAGCAGGTCCACCAGCCAGAACGCCTGACGGAGGTCGCCCGCGCCGAAGCGGAAGTCCTGGTCGTACTTGATGCCGGTCTGCCCGTTGAGGTCGATGTGGAAGAGCTTGCCCGCCCACAGGGCCTGCGCGATGCCGTGCGGGAAGTTCAGCCCGGCCATCTGCTCGTGTCCGGTCTCCGGGTTGACGCCGACCAGCTCGGGGCGCTCCAGGCGCTCGATGAAGGCCAGCGCGTGACCGATCGTCGGCAGCAGGATGTCGCCGCGCGGCTCGTTGGGCTTGGGCTCGATGGCGAAGCGCAGGTCGTACCCCTGCTCCGTGACGTAGTCGCCGAGCAGGTCGAAGGCCTCCTTCATGCGGTCCAGGGCGACCATGACGTCCTTGGCGCCGCCGGACTCGGCGCCCTCGCGGCCGCCCCAGGCGACGTACGTGCTCGCGCCGAGCTCGACGGCCAGATCGATGTTGCGGATCGTCTTGCGCAGGGCGAAGCGGCGCACGTCGCGGTCGTTCGCGGTGAAGCCGCCGTCCTTGAAGACCGGGTGGGTGAAGAGGTTGGTGGTGGCCATCGGGACCTTCATGCCGGTCTCCTCCAGCGCCTTGCGGAACCGCTTCACGAGCGTGTCGCGCTCGGCGTCGGTGGATCCGAAGGGAATCAGGTCGTCGTCGTGGAAAGTCACGCCGTGCGCCCCGAGGCCGGCGAGCCGGTGCACCGACTCGACCGGGTCGAGGGCGGGCCTCGTGGCATCCCCGAAGGGGTCGCGGCCCTGCCAGCCGACGGTCCACAGGCCGAAGGTGAACTTGTGCGCGGGCTCGGGGGAGTAGCGGTCCGTCATGGTGGGGCACCTCGTCGTCTCGGTCCTGGCGCGGTTCGCACTGCTGGTCAGCGGTATTTGTTTGCTGACATGGCAAATACTGCACGAAGGCGTGCCGACTTGGCCAGATGTGCGACGAACCCCCGCTGAACCGCATTTGTTCTGTGTACGATCAAACTCGCCCGACCGGCACCGGGACGGCACCCCCACCGGCCACCGGCACCCAGCACCCCGCACCGGCCACCGCCCCCGGCCACCGACCCCCGCACCCCACCCCGGCCACCGGCCCCGCGCAGGGAGAGTCCGTCCGATGTCTTCTTCTCCGCACACCCCCGTTTCGCGGCACACCCCCGTCGTCGTCGGCGTGGACAGCTCCACCCAGTCCACCAAGGCCGCCGTGGTCGACCCCAGGAGCGGCAGGATCCTGGGGCTCGGCCGCGCCCCGCACACCGTCACCGGCGACGCGGGCGCACGGGAGAGCGATCCCGAGCAGTGGTGGCGGGCGCTCGCCACCGCCGTCCCCGCCGCTCTCGCCCAGGCGGGGGTACGGCCCGAGGACGTCACCGGCATCGCCGTCGCCGGCCAGCAGCACGGCCTGGTCGCCCTCGGCGCCGACGGCCGCCCGCTGCGTCCCGCCGTCCTGTGGAACGACACCCGCTCCGCCCCGCAGGCCGCCGAGCTCCACCAGGAATACGGCGCGCCCTGGTGGCTGGAGCGCACAGGATCGGTGCCTGTCGCCTCACTCACCGCCACGACCTGGCAGTGGCTGCGCACCCACGAACCGCGCACCGTGGAGGCCGCCGCCGCCCTGCGCCTCCCGCACGACTACCTCACCGAACGGCTCTCCGGCGTCGCCGCCACCGACCCCGGCGACGCCTCGGGGACCGGCTGGTACTCGACTGCCACCGGCGCCTACGACCCCGAGATCCTGCAACTCCTCGGCATCGAAGCGACGCTGCTGCCGGAGGTCGCCCCCACCGGAGCCACCCGCGTCGGCTCCCTCACCCCCTCGGCTGCCGCCGCCCTCGGGCTGCCCGCCGGCATCGCCGTCGCCGCCGGGACCGGCGACAACATGGCCGCGGCCGTCGGTCTGGGGCTCGGCGGCGCGGGCCTGCTCGACCACCCCGTCCTCTCGCTCGGCACCTCGGGCACCGTCTTCGCCGCCACCCGCACCCGCCCCACCAGCCCCGGAGTCAACGGCTTCGCCGCCACCGACGGCACCCACCTCCCGCTCGGCTGCACCCTCAACTGCACCCTCGCCGTCGACAAGGTCGCCGACCTGCTGCGGCTGGACCGCGAGGACGCGGCGCCGGGTGGCCGGGCCGTCCTCCTGCCGTACCTGGACGGGGAACGCACCCCCGACCTGCCCCACGCCTCCGGCCTGCTCATCGGGCTGCGGCACACCAGTACGCCGCAGCAGCTCCTCGGCGCGGCCTACGAGGGCGCAGCCTTCACCGTGTTGCGCGCCCTGGACGAACTCCTCGCGGCGTGCGGCGAGGACCCGCACGCAACGGACGTCGCCTCCCGCCCCCTGCGCCTCATCGGCGGCGGTGCGCGGGGCCGCACCTGGGTGGAGACGGTGCGACGGCTGTCCGGCCGCCCCGTGACCCTGCCCGCCGCGACCGAACTGGTCGCCCTGGGGGCCGCCGCGCTCGCCGCGGGCGCGGTCGCCGGCGCCGACCCGGTCGCCGTCGCCACCTCGTGGGGTGCGGCCGACGCCAGGGAACTGCCCGCCGTGGCAAGGGACGTGGAGACCTGGGCCCGTATCGAGGACGTGCTCCAGCAGGCGTCCGCGACCTGGCGCGCGTAAGGCACTTCGTTCCGGCGCCGCGCGTAGGACAGCGCGTTCCGGCGCCGCGCGTAAGGCACCCCGTTCCGGCGCCGCGCGTAGGACACCCCGTTCCGGCGCCGCGAGAGACGGACCGCCCCGGCCCTCACCAGGCACACGGCCAATGCGAGGCTAGGGCCATGATCGCTCTCGTGCTGGTTGGAGTCCTGGCATGCGCCGTCGGCGGATGCGTGTGCGTGGTGTGGGCGGAGCGCGGCGGCCCCCGCTGGGTACGCGTGGTGGCCGCCCTCACCCTCGGCGCGGGCGAGCTGGTGCGCAGCTCCCGCAAGAGCGGCCGCGGCCCGAACTCGGGCCAGAGCGGTGGCGCCGACGCCTCCGACGGCTGAGCCGCGTCCGGCAAACGCACCGCGCGCGAAGGCTGGTAGCGATGGGCACAATGAGGTAGATACGAGTGGGTAGAACCGGTCGGTAGCCGTACAGGTTCAATGCGGCGGTACGGCGCCCTCCGGGTCCTTGATCCCGACTCGCGGCGAGGTGAGCCTCATGTCCGCACCACACGCATCTGCAGCCGACCACCAGCCCCCCGGCCCCCAGCCCGGCAAGCAGCCCAAAGTCACCGAGCGCGAGGCCCGCCAGGTCGCCGAGGCCGCGCGCGAGCAGGACTGGCGCAAACCCAGCTTCGCCAAGGAACTCTTCCTCGGCCGCTTCCGGCTCGACCTCATCCACCCGCACCCGCTGCCCCCCACCGAGGACAGCGAGCGCGGCGAGGCCTTCCTCGCCAAGCTGCGGGCGTTCTGCGAGAGCGAGATCGACGGCGCCCGGATCGAGCGCGAGGCCCGCATCCCGGACGAGACGATCAACGGGCTCAGGGACCTCGGCGCGCTCGGCATGAAGATCGACCGGAAGTACGGCGGCCTGGGGCTGACCCAGGTGTACTACAACAAGGCCCTCGCCCTGGTCGGCTCCGCCAGCCCCGCGATCGGCGCGCTGCTCTCCGCCCATCAGTCCATCGGCGTACCGCAGCCCCTGAAACTCTTCGGCACCCAGGAGCAGCGGGACGCCTTCCTGCCGCGCCTGGCCCGTCACGACATCTCCGCCTTCCTGCTCACCGAGCCCGACGTCGGCTCCGACCCGGCACGGCTCGCCACCACCGCCGTGCCCGACGGCGACGACGCGTACGTCCTGGACGGCGTGAAGCTGTGGACGACGAACGGTGTGGTGGCCGACCTCCTGGTCGTCATGGCCCGTGTCCCGAGGACCGACAGCGGCAAGGGCGGCATCACCGCCTTCGTCGTCGAGGCCGACTCCCCGGGCATCACCGTCGAACACCGCAACGCCTTCATGGGCCTGCGCGGCCTGGAGAACGGCGTCACCCGCTTCCACCAGGTGCGCGTCCCCGCCGCGAACCGCATCGGCCCCGAAGGGGCGGGCCTCAAGATCGCGCTCACCACGCTCAACACCGGACGCCTCTCGCTTCCCGCCATGTGCGTCGGCGCCGGCAAATGGTGCCTGAAGATCGCCCGCGAGTGGTCGGCGGTGCGCGAGCAGTGGGGCAAGCCGGTCGCCCACCACGAGGCCGTCGGCGCCAAGATCTCCTTCATCGCCGCCACCACCTTCGCGTTGGAGGCCGTGCTCGACCTGTCGTCCCAGATGGCCGACGAGGACCGCAACGACATCCGCATCGAAGCCGCGCTCGCCAAGCTGTACGGCTCGGAGATGGCCTGGCTGATGGCCGACGAACTGGTCCAGATCCGCGGCGGACGCGGCTTCGAGACCGCCGACTCCCTGGCCGCGCGCGGCGAGCGCGCCGTCCCCGCCGAGCAGATCCTGCGGGACCTGCGCATCAACCGGATCTTCGAGGGCTCGACGGAGATCATGCACCTGCTGATCGCCCGCGAGGCGGTGGACGCGCACCTGAAGGTGGCGGGCGACCTCATCGACCCGGACAAGAGCCTGTCCGACAAGGCGAAGGCCGGCGCCCAGGCCACCGGCTTCTACGCCCGCTGGCTGCCCAAACTGGTCACGGGTGCGGGTCAGCTCCCGCGCTCCTACGCGGAGTTCCACCCGCAGGGCCACGCCGACCTCTCCGGCCACCTCCGCTACGTCGAACGCACCTCCCGCAAACTGGCCCGCTCGACCTTCTACGCGATGTCCCGCTGGCAGGGCCGCATGGAGACCAAACAGGGCTTCCTCGGGCGGATCGTCGACATCGGCGCGGAACTCTTCGCGATGAGCGCCGCGTGCGTACGGGCCGAACTCCTGCGCACCACCGAGGACTACGGCCGCGAGGCCTACCAGCTCGCCGACATCTTCTGCCGCCAGTCCCGCATTCGCACCGAGGAACTCCTCGGCCGGCTGTGGACCAACACCGACGACCTCGACCACAAGGTCGTCCAGGGCGTGCTCTCCGGCACCTACACCTGGCTGGAACAGGGCGTCGTCGACCCCAGCGGCGAAGGCACGTGGATCGCCGACGCGACCCCCGGCCCCGCCAAGAACGACAACGTGCACCGCCCGGTCCGCTGACCGGCAACAACCGGAACGGGTGACACCGCCTCTTCCCGTGCCCCACGATGAGCACATGGACAAGGGGTACGGGAAGAACGCGGGAGTACGGATGCGCAGACGAGCGGCAGTGGCCGTCGGAGCGGTGTGCTGCACGGCGCTGCTGGCGGCCTGCGAGAACTCCGCGATCCCCGCCGATGCCAAGCCCGCGGCCGCCCCCCGGCCGCTCGCCCAGACCGCGCTCAACACCCTCGCCTTCACCCCCGGCGAGCGGGTCGGCCCGTACCGCACAGCCGAATTCACCGTCTCGGGCGGCCCGTTGAGCGACGACTACACGGCCGCCCCCGCCCGCTGCCAGCCGCTCGTCGGGCTGAAGTCCGTGGCGGGCGGCCCCCGCTCCCAGGTGCACCGCAGACTCGGCGACCCCGCGAAACCGCAGGGGGCCGACGTCGCCGTCCAGCTACGCTCGTACGCGGGCCCGGGCGCGGCCGTGGTGATGCGGGCGCTGCGTGCGGCGGGGGAGAAGTGCGGGGCGGGCTTCACCGAGAACCGGGGCCGGCCCGGCAAGGACGCGGTTGCCGCCAGGTACACGGCCGTCGAGAAGCTGGCCGCACCGGCCGGGATCGGTGAGGAGGCACAGGCGTTCCGGCTCGCGGTGCGCGAGGCGAGGGGCCAGGGGACCGCCTACGAGTACCTGACCGTCGTACGGGCCGGGGCGAGCATCCTCTCCTTCCGGGCCGAGACGCTGGGCGGTACCGACCTCGGCGGCGTACCGAAGGACATCGTGGACGCCCAGTGGGAAAAATGGGGGAAGGCGGGCAAATAGCGGGAATGCGGGTGGGGGTGGGTGGCAGACTCACGCCGGTGACAGGCGACGCACAGCAACCCCCGCACACTCCCGACGGCCGGTACATCGTCGTGAAGGGCCGACGCTGGCGGGCGACCGACCCCGGCATTCCGGAGGAGGCGGGCGCCCGGCTGCGCGTGCACCTCATGGCCGCCCGCCGGGCCGTCGCAGCAGCCCACCGGGCCGACGACCCCGAGGCCGAGCGCGCCGCGCGGGCCCGCGTCCAGACGGCGAAGGTCGCCCTCGGAGAGCGGGGCACCCCCTGGTGGGAGCAGAGCGAAGCCGAGTGCCGGGCACGCTGGCAGGAGGGGCTGGCGGCGCTGGACGCGGAGAGCTGAGCAACGGGCCGGCTCGTCCGGCCCGGCTGCGCCGGACCCGGCCGGACCGCTGCACGCGCAGTCACACGAGTATCCCGTAATTCCGCGCCCCCCTTTCTTCCCACCGGTCACGGCGTTCCTTGCGGCAGAGAAAATTCGCGCCGACAATGAGCGATCCGGATGTGCGGCAGGTGGGGGATCACGATGCCAGGGTTCGGTCTGGGAAACATCACCGGCAGGATAATGCGGGCGGGCGAAGGGCGGACCCTGCGCAAACTCCAGGGAATCGCCGCACAGGTCGCACTGGTCGAGGAGCATTTCCGCGATCTTTCCGATCCGGAACTACGAGAACTGACCGACGAGTTCAAGGAGCGGTACGCCGGCGGGGAATCCCTGGACGAGCTGCTGCCCGAAGCCTTCGCCGCGATGCGCGAAGCGGCCCGCCGCAGCCTCGGAATGCGCCACTTCGACGTGCAGATCATGGGCGGGGCGGCACTCCACCTCCAGTGCATCGCCGAAATGCGCACGGGCGAGGGGAAAACCCTCGTGGCCACGCTGCCGCTCTACCTCAACGCCCTGGCCGGCAAGGGCGCCCACCTCGTCACGGTCAACGACTACCTGGCCGAGCGCGACGCCGCCTGGATGGGCCGGGCGTACCGCTTCATGGGACTCACGGTCGGGGTCGTCAAGGCCGACATGAGCCATGCGGAGCGCCGTGCCGCCTACGCCTGCGACATCACGTACGGCACCAACACCGAATTCGGCTTCGACTACCTGCGCGACAACATGGCCTGGTCCCACGACGAACTCGTCCAGCGCGGGCACCATTTCGCCGTCGTCGACGAGGCGGACTCCATCCTCATCGACGAGGCCCGCACCCCTCTCATCATCTCCGGCCCCGCCGACCGGCCCACCCAGTGGTACGGCGTCTTCGTCAAGCTGGTCGCGCGCATGGGAGGCGTACTGATCCAGGAGGAGCGGTACGTCACCCAGGCCGAAAAGGACGAACTCGCCAGAATCCGGGCCGCCCACCACTACGAATACGACCCCAAGAAACGCACCGTCGCCATTCTCGACCGGGGAGTGGAATTCCTGGAGGACCAGCTCGGCATCGAGAATTTCTACGACTCCGTGCACACCCCGCTCATCGGCCACCTGAACAACGCCCTCAAAGCGAAGGAACTCTTCCGCAGGGACAAGGACTACGTCGTCCTGGACGACGAGGTCCTCATCGTCGACGAGCACACCGGACGCCTGCTCCCGGGCCGCCGCTACAACGACGGACTCCACCAGGCCATCGAGGCCAAGGAGCACGTCGAGATCCGGCACGAGAACCAGACCCTCGCCACCGTCACCCTCCAGAACTTCTTCCGCCTCTACGGCAAGGGCCTCAGCGGAATGACCGGCACCGCCATGACGGAGGCCGCCGAGTTCCACCAGATCTACGGCCTCCAGGTCGTACCCGTCCCCACCCACAAACCGATGGTCCGCCGCGACGACGCCGACCTCATCTACCGCACCGAGGACGCCAAGTACGCGGCGGTCGTCGAGGACATCGCCGCACGGCACGCCACAGGACAGCCCGTGCTGGTGGGCACCGTGTCCGTCGAGAAGTCCGAGTACCTCTCCGCGCTCCTGCGCCGCAGGGGCGTCCCGCACGAGGTCCTCAACGCCCGCAACCACCAGCGGGAGGCCCAGATCGTCGCCGGGGCGGGCCGCCGGGGCGCGGTCACCGTCGCCACCAACATGGCCGGCCGCGGCACCGACATCATGCTCGGCGGCAGCCCGGAGCCGGCGCAGGAGACCCCGCCGGAGAAGCTCAGCCTCGACAAGGTTGGGGACCCGGCCCGCACCCCGCCCCCGGCCGGCGGCGCGTCCCCCGAAGAAGCCGAGGAGCCGGCCGGCGCCCCGCCTCCCGTCGGCCCCGCCGCCCACGAAGAGGTCAAGGCACTCGGCGGCCTCTACGTGCTCGGCACCGAGCGCCACGAGTCCCGCCGCATCGACAACCAGCTCCGCGGCCGCTCCGGCCGCCAGGGCGACCCCGGCGCCTCCCGCTTCTACCTCTCCCTCGAAGACAGCCTGATGCGGCTCTTCCGCGCCCAGGCCGTCGACCGCGTCATGGGCATGGCGAACCTCCCCGACGCCGTACCCATCGAGAACAAGCTGGTCACCCGGGCCGTCGCGGCCGCCCAGTCACAGATCGAGCGGCAGAACTTCGAGTCCCGCAAGGACCTCCTGAAGTACGACGAAGTCATGGACCGGCAGCGCAGACTCATCTACGGCGAACGCCGCCGCGTCCTGGCCGGCGAGGACCTCACCGGCCAGATCGGCCACTTCATGGACGACACCGTCGACGCCTACGTCCGGGCCGAGACCGCCGAGGGCTACGCCGAGGAGTGGGACCTCGACCGGCTCTGGAGGGCGCTGCACGACCTCTACCCGGTCACCCCCGGCGCCGCAGACCTGCTGGAGGACCCCGACCTGGGGCCCGACGAGCTCGCCGCAGCACTGCGCGAGGACATCCACGCGCAGTACGCGTCGCGCGAGGCCCGGCTCGGCACCGAGGTGCTCCGCGACCTCGAACGGCGCGTGCTGCTCGCCGTACTGGACCGCAAGTGGCGTGAGCACCTCTACGAGATGGACTACCTGCGGGAGGGCATCGGCCTGCGCCACATGCTCGGCCGCGAGCCGGTCTTCGAGTACCAGCGCGAGGGCTTCGAGCTGTTCACGGCCATGATGGACGCCATCAAGGAGGAGACCGTCGGCTTCCTCTTCCACCTCCGCGTCGAGACCGACGCACCGGTGGCCGTCCTGGCCCCCCGCCAGGACGGCGACCTCAGTTTCACCGCCCCCACTATGGACACCGAGGAGGGCGTGGTGACCCGCCAGAGCTCCGAGCGCACCCACAGCGGACCGGACCGCGACGGGAACGAGCGGCCCCGGCCGCGCCCGAAGTGACCCGCAGCGACCCCGAGGCCGCGCCGGAAACGACCCCGAGGCCGCACCGGAAGCGACCCCGAGCGGCCCCGGCCGCGCCGGAAGCGACCCGCAATCCCCCCGGTGTCCGTCAAGCCGCCGACGTGAAGCGGGGGCACCCTGTCCACAGCACCCCGCGCCCGGGACACAATGGGGGAATGACCGACAGTCCTGTCCCGCTCGCCGATCCGCACCTCCGCTACGGCGCCGTCACCGAGGGGCCGCGCGACATCGTCGTCCTCGGCTCCACCGGCTCCATCGGAACCCAGGCCATCGACCTGGTCCTGCGCAACCCCGACCGCTTCCGGATCACCGCGCTCTCCGCGGCCGGATCCCAGGTCGAGCTGCTCGCCGACCAGGCGCACCAGCTGCGGGTACGCCAGGTCGCGGTCGCCCGCGAGGAAGCGGTGGGCGCGCTGCGCGAGGCGCTGACGACGCGGTACGGCAGCGAGCCGCTCCCCGAGATCCTGGCCGGACCGGACGCCGCCGCGGAACTGGCCGCCTCCGACTGCCACACCGTTCTCAACGGCATCACCGGCTCCATCGGTCTCGCCCCCACCCTCGCCGCCCTCGAAGCGGGCCGCACCCTCGCCCTCGCCAACAAGGAGTCGCTGATCGTCGGCGGCCCCCTGGTGAAGGCACTCGCCAAGCCCGGCCAGATCATCCCGGTCGACTCCGAGCACGCCGCGCTCTTCCAGGCGCTGGCCGGCGGCAGACGCAGCGAGGTGCGCAAACTGGTCGTCACCGCCTCCGGCGGACCTTTCCGCGGCCGTACGAAGGCAGAGCTGGCGGGCGTCACCCGGGAGGACGCACTCGCCCACCCCACCTGGGCGATGGGCCCGGTCATCACCGTCAACTCCGCGACCCTGGTCAACAAGGGTCTGGAAGTCATCGAGGCGCACCTCCTCTACGACATCCCCTTCGACCGCATCGAGGTCGTCGTCCACCCGCAGTCCTACGTCCACTCGATGGTGGAATTCATCGACGGCTCGACGCTCGCCCAGGCCACCCCGCCCGACATGCGCGGCCCGATCGCCCTCGGCATCGGCTGGCCCGAACGGGTCCCGGACGCCGCCCCGGCCTTCGACTGGAGCAAGGCGTCCACGTGGGAGTTCTTCCCGCTGGACACCGAGGCGTTCCCGGCCGTGGGACTCGCCCGGCACGTCGGAGAGCTCGCGGGCACGGCCCCGGCGGTGTTCAATGCCGCGAACGAGGAATGTGTGGACGCGTTCCTCGCAGGGCGGCTGCCCTTCACAGGAATCGTGGATACGGTCGCCGAAGTCGTGGCCGAGCACGGTACCCCCGGCCGGGGAACCCTCCTCACGGTCGCGGACGTCCTCGAAGCAGAAACCTGGGCGCGCACCCGCGCCCGCGAACTGGCAGCCGGCAAGGCATCGAAGGCAACAGCGGAGGCCCGCGCATGACGTCCATCCTGTTGACGGTCCTCGGGATAGTCATCTTCTTCGTCGGGCTGCTCATCTCGATCGCCTGGCACGAACTCGGCCACCTCTCCACCGCCAAGCTCTTCGGCGTGCGGGTGCCCCAGTACATGGTCGGCTTCGGCCCCACCATCTGGTCCAAACGCAAGGGCGACACCGAGTACGGCATCAAGGCCATCCCGCTCGGCGGCTACATCCGCATGATCGGCATGTTCCCGCCCGGCAAGGACGGCCGCGTCGAGGCCCGCTCCACCTCACCGTGGCGCGGCATGATCGAGGACGCCCGCTCGGCGGCGTACGAAGAGCTCCAGCCCGGCGACGAGAGCCGGCTCTTCTACACGCGCAAGCCGTGGAAGCGCGTCATCGTGATGTTCGCAGGACCGTTCATGAACCTGATCCTGGCCGTCGCGCTCTTCCTCAGCGTCTTCATGTTCGTCGGCATCAACAAGTCCACGACCACCGTCGACTCCGTCGTGCCCTGTGTGGTCTCGCAGAGCGAGAACCGCGACTGCACGGCGAAGGACAAGCCCTCCCCGGCCAAGGCCGCCGGACTCCAGAAGGGCGACCGGATCGTCGCCTTCAACGGGCAGCCGGTCGCCGACTGGGCCACCCTCTCCGACCGCATCCGCTCCACCAAGGGCGCGGCCACCCTCACCGTCGAGCGCGGCGGCGAGCAGAAGGTCCTGAACGCCACCCTCACCACCAACAAGGTCCTCAAGAAGGACGCCAACGGCGATCCGGTCAAGGACCAGTACGTCGAGGCGGGCTACCTCGGCTTCGGCCCCGGCAGTGCCACCGTCCCGCTCACCTTCACCGAGTCCCTCGACCACATGGGCATCATGCTCCAGTCCGGTGTCGACTCCCTCCTGGCGCTCCCCTCCAAGGTCCCCGACCTGTGGAACGCGGCCTTCCACGGCGAGGAGCGCAAGGCGGACTCGCCCATGGGCGTGGTCGGCGCGGCCCGCGTCGGCGGCGAGATCCTCGGCCTCGGACTGCCGATGGAGAACACCGTCGCGATGATGCTGTTCCTCGTCGCGGGCTTCAACCTCTCCCTGTTCCTGTTCAACATGCTGCCGCTGCTCCCGCTCGACGGCGGGCACATCGCGGGAGCCCTCTGGGAATCACTGCGCCGCGGCGTGGCGAAGGTGTTCCGGCGGCCCGACCCGGGACCCTTCGACGTCGCCAAGCTCATGCCGGTCGCGTACGTCGTCGCGGGACTGTTCATCTGCTTCACCGTGCTCGTGCTGATCGCGGACGTCGTCAACCCCGTCCGCATCTCCTGACGCACCAGGACATCCCGTAACGCTCCATTGAGTGGATTTGTCGACGTGGTGTACTCCGGTCTTTCGAGGTGACGTACGCTCGATGACCGGAGCCCGCCGATCTCGGGACCTAGATCCACACTTGGGGTTGCACAGCAGATGACTGCAATTTCTCTCGGAATGCCCTCCGTTCCGACGAAGCTCGCCGACCGGAGGATCAGCCGCAAGATCCAGGTCGGCACCGTTGCCGTCGGCGGGGACGCACCCGTGTCGGTGCAGTCGATGACGACCACCCGGACGTCCGACATCGGCGCCACGCTCCAGCAGATCGCCGAGCTGACCGCGTCCGGCTGCCAGATCGTCCGCGTCGCCTGCCCGACGCAGGACGACGCCGACGCCCTCGCCACCATCGCGAGGAAGTCGCAGATCCCGGTGATCGCCGACATCCACTTCCAGCCGAAGTACGTGTTCGCCGCCATCGACGCCGGCTGTGCGGCCGTCCGCGTCAACCCCGGCAACATCAAGCAGTTCGACGACAAGGTCAAGGAGATCGCGCACGCCGCGCGCGACTCAGGCACCCCGATCCGCATCGGTGTCAACGCCGGCTCGCTGGACGCCCGGCTGCTGAAGAAGTACGGCAAGGCCACCCCCGAGGCGCTCGTCGAGTCCGCCCTCTGGGAAGCCTCCCTCTTCGAGGAGCACGGCTTCGGCGACATCAAGATCTCGGTCAAGCACAACGACCCGGTCGTGATGGTCAACGCCTACCGCCAGCTCGCCGCCCAGTGCGACTACCCGCTGCACCTCGGCGTCACCGAGGCCGGCCCCGCCTTCCAGGGCACCATCAAGTCCGCCGTCGCCTTCGGCGCCCTGCTCTCCGAGGGCATCGGCGACACCATCCGCGTCTCGCTCTCGGCCCCGCCCGCCGAAGAGGTCAAGGTCGGCATCCAGATCCTGGAGTCCCTCAACCTCAAGCAGCGCCGCCTGGAGATCGTCTCCTGCCCGTCCTGCGGCCGCGCCCAGGTCGACGTGTACAAGCTCGCCGACCAGGTCAGCGCCGGTCTGGAGGGCATGGAGGTGCCGCTGCGCGTCGCCGTCATGGGCTGCGTCGTCAACGGCCCCGGTGAGGCCCGCGAGGCCGACCTCGGCGTCGCCTCCGGCAACGGCAAGGGCCAGATCTTCGTCAAGGGCGAGGTCATCAAGACCGTCCCCGAGTCGAAGATCGTCGAGACGCTCATCGAAGAGGCGATGAAGATCGCCGAGCAGATGGAGAAGGACGGCATCCCCTCCGGCGAGCCGCAGATCTCGATCGCCAAATAACCACCCCGCGCAGGGCCCGGCGGCACGCCCCCCCTGCCCGGCACACCGTCGACGAAAGCCCCGCCCTCTCCAGGGAGCGCGGGGCTTGTCGGTCCGGCTGGGTGCTTTCGAACGTGCCGGGTACAGTGCGGAGATCAGCGATCCGTACCGGTGAGGCCCTCCACGTGTTGACGACGACCACCACCCGCGTCCTCGCACCAGCCGAGCTGGACGAGGCCCTCGCCCTGCTGGAGAGCGAGCCCGTCAACAACGCCTTCGTGACCTCGCGCGTCCAGGTCGCCGGTCTCGACCCGTGGCGCCTCGGCGGCGAGATGTGGGGCTGGTACGAGAGCGGCAGGCTGCGCAGCCTCTGCTACTCCGGCGCCAACCTCGTCCCCCTCTGCGCCACCCCCGAAGCCGTCCGCGCCTTCGCCGAACGGGCCCGCCGCAGCGGCCGCCGCTGCTCCTCCATCGTCGGCCCCGCCGAGCCCACCGCCCAGCTGTGGCGTCTCCTCGAACCGAGCTGGGGCCCCGCCCGCGAGGTCCGCGCCCACCAGCCGCTGATGGTCGCCGAGCAGATGCCGGACGGCATCACCCCCGACCCGCTCGTCCGCCGCATCCGCAAGGACGAGCTGGAAGCGATCATGCCCGCGTGCGTGGCCATGTTCACCGAGGAGGTCGGCGTCTCGCCGATGGCCGGCGACGGCGGGCTCCTCTACCAGGCACGGGTGGCCGAACTGGTCGGCGCCGGCCGTTCCTTCGCCCGCATCGAGGACGGCAAGGTCGTCTTCAAGGCCGAGATCGGCGCGGCCACCTCCGCCGCCTGCCAGATCCAGGGCGTCTGGGTCGCTCCCGAACACCGCGGCAAGGGCCTCTCCGTCACCGGCATGGCCGCCGTGCTGCGCTACGCCCTCGCCGACATCGCCCCCGTCGTCAGCCTCTACGTCAACGACTACAACGCCCCGGCCAGGGCGTCGTACCGGCGCGTCGGCTTCCGCGAGGTCGGCGCCTTCATGAGCGTCCTCTTCTAGCCGCCGCACGATTTCACCGCGTGCCCCGGGCGGGGCGCGGACGGCTAGTGTTCGCCCATGACGCCCCCGACGGACGACGCCGACGACGCCGCAGTGATCGGCCCCCTCGACCTGGCCGCGCGCGTGGACGAGGCGCTCGCCGTGCAGGCCCTCGCCTTCGGCCTCGGAGCGGACGAGGTGAGCGTACGACGCCACATCGTCCTGCGGCACATGACCTCACCCGGTGCGCGCGCCCTCGGCGCCACCACCCCCGACGGGCGGCTGGCCGGATTCGTCTACGGCATGCCGAACGACCGCTCCCACTGGTGGTCCACCGTCGTCGAGCCGTACCTGCGGCCCACCGGCCGCGACACCTGGCTCGACCACTCCTTCGTGATCACCGAACTCCACGTCCACCCGGACTTCCAGGCCCGGGGGATCGGCCGCTCCCTGATCACCGCCCTCACGGACACCGCCCAGGAGCCCCGCTCGATCCTCTCCGCCATCGACATCGAAAGCCCCGCAAGAGCCCTCTACCGCTCCCTCGGCTACACCGACCTCGCCCGCCAGGTCCTGTTCCCGAGCGCCCCGCGGCCCTACGCGGTCATGGGAGCACCCCTGCCGCTGCGCCGTCCCCCCGTGCGCTAACCGATTTCCACCCGCCCCCACCCCCCGGCTAACCTCCTGACATCACCCTTGCGAGCAGGAGTTCACCATGGCCCAGGTCCAGCGCATGTCCCGTTTGATGGTCAAGACATTGCGCGACGACCCGGCGGACGCCGAGACCCTCAGCCACAAGCTGCTGGTCCGCGCCGGTTACGTACGTCGCAACGCCGCCGGCATCTGGACCTGGCTGCCGCTCGGCAAGAAGGTCCTCGACAACATCTCGCGCGTCGTGCGTGAGGAGATGGACGCCATCGGGGCGCAGGAGGTGCTGCTCCCCGCCCTCCTGCCCAAGGAGGCGTACGAGGCCTCCGGCCGCTGGGAGGAGTACGGCGACCTGCTCTTCCGCCTCAAGGACCGCAAGGGTGCCGACTACCTCCTGGGCCCCACCCACGAGGAGATCTTCACCCAGACCGTCAAGGACCAGTGCACGTCCTACAAGGACCTGCCGGTGATGCTCTACCAGATCCAGACGAAGTACCGCGACGAGGCCCGCCCCCGTTCCGGCGTGCTGCGCGGCCGCGAGTTCCAGATGAAGGACTCGTACTCCTTCGACACCACCGACGAGGGCCTCGCCGAGTCGTACCGCCTGCACCGCGAGGCGTACATCAAGATCTTCAACCGGCTCGGCCTGGACCACCGCATCGTGTCCGCCGTCTCCGGCGCCATGGGCGGCTCCGCGTCCGAGGAGTTCCTCGCCCCGGCCGCCGCCGGTGAGGACACCTTCGCCGACTGCCCGGCCTGCGACTACGCCGCGAACACCGAGGCCGTCACCTTCGAGCTGAAGGCCGTCGACGCCGCCGGGCACCCGGCCGCCGAGGACATCGACACCCCCGACACCCCCACCATCGAGACCCTCGCCGCCCAGCTCGGCGTCGACGCCTCATCGACCCTGAAGAACCTCCTGGTGAAGGTCGACGGCGAGATCGTCGCCGTCGGTGTCCCCGGCAACCGCGAGGTGGACCTCGGCAAGCTGGGCGAGCACCTCGCCCCGGCCGTCGTCGAGCTGGTCACCGCCGAGGACTTCGAGGGCCGCGACGACCTCGTACGGGGCTACGTCGGCCCGCAGGGCCTCGCCAAGGTCCGCTACATCGCCGACCCCCGCGTCGCCCCCGGCACCGCCTGGATCACCGGTGCCAACAAGCAGGACACGCACGCCAAGAACGTCGTCGCCGGCCGCGACTTCGAGGTCGACGACTACCTCGACGTGGTCGTCGTCGAAGAGGGCGACCCGTGCCCCCGCTGCGGCACCGGCCTCAAGCTGGACCGCGCCATCGAGATCGGCCACATCTTCCAGCTCGGCCGCAAGTACGCCGACACGTTCTCCCTCGACGTGCTGGGCCAGCAGGGCAAGCCGGTCCGCGTGACCATGGGCTCGTACGGCATCGGCGTCTCGCGCGCGGTGGCGGCGCTCGCCGAGCAGTCCGCCGACGACAAGGGCCTGTGCTGGCCCGCCGAGATCGCCCCGGCCGACGTGCACGTCGTCGCGGCGGGCAAGGCGCTCCAGACGGAGCTGGCCGTCGAGGTCGCCGAGAAGCTGGGCGAGGCCGGGCTGCGCGTCCTGGTCGACGAGCGTCCCGGCGTCTCGCCCGGTGTGAAGTTCACCGACTCCGAGCTGATCGGCGTCCCGAAGATCCTGGTCGCCGGGCGCCGTGCCGCCGACGGCGTCCTGGAGCTGAAGGACCGCCGTACGGGCGAACGCGAGGAACTGACGGTCGACGAGGCCATCACCCGCCTGACCACCCCCGCCTGACCCACCCTGCCCCAAGGGCCCCGTTCCCCCTCCGAGGAGAACGGGGCCCTCGCATGCCCTGCCCAGTTCGGCGGCCCAGCACCGTCGCCTTGGGCGGCGGGGCCCCCGCACCCCTATCCCCGGCCCCCCCCCCCCCGGGGGGGGGGGGGGGCCCCCCCCCCCCCCCCCCCCCCCCCCCCGGGGCGGGGCGCGCCCCCCCCCCGCC